>CANHDY010000032.1 GCA_947459535.1 Rickettsiales bacterium | reverse complement strand
GTATGGTTTTGTTTTTTAGGTGCGCATGCTGTCTGGCCATAATCGCTCTGCATTTACTCTTGTTGAAGTATCGATTGTGATTGTCATCATCGGGCTTTTGATGGGTGGTGTGCTCATTGGGCGCGACCTGATGAACGCAGCGCTGGTGCGCGCTGATATCGCGGATATACAGAAAATTAAAATTGCGACCGATACGTTTGTCGAGCGCTATAAGCTGCTGCCGGGCGATGTGGCTTATGATACTGCTACAAGTTTTGGTCTATACAGAGGAAACGAAGCTGGCTGGCGCATGGACGGTAAAGTCAACGGCATGGGAGGCAATGAAAGTCAGCTTGCCTATGAGCCGCTCTATTTCTGGCGACACCTCAGCGAATCAGGCCTGCTACCTGCTCAAAACGCTGATAATGGATATTCTTGTCCTGAAAGACCAAGAAAATTACCATCCAATAGTGGTTACGGCATGAGCGCTTTTTCAAAGTGGGGCTATGTCTGGCTTTACATGGCACTAACCGATTGTGCGACTGGTGATATGAGTATTTCAGCTAGATCAACTCGCCGAACTATGGTGCCTCAGCATGCTTTCAGCATCGACTCTAAAATTGATGATGGTGTGCCGGGCAGCGGTAGCATTGTCGCTGTCGATTTGGGGTGGAGTCATGACATAGTAGTGGACGGGAGTGGTGCTTCTACCAGCAGCTGCGTTACCTCGTCAGCCGCAACAAGCTATAGTCTGACACAAACGGCGGCGACATGTCGTTTAATCTCAGAAATCCGGCCGGATCTGCTGAAATAAAACACTTGAATTTGCGAATCATTCGCATTATGGTGCTGGCGTTATGTACGTCTGTATCTGCAACAACATCAAAGATAAGCATATTGATTCCATCGCGCAGGATGGGTGTGCGTCTGCCAGCGAGCTATTCAGGCGCATGGGCTGCAGGCCGGTATGCGGTAAATGTGTGCCGGAAATTAAAGACGCGCTGGCGGATCGAAATCGCCTGTGTGTCACGAAGTAGCCTGAGCGGTATTGCGAATCACTCGCAAAACATTGGTTTTGCTTGACATTTTTATACCTCCCCGGCATAAAGCGCGGCAGTTGAGCAACCCATGCTGTGAGTTTTTATGCCTGCGCCTGATAAAATGACGATTAAACATCTCAATACCATTCTGAAAAATGAGCTGACCGCCATCAATCAATATTTTCTCCATGCGCGGATGCTCAAGCATATGGGCTTCAATAAGCTCGCGGATCATGAATATAAAGAATCCATCGATGAGATGAAACATGCCGACATGCTGGTCGAGCGCATCTTATACCTTGGCGGCCTGCCCAACCTGCAGGATCTCGGCAAGCTGATGATCGGCGAGGATGTAAAAGAAATTCTTACCTGCGACCTCAAGCTGGAGCAGAACGCCAACAAGGACCTCAAAGAAGCCATTACCTACTGCGAATCCAAGGAAGATTATGTCAGCGGCGATCTGCTGCATAAAATTCTTGATAGCGAAGAGGAGCACGATCTTTTCCTGCGCACGCAGCTGAAAATGATTGAAACCATGGGTCTTTCTGCCTACCTTCAGACTCAAGTTTAGTTTATCCAACTTTTTCCAAGGAGTACGCATGCTGCGCAAACTCGCCCTTACACTTGCCATTATTTTAGGAGCAACAACTATGGCCAAAGCCGCTGAAAATCCCCTCGAAAATACCCTTTACATGGATTTGAAAGATGGCCGCGTGGTGATTGAGATGCGCCCGGATCTGGCGCCGAAGCACGTGAAGCGCATCAAAGAACTGGTGCGTCAGGGCTTTTATGATGGGGTGGTGTTTCACCGCGTGATTGAAGGCTTCATGGCGCAAACGGGTGACCCGACCGGCACCGGCATGGGCGGCAGTGGTCAGAAAATCAAGGCCGAATTCTCCAAAGAACCACATATGCGCGGCGCAGTTTCTATGGCGCGTGCGGCGGATATCAACAGCGCTGACAGCCAGTTTTTCATTGTGCTTGCCGCCTCGACCTACCTTGATGGCCAGTATACCTACTGGGGCAAGGTGACCAGCGGTATGGAATTTGTCGATAAGATCAAAAAAGGTGATCGCGGCGATAACGGCAAGGTCAGCGAGCCCGATAAAATCATCAAAGTGCAGGTGGCCGCGGACGTGAACGAAACCCCGAAAGCAGCCAATCAATAATTGAAAACGGCGCTTTTTGATTTCCAGCTTCCTGAATCGCTGATTGCGACGCATCCCGCAGAGCCGCGTGATGCTGCACGCCTGCTGGTGGTACGCGAGGCGCTTCAGGATGCTATCGTCTCTGAGCTGCCAGATTTTTTGAAGCCGGGCGATGTGATGGTGTTTAACAACACCAAGGTCATTCCCGCGCGGCTGTTTGCCCAGCGCGGCGAAGCGAAAATAGAGCTGCTCCTTCACAAGCAATGCACCGGCCAGGCAGCAGGTGTTTGGCAGTGTTTTGCTAAACCCGCAAAAAAACTCCGCCCGGGCGATAGCCTTACCATTGCGCCGGATTTTACCGCACAGGTGCTTGAAAAGCAGGGTGATGGGCAGGTAGTGATTGCTTTGGGAGAAAACTGGCGGGAAAAGCTTGAGCGCTATGGCCATGTGCCGCTGCCGCCTTACATCGAACGCGGCGATGGTGCTGCTGATAAGCAAGATTACCAGACTGTCTACGCTAAACACGAGGGATCGGTTGCTGCGCCAACCGCCGGGCTGCATTTCACGCCGCGGCTGCTTTCAGCGATTGATAAGGCGGGCGTGAAGCGCGTGGAGGTAACGCTGCATGTTGGCGGCGGCACGTTTCTGCCAGTGAAGGCAGAAGATACTAAAGACCACACGATGCATAGTGAATGGGCGCAGGTGAGCGCGCAGGCGGCTAGCGCCATCAATGAAGCGCGTGCGCGCGGCGGGCGTGTGATCGCCGTTGGCACCACTTCGATGCGTACGCTGGAATCCGCTGCTGCTCAGGACGGCACGCTTGCGGCCTATGATGCTGAGACGGACATTTTTATCACGCCCGGCTACCGCTTTAAAATCGTCGATATGCTGCTGACAAATTTTCACCTGCCTAAATCAACGCTTTTTATGCTGGTATCAGCCTTTTCAGGCCGCGAGCGCATGCTTGCGGCTTACCAGCACGCCATTATGCAGCGCTATCGTTTTTATTCCTACGGTGATGCCTGCCTGCTTTACCGCGCCGAATCGGCTGATTCATAAGAGCAGCACCTGAATCCTACAGCCTGTGGTTGTGAATTTCTCTCAAATGCGCTAATATGCTCATCTCACAGGAGGGATTGTTATGACTCAGACAAAAGAAACATCAGCAGCTTGTTCAACCGGCTGCTCTACTGGTGGGTTTAATTATTGTTTCTGGGCGAAGTTCATTGTCGGCGTGCCGGTGGTGTTTATTGTTTCTTATGTTGCCGCATCGCTGGCAGAGGGCACTGTTGCCCAGATTCTTGCCGGTGCGGGCGCTGGTGTGGCCACCATATGGGCGGCGATGCAGATTGATAAAATTCCGGCGCTGCAGAAGAAAATCGTTAAGAAGTAGGTTGCGTGCGGTAGTTCTTGCGGCTAGCAATGCCGGATGACAACCACATTCACCATCCATCATCGTTCGGGCAATGCCCGCCTTGGCGTATTGGCCACAGCGCATGGCGAAATTCGCACGCCTGCTTTTATGCCCGTGGGCACCGCGGCCACCGTGAAGGCGATGATGCCTGAATCCGTGAAGCAGACGGGCGCGGATATCATCCTCGGCAACACCTACCATCTGATGCTGAGGCCAACTGCCGAGCGTATCGCCAAGCTTGGCGGCCTGCACCAGTTTATGAACTGGGATAAGCCGATTCTCACCGACTCGGGCGGTTTTCAGGTGATGTCGCTGTCAAAACTCAGAAAAATGAGCGAGCGCGGTGTTGTGTTTCAATCGCACCTTGATGGCACAACCTATGAGCTGACGCCAGAGCGCTCCATCGAAATTCAGCATCTGCTGGGCAGCGATATCACCATGGCGTTTGATGAATGCACGCCCTATCCGGCGACGCACCAGCAGGCGAAAGAATCCATGGAGCTGTCGATGCGCTGGGCGCTGCGCTCCAAGGAGGCGTTTGTTGTTTGTCATTCCCGCGAAAGCGGGAATCCTGTAAATGTTCAGTTTAATAATGCTACAGGGTCCCTGCTTTCGCAGGGACGACAATTGCTATTCGGCATCGTCCAAGGTGGCATTTATCCTGATCTTCGTGAGGAATCAGCGGCGGCACTCAAAGCCATTGGTTTTGACGGCTACGCGATTGGCGGGCTGGCGGTGGGTGAGGGGCAGGAACTGATGTTTAACGTACTGGATAGCACCATGCCGCACATGCCCGAGCATGCCCCACGCTACCTGATGGGTGTGGGCAAGCCCGATGATATTATCGGCGCGGTGCTGCGCGGCGTGGATATGTTTGATTGCGTGATTCCCACGCGCTCTGGCCGCAATGCCCGTGCTTACACCGACACTGGCGAGCATAACATCAAAAATGCAAAATTTGCCGATGATCCCGCGCCGCTGATGGAGGGCTGCCCATGCCCTGCCTGCAGCAGCTACAGCCGCGCTTACCTGCACCATCTCTTCAAAGCGGATGAAATGCTGGGGCCCATGCTGCTGACCTGGCACAACCTGACATTTTACCAGACGCTGATGCAGGGGCTGCGCGCCGCCATCAGCGATGGCACGCTGACTGAGTTTGCAGTACGCTTCCTTGCGCGCTACCGGGAAAGAGATGATGCGTAGATTCGGCGTCGCACTGTTTTTATTGATAGTGATTTTAGCTGCGCTTATTAGTTTGCTGCCCATGAACAAGCTGCTTGAGCAGCAGATTAAGCAGCGCATGGCGCTGGCTGGGCTTCCCGCAGCGGAGTTCACACTGGAATCTGTATCGCTTTCCCGCGCGGTTGTGCGTGACATTGCGCTTAAGGAACCTAAGATTTCTGCTGATAAGCTGACCATTGATTACAGCCAGAGTGGCGGTGGTTTCAAAGGCAGCTGGGCGCTGGAAGGGTTGGTGCCGCCCGCCAGCTTTCTGGCGGTGCCACTGCTCGCAGGCAAAGGCACATGGAGCTATGAGAATAGCACGGCTTCGCTGGAGGGCAGAGTTTTCAGTAAAGATGAGCAATATCGCATGAATTTGATACTCGCTGGCCAGCAACTTGCGATTCGCGGTGTTTCGCTGCCATGGCAGGGAGGGCACTTAAAAAGCGACCTCATCCAGATCAATCTTGCCAGTTCGCAGCCTGTTTCATTTGTGCTGCAGGTCGAAAAAGTGCCGCTTGAGCGGCTGCTGGAAATGCTGGCATCGGGAAAAGCTCTGGCAACCGGCGAGGTTTCCGGCACACTGCCACTGACGATGGATGGAAAAAAAATCACAATTGCTTCCGGTCAGCTCAAAACGCTTGAAAAAGGTGTGGTTAAAATCGCCCCGGAGGTGATTCCCGCCACCAACGAACAGATGACCATGCTGCGTGATGTGCTTTCTAATTTTCACTATCAGGAATTCTCACTTGCGCTGGACTCGCAGCAACATGACCAGCTGTCGATTGTGCTTGCGCTTCGTGGCCGCAACCCAGACCTGTATGATGGCCGTGAAGTGAAAATGAACGTGAATTTTTCCGGCGATGTGCTACAGCTGATTCAACATAGCGTGATGCCCAGCATCAACCCAGATCTGCTACTCGAACGGAAACAACCATGAAAACTAATCACCTGATCGTTTTACTGCCCACCTTGCTGATGGCATGCACACCTACTGTCAAGGTCGAGGCGCCGGACAAGCCGATTGAGATCAACATGAATGTGAAAATCGAGCACAAGGTGAAAGTGGAAATTGAGCGCGATGTGCAGCAGTCTATTGCTAAAAATAAAGATATTTTCTAGGGGGTTATCATGAAAAAAGCACTCTTAATCATGGTTCTGACAATGATCTCGCTGCCCGCTTATGCGCTGGATTTAGCCGCCGCAAGGTCGCAGGGGCTGGTGGGGGAAGGGCAGAACGGCTATGTTGTGCCGATTGCCAAATCCAAGGAGGTGATTGAGCTGGCAACGGATATTAATGCCAAGCGAAAGATAGAGTATCTGCGCATTTCCAAGGAAAATGGCCAGCCAGTGGATGTGGTGGGCAGGCTTGCCGCGCAGCAGATTGTTTCGGCACTGCCCTCAGGCGCCCAATATCAGGCGGAAGATGGCAGCTGGAAGCTAAAATAATTTTTTATCTTAGGTGGTTGACAAAACCACTTTAATCCTTATTGTCCCAATCTCTTTTACGCATCGATGATCCGGTAGCTCAGTCGGTAGAGCACCTGACTTTTAATCAGGTTGTCGCGGGTTCGATTCCCGCCCGGATCACCACTGAAGGTGGTTATGGCAGCGTTGTTCTACGGTAGTGTGGCCATGGTTGGTTTTATTTCGGCCGCCACGCTTATCTGGTCGCTGGATCGGCTGAGGGGCAAATAGCGATGCTGGTCTTGCTTACGGTGATTTCTGCGCTTCTGTTTATTTATCTGGTGGTGGCGCTGCTGAAACCGGAACTTTTCCCCTGATATGACATACGCTTTCTTCTATATCGCCTTCTGTTTGCTGGTGATTGCTCTGTGCATCAAACCGCTTGGCTGGTACATGGCACGCGTTTACATGCGCCGCGCGCTGCTGCTGGAGCTGCCGCTTGGCTGGCTGGAGCGCGGAATTTATCGCTGTTGTGGTGTGCGCGCCGATGAGGAGATGAGCTGGAAGCAATATGCTGCCGCTATTTTAATGCTGGGTGCGGCGAGCTTTCTTGCATTATATGCTATGCTGCTGTCGCAGCATCTGCTGCCGCTGAACCCTCAGAACATGCCCGCGCTCGCGCCGGATTTGGCATTCAACGTGGCGATGAGCTTTGTCACCAACACGAATTGGCAGAGCTATGGCGGCGAGACCACACTGAGCTATTTTTCTCAGATGGCGGGGCTTACGGTGCAGAACTTCCTTTCTGCCGCCACGGGTATGGCGGTGGCGGTGGCGCTATGCCGCGGCATCAGCCGCAAGCGCAGCGATACGCTGGGCAACGCCTGGGTGGATGTGGTGCGTAGTATTCTTTATATTCTGCTGCCGCTTTCGGTGGTGTTTGCGTTGTTTCTTGCGTCGCAGGGGGTGGTTCAGAACCTGCTTGCCTACACGCCCTATCTTTCGCTCGAAGGGCAGGAGGGGCTGATTGCGCAGGGGCCCGCGGCGTCGCAGGTGGCAATTAAAATGCTGGGTAGTAATGGGGGCGGTTTTTTCAATGCGAATGCGGCGCATCCCTTTGAAAATCCGAACGCCTACACCAACCTTATCCAGATTCTTTCGATTCTGCTGATTCCCGCCTCATTTACTTATCTTTTTGGCGTCATGGTAGGGGATCGTAGGCAGGGCTGGGTGCTGTTTTCAGCGATGACCATTATTTTTGTGCCGCTGGCGCTACTGGCCGCTTATGGCGAACTCAGACCCAACCCAACACTCGATAGTGCGATTGTCGATAGCGCGCAAGGTAACATGGAAGGTAAAGAGGTGCGCTTTGGCGCGGCGAGCTCCGCCATGTGGGCGGTGTCCACTACGGCGACCTCCAACGGTTCGGTCAATGCTATGCATGCGTCGTTTGCGCCGCTTTCCGGTCTGATTCCGCTGCTATTCATCCAGTTTGGCGAGGTGGTGTATGGCGGTGTGGGTAGCGGTCTTTATGGCATGGCGGTGTATGTGCTGCTTACGGTTTTCATCGGCGGGTTGATGGTGGGGCGCACGCCTGAATATCTCGGCAAAAAGATCGGCGCCTTTGAAATTAAAATGGCCTCGCTGGTGGTGATTATTCCGGCATCGATAGTGCTTGCCGGCACTGCAATTGCCATCTCCACCGAGGCAGGCAGGAGTGGCATCTTAAACCCCGGCGCCCATGGCTTCACCGAAGTGCTTTATGCGCTCTCTTCCGCCAGCAACAATAATGGCAGCGCTTTTGCTGGCCTGAGTGCGAACTCGACCTTTTATAATATACTTCTGGGCGTTGCCATGTTCGTGGGGCGCTATTGGGTGATGATTCCGGTGCTGGCGCTGGCGGGATCACTGGCAACCAAATCTGCCACGCCCGCAGGGGCAGGCACGCTGCCCACCACCACGCTGCTATTTACCAGCATGCTTGCCGGGGTCGTGGTGCTGCTGGATGTGCTGACCTATGTACCCTCATGGGCGCTGGGGCCGCTGGCGGATTATGTGCTGCTTCAGGGAGCTGTGCCATGAAAACTTCATCGCTGGATATGCGTTCGGCGCTGGCTGCTTCCTTTGCTAAGCTGTCGCCGCGTGTGCAGCTGCGCAACCCGGTAATGTTTGTGGTGTATGTGGCGGCGATTGTCACCAGCGCGCTGTATGTGCAGAAGCTATGGTTGGGTGACAGCAGCCATGAACCCGCGTGGTTTGTGCTGTGGGTGGCATTCTGGCTGTGGTTTACGGTGGTTTTTGCCAATTTTGCCGAGAGTGTAGCAGAAGGCCGTGGCAAGGCGCAGGCTGAATCGCTGCGCGCGCTGCGTAAGGAAGTGAGCGCGAAAAAAATTAAATCAGCTGATAGCCGCAAGGATTATAAAATAGTACCGGCTTCTTCGCTGAGCAAAGATGATCTTGTGCTGATCGAAGCGGGGGATTTTGTGCCCGGCGACGGGCAGGTGACCCACGGCATTGCCTCGGTCGATGAAAGCGCGATTACTGGCGAAAGCGCGCCGGTGATTCGTGAATCCGGCGGCGATTGCGATGCCGTGACTGGCGGCACACGCGTGCTTTCAGACTGGCTGGTGGTGCGTATCACCGCCAATGCCGGGGAAAGCTTCATTGATCGCATGGTGTCGCTGGTGGAGGGCGCTAAGCGCCAGAAAACGCCAAACGAAATCGCGCTATCTATCCTGCTTTCGGGGCTGACGCTGATGTTCCTGCTGGCCGTCATCACTCTGCTGCCATTTTCCATCTACAGCGTGGAAAAAGCAGGGGCAGGCGAGGTGGTGAGCCTGACAATTCTGATTGCGCTGCTGGTGTGCCTTGCACCGACCACGATTGGCGGGCTGCTTTCCGCGATTGGTATTGCCGGCATGAACCGGCTGCTTGCTGCGAATGTGATTGCTTCTTCGGGGCGCGCGGTGGAGGCGGCGGGGGATGTGAATGTGCTGCTGCTGGATAAAACCGGCACCATCACCCATGGCAACCGTCAGGCGGATGACCTGATTCCGGCGGAAGGTGTGTCGGTGGTGGTGCTAGCAGAGGCGGCGCAGCTTTCCTCGCTCGCAGACCAGACTCCCGAGGGCAAAAGCATCGTCACCCTCACCAAGAATAAATATAATATTTCGGATGCGTCCGGTGTGCCGAGCGGCGCCGAGCTGATCGAATTTTCGGCGGAAACACGCACCAGCGGCCTTCGCATTGGCAGCCGTGACGTGCTGAAAGGCGCGGCCGATGCCATTGAAACCTATCTGGCCAAATCAGGAACCAAACTTTCGGACTATGTTCGCCGCCGCGTGGATGATGTGGGGCGCAGCGGTGGCACACCGCTGGTGGTGGTGGATGGGGGCAAGGTGCTGGGAGTTGTGCATCTAAAAGATGTGGTCAAGTCCGGCATCAAGGAACGCCTTGCTGACCTTCGCAAAATGGGCATTAAGAGCATCATGATTACCGGTGATAATCCGCTGACTGCCGCTGCGATTGCGGCCGAGGCGGGGGTGGATGATTACCTTGCGCAGGCAACGCCGGAAGCCAAGCTCAAGCTGATCCGCAAAATGCAGACAGGCGGTGAACTGGTGGCCATGGTGGGCGATGGCACCAATGATGCGCCGGCGCTCGCGCAGTCGGATGTGGCGGTGGTGATGAATTCCGGCACACAGGCAGCCAAGGAAGCCGGCAACATGATCGACCTTGATTCTGACCCGACCAAGCTGATTGAAATTGTCGAAATCGGCAAACAGCTGCTGATGACGCGCGGCTCGCTGACGACGTTTTCTATCGCCAACGACCTTGCAAAATATTTTGCGATTATTCCGGCGGCTTTTGCCAGCACCTATCCGCAGCTTTCCGTGTTTAACATCATGCAGCTGACCTCACCTATTTCCGCCATGCTATCTGCGATTATCTTTAACGCGCTGATCATCATCGCGCTGATTCCGCTGGCGCTGAAAGGCGTCGCCTATCGTCCGGTGGGGGCTGCTGCGCTGCTGCGCCATAACCTGCTGGTCTATGGCCTTGGCGGGCTGGTGGTGCCATTTATCGGCATCAAGGCGATTGATATGCTGCTCGCCGCGATGGGGGTTTCGTGATGCGCGCCTTGATTGCCACAGTTCGTCCGGCGTTCATGCTTGTGTTGCTGCTGACACTGCTGCTCGGCGCTGGCTACCCGCTGCTTATTACCGGCGCTGCTCAGCTTGCTTTTTCTAAGCGCGCGGACGGCTCGCTGGTGGAGGTGGGCGGTCAGGTGGTGGGCTCCAAGTTGATTGGCCAGCAATTCAGCATGCCGCATTATTTCTGGGGGCGGCCATCCGCCACCACGCCGCCTTACAATCCAGCGGCTTCTGGCGGATCCAATCTCGGCATGTCAAACCCGCTGCTTGGTGAGCAGATGGCAGCGCGTATCGCGCTGCTCAAGCAGCATCACCCGGCTGATTCCCAGCAGCGTGTACCCATTGATTTGATCACGGCCTCGGCCAGTGGTCTTGACCCGCATATCAGTCTTGATGCAGCGCTCTTTCAGCTTCCTCGCGTGGCAAAAGCGCGCGGTATGTCGCATCAAGAACTCACAGCGCTTATCCGTCTGCATGAGCGCCGCGGCTTTGCTACACTTTTTGCAGCACCTTACGTGCATGTGCTGGAGCTTAACCGCGAGTTGGATGCCATCAAGCCGATGCAGCCTGACATCGCCGAGAAGAAAAAACAGGTGAAGTCAGGGCGCTGATTGGTTAGTCTAGCGCCATGAACGATGAAACACGCCCAGATCCGGATGAGCTCTTAAGCCGAATTACGGCGGAAGAAAAAGCGACCGAAGAACAAAGTACACGCGGGCGGCTTAAGATTTTTTTTGGTGCATGCGCCGGGGTTGGTAAAACCTACGCCATGCTCTCGGCGGGTAAGCAGGCGCTGGCCGAGGGCATTGATGCTGTGGTCGGGCTGGTAGAAACCCATGGCCGCGAAGACACCAAAAAGCTTCTCGAAGGGCTGCCGATTCTGCCCAGCCGTGAGGTGCAATATCGCGGCACACTCATCAAAGAGTTTGATATTGATGCGGCGCTGGCGCGTAAGCCCAAGCTGATATTGCTCGATGAGCTGGCGCATAACAATGCGCCCGGCTCGCGCCATCCCAAGCGCTGGAACGATGTGGATGAGCTGCTCGATGCGGGGATTGACGTCTACACCACCATCAATGTGCAGCATCTCGAAAGCTTGAACGATGTGGTGGCGCGTATCACCGGCATCTGGGTGAAGGAAACCGTGCCGGACGCGGTGTTTGACAAGGCGGATGAAATCTCGCTGGTTGATATTCCCACCGAGGATCTGCTCAAGCGCCTGAAAGAGGGCAAGGTCTATATTGCGCCGGAAGCCAAAAAACGAGCCGCGCAGAACTTTTTCAAAAAGAGCAATCTGATCGCGCTGCGCGAGCTGGCGCTGCGTCGCACTGCCGAGCGCGTGGATGCGCAGATGGACGACTATAAGTCGCAAGGCGGCATGACGAAGGCATGGAGCGGCGCGGATCGCATTTTGGTCTGTATCGGGCCGGATGCGCTCTCGGGCAAGCTGGTGCGTGCTGCCAAGCGCATGGCGAGCGGGCTGAAGGCGCCGTGGACAGCGATTTATGTCGAAAATGACCGCCACCACATGCTCAGCAAGGAAGGTCAGGAGCAGCTGGATCGCACCTTGCGGCTGGCGGTGCGTATGGGCGCGGATACTGAGGTGGTCAAAGGCGCGCAGGCGGCGGAAGAAATTATCACTTATGCTCGTGCCAACAATATGACCAAAATTATTGTGGGCAAAAAACCGCGCCCACGCTGGCAGGAGATATTAACCGGCACACTTGCCGACGACATTATGCGCCGCAGCGGCGAGATTGATGTGTATGTCATTACCGGCGACAAGGAAGATCGGCGCTCCTACAGCAATGCATGGTGGTGGATGCAGGCGTCATGGCAGGCATACCTTGCTGCGCCGCTGATGGCGATGTGCTTTACACTATTGCTATTTCCGCTGCGCAATGTGGTGGATCCGGTGAATCTGATTCTCATTTACCTGATTGGCATTGTGGCCGTGGCGCTGCGCTTTGGGCGTGGTCCGTCCATCCTTGCCACGATTCTTTCGACGCTGGGATTTAATTTCTTTTTCATGGAGCCTTACTATTCGCTGAAAATCACCGAGGAGCGTCATGTGGTGACGTTTTTTGTGACGCTTGTCACCGGGCTGGTGATCGGCACGCAAACGGCAAGGCTGAGGCTTCAGGCGCTTAATGCCAGACGGCGCGAAAAAAATATCGCCACGCTTTATGCCATGAGTCGCGAATTATCGGCGAATCGCGGCAAGGTGCAGCTGGCACAGATTGCTTCGCAGCACATTGCCGAAATGGTGGATGGCGACGTGTATATCTGGATACCCAATGAAAAAGGCATATTACAGACGGTAGTGGCGCAGATGGAAGCGGAGGATGAGGGGCTTGATCCGGTGCGCGAGGAAAGCGTTGCCACCTGGAGTTACACTCATAAGCAGAATGCTGGCCTTGGTACGGATACGCTCCCCAGCGCCAAGGCGCTTTATGTGCCGCTGGTAGGTTCGAACGGCGTGGTGGGGGTCATGGGGGTGGTGCCGCATGATGAAGACAAAACCTCATTCAGTGCTGATGTGGTGGATCTGCTGGAGGCGTTTGCTTCCATTACAGCATCGGCGCTGGAGCGCGCGGGCGCGGCGGAAATGGTGGAAAAAACGCTGGTGGAAGCCGAAAGCGAAAAGCTGCGTAATATTCTGCTGTCTTCCGTATCGCATGATCTGCGCACGCCGCTGGCAGCTATTACTGGCGCAGCCAGCACGCTGCTGATTGAATATGATGCCATCACACAGGAATATCGCAAGGAACTACTGCGCTCCATTCACGAGGAAGGCGCTCGTCTTGCCAAAATGGTGACCAACCTGCTTGATGTTTCCAGCCTTGAGTCTGGCGCGGTGAAACTCAACAAGGAGCTTTATTTCATTGAGGAGCTGATCGGTTCGGCGCTTATGCGAGTGGAGAGCAAGCTCAAAACCCACCGCGTGGTGACCGATATTGAGCATGGTCTGCCACTGCTTCGCATGGATGGTCTGCTGATTGAACAGGTGCTGATTAATCTGTTTGAAAATGCCGCTGAATACACTCCCACTGGTTCGACCATCACCATTTCCGCGCAGATGGATAAGCCGGATATCCGCGTGATGGTGTCCGACAATGGGCCGGGTGTGCCTAAAGGTCAGGAAGAACGTATTTTTGATAAGTTTTATATCGGCAATCATCGTGACACCAAAGCTGGCGGGCTGGGGCTCGCTATTTGCCGCGGCATTATCGTGGCACATGGCGGTAAAATCTGGGCGCAGAATGCGCAGGAGGGCGGCGCCGTCTTTACTTTTACCCTGCCGATTAAGTCTGTCAGCGATTCAGAAGAGATTATTTAGTCAATCCAGCTTTCCGCGTAATAAATGGTCTGGATAGCGGCATCACAGATAAAAAATTAATAAAATTTTAATTAATATATATTAAAATATATTTATAAGCATTGAATTAATAATTTTTCTCTTATTTATCATTGGCTTGGTGGTGTATGACTAAAATCTTGATAGCTGCTGCGTTGATGATCTTGGTGTTTCCATCAAGGCCATTACTTGCCCAGCTTGTTATCGAGGCGCAAGCGCCTGTCCAAATACCCAACATGCATGTTCCAGTTGAACACATTGCCAAAATGGATCTGGTCTCCGTTCAGTCAAGCTCCATTCAGTCCATTGATGATCTGGATCTTGCCGCGCTGGGAAATATTCCCACGAATACAGATAAAGATGCTCCGGAAAGTAATGAGATTTCGGTAACGGTGACCGTTGCCGCAGCTGTAGTTCCAACCCCACCTGCAACCAATCCTGTTTCTGTTGGCGGCCAGTTGTCTGGTAGTGCCTTGAGTGCCTATTCACCGGCAAATGGTGCTAATCCACTGGCGCAGCAGGGCGGCCTGATTAACGACACCATCAATGCTTCCCTTATCACGGGAATCGGTGAGCAGAATATTACAGGTAATATCGGCGGTGTCGATTTTGCGCCGATCATGGTCATGGATAGCTTCAGTGCGTCAGGTAAGCCGAACTTCTTTTCTGAATAGAATCGGTTAATCGTCGCTATCGACGTTGTCGTCACCAAACGACATGCCTTCCGGCATTTCAACATCTTCTTCCGCGCCCTCGGTTTTCACCGTGATGTTCTGCGCGGCATCCTTGAAAGCCTCTTCAATTTCTGAAGAAATTTCTTCGCCTTTGGTGAGGAGTTTTTTATCGGCAATATCTGCCACAGGTTTTTTGAAGAAGCTCTGAATCAGCGTTTCTTCGAGGCCTTCGAGGCTCACGGTTTTGTCAGCAATTTCGCGCAAAGACACAACGCCGTCCTTATCGTTATCGCGATCAATGGTCAGAGGGCCACCGGAAGTAATCTGCTTGGCGCGCTGAGCGGCCAGAAGCACCAGCTCAAAGCGGTTGGGAACGTTTAAAATGCAGTCTTCGACGGTGACGCGTGCCATGAACGCAAACTCCAGATAAGTTGGGGAGGCTGGCTTTTAGTGTGTTTTTTTGCTCGTGACAAGTAAAAAGTGCCTTGTATACTCTCGCTTCTCGCAACGTCACCCCTGATTTGTAAGGCTCCACCATGGCGGAACTCCACAACTTACTGGAAAAAAACGATAAGCGCGTGCCTAAACCGGATTGGATACGCGTGAAAGCGCCCACCTCCCGCGAATATCAGGCCACGCGTGATGTGATTCACAAGCTGAAGCTCAACACGGTGTGTGAAGAGGCGGCCTGCCCGAATATTGGCGAGTGCTGGAGCCAGAAACACGCCACCGTGATGATCATGGGCGATACCTGCACCCGCGCCTGCGCTTTCTGCAATGTGAAAACCGGCGTGCCCGGCGCGCTGAACCCGCACGAGCCGGAAAATCTTGCCGAAGCAGTCGCTAAACTTGCCCTCAAACATGTGGTGATTACGTCGGTGGATCGTGATGACCTTGCGGATGGCGGCGCGGCGCATTTTGCTGAGTGTATTGCCGCGCTGAGGAGGCGCGCTCCCGCCACCACGATTGAAATTCTAACCCCTGATTTTCTGCGCAAGGAGCATGGCATCCCCATCGTGGTTGCGGCGAAGCCGGATGTGTATAACCACAATATCGAAACGGTACCGCGCCTTTATAAAACCATTCGTCCCGGCGCGCGCTATTTTAATTCGCTGCATCTGCTCAAAAGGGTGAAGGAAATTGATCCATCGATTTTCACCAAGTCCGGCATCATGGTTGGCCTCGGTGAGGAAAAAGACGAGGTGCTGCAGGTGATGGATGACTTACGCGCCGCGGATGTGGATTTCATGACCATTGGCCAGTATCTGCAGCCCACGCCAGCGCATGCGCCGGTGGATCGGTTTGTCACGCCGGATGAGTTTGACTATTACAAGCGCCAGGCCAAGGCTAAGGGTTTCCTGATGGTGGCAAGCTCGCCGCTGACTCGTTCCAGCTATCATGCTGGCGAAGACTTCGCCGAGATGAAAAAAGCGCGCGATGCGCGGCTGGCCGCTGAAAGCAAAGCTTCCTGACGGCCGATGCATTCTCACCGCGAGACACAGCATTCGCCCTACACGCCGGAGCAGCTTTTTGCGCTGGTGTCGGATGTGGAGCGCTATCCTGAATTTATTCCGTGGTGCCGTGCGGCGCGCATACTCGAGCGCGGCGAAGGTCAGTTTCTCGGTGAGTTGATGATCAGCTTTGCGAATATTTCCGAGAGTTATGTTTCGCGCGTGACGCTGACGCCACACAGCGCGATTGATGTGTCGCTGGTGCGCGGGCCGTTTAAAAAACTCAGCAACCATTGGCGGTTTACCGCCAAGCCGGGTGGCGGCACGCAGATTGATTTTTCGCTGGAGTTCGAGTTTCGCAGCCGGCTGCTGGAAACATTGATCGGTGCGTTATTCAGCCGCGCCACCGCCAAGATGGTCGCCGCGTTCAGCACCCGCGCTGATGCACTGTATGGTAGCAGGCCATGAGCGCGCTTTTGCTGCTGGTGCTGCTGGTTTCGGCGCTGTCGCTGGCATCCTATATTTACTGCTGGCGCGACATTATGGGCGGGCGGCCACACATTATTTCGCTGCGCCAGATCACCTGCATCATGGATCGTCATCTGCTTGATGTGATGTTTGGTAAGCACGAGCCAGACTATCGTTATGCGCTGTCGCCATCGACGCGGCGCTGGTTCGTGCGCCAGTGGGGGCTTTATTACCTGCGCGAAATTGCGGCGGACTGGCTGTGCATTCTCGGCGCTTTCTATTTCTGGTTTATGCAGCCCCATCCGCTGACGTTATCGTTTATATTGCTTGCGCTGTGCTGCCAGGGGATTAACATCGTGCAATCGGTGTGGCTGGTTCAGCGCTGGCGTCATCAGATTATGGAAGAGCTGGATGATGGAGGTGGCCTATGAATCGTTTGGTAATTTCGGGGGTGATGATGGGGATGCTGACATTGCTGAGTGCCTGCAGCAGCACTGAGCACGCACCGGGCACTTACCGTGGCTATGAAACACCAAATTATAAAGTTTCTGAGCGTGATGGCGCGTTTGAAATTCGTGAGTATGCGCCGGCGCTGATGGCTGAGGTGCGCACACAGGGGGATCGCGGCGAGGCGGTGAGTGATGGCTTTCGCATTTTAGCTGGCTATATTTTTGGCAAAAACGAACCTGCTGCCAAGGTGGCGATGACCTCGCCAGTGACGCAGGTAAAAACCACCATCGCCATGACCTCGCCGGTCACGCAGGCGAAGGACGGCGAGACGTGGCTGGTACAGTTCATGATGCCATCGCAATACACCCTCGAGACGCTGCCAAAAGCCAAGGATGATCGCATTCGTTTCTTTCAAACTAAAGCTGTGCAAAAGGCCGTGGTGGTCTTTTCTGGTTTCACGAATGACAGCGCCGTTGCTGCTGAGACAGCCAAGCTGAAGCAGTGGGTGGAGGCGCGTGGGCTGAAAGCGGCGGGCGAACCGGTGATCGCTTATTATGACGATCCATTCACCTTTCCATGGAACCGCCGCAACGAAATCCAGCTTGCGCTGGCGGCAACATCCGCTAGAAAGTGGACGATAAAAAAATAAATCAACAACACAGGGAGATAAATCATGATGAGGTCGCTTTTTGCTGCTGCGGTGCTGATGTTTGCACCTACCATCGCCATGGCACAGATGACCCCGCTGGCTGAGATGCCGTCTGGCAAGTATGAGCTCGATAAAAGCCATGCAAGTGTGACGTGGAAAGTCAGCCACCTTGGCCTCTCCAACTACACGGCGCGTTTTGCTAAAATGGATGCGACGCTGGAGTTTGATGCGAAGGATCCTACCAAAAGCAAGCTGGTCGCCACGGTTGATCCCACCTCAATCCGCACCGACTATCCAAACGCCGCCGAGAAAGATTTTGATAAAAAACTCGCGCAAGATGCAGAGTGGTTTAATGCCGGCAAGTTTCCTGAAATTAAATTCGAATCCACCAAAGTGGAAAAAACCGGCGAGAACACGGGTAAGGTGCATGGCAACCTGACCATGCTCGGCGTCACCAAGCCGCTGGTGCTGGATGTGAAATTCAACGGTGCTTACCTCAAAAAACCCTTTGCGGATGTGCCCGGCCTTGGTTTTTCCGCCACCACCAAACTCAAGCGCTCCGACTGGGGCTTTGGCACCTATGTGCCCAATATCGGCGATGAGGTGGAAGTGCTGATCGAGGTTGAATTCCACAAGGCGGCCTAACCATGCCGCGCCGCTATCACGGCCTTGCCATCACCCTGCACTGGGTGATGGCATTGGCTTTTTTTGCCATGCTGGGTAGCGGTCTTGCGATGGTGCATCTGGAGCTGGATCAGAGCCTCAAGTTCCAGATGTTCCAATGGCACAAATCGCTTGGCGTGCTGCTGCTGATAGCGGCATTTCTCAGGCTCTCGATTAAACTGGCAACCAAACAGCCGCGCTGGCCGGACTCGATGAAACCGCTGGAGAAAAAAGCGGCCAAGGCTGGCCACTGGGCGTTTTATGGCTGGATGCTGGCGCTGCCGATTGCTGGGTGGGTGATGGTTTCCGCAAGTCCTTACGGCCTTCCCACCATAGTGTTTGGCTGGTTTGAATGGCCGCATATTCCCGGCATTGCGGCGAATGAAGCGATTGAAGAATTGGCTGAAGAAACCCACGCGCTGCTGGCCTACAGCTTCATGGCGCTGATCGCGATGCATATCGCAGCGGTGATCAAACATGCGTTGGTGGAAAAAGAAAACCTTCTACCCCGCATCGGCATTGGGAAATTAAAGGAGAGAGTATGAAGTTTGTAAAAATCCCCGCGCAGGCGGGGATCCTGTCGATCGGTTTATTTCTGGCATCTTATCTACCCGCTTTTGCCGCCGAGTATGTGGTGGATAAAGCCGCAAGCTCCATCGAATTTTCCGGCACCCATGCCGGCAAGCTTTTCAAGGGCAGCTTTGGCACATGGGACGCCGCCATCCAGTTTGATGATGCAAACCTTGCGGCCAGCAATGTAAAAGTGACGATCGACACCGCCAGCGCCAAAACCGGCGACGCGATGTATGATGGCACACTTCCCACCGCCGATTGGTTTGATGTGAAAAACCACCTGCAGGCGACGTTTGCCAGCGAATCCATCAGCAAAAAAGCAGATGGTAGCTACAGCGCCAAGGGTCAGCTCACCATTCGTGGCAAGTCCGTTCCGGTCGCGTTTGATTTTGCCTTGAGCAATCTCGCCAGCCCGCCGGTTAAAACCAGTTTCACGCTCACGCTCGACCGCCTCGCGCATGATATTGGCCTGAAGTCTGATGCCAAGGCGGAGTGGGTGAGCAAGGACATCCCTATCAACGTGACGTTGGTGGCAAGCCCGAAGTGAGTGTCGCGTAGAGGATGAGATTGACGCTTC
Organism: Rickettsiales bacterium; assembly: GCA_947459535.1. Lineage (GTDB taxonomy): Bacteria > Pseudomonadota > Alphaproteobacteria > Rickettsiales > SXRF01 > JAJTHB01. Next base: position 398 of record CANHDY010000032.1, on the reverse strand, counting down.
GCCTACTGGCTTCGCGCCCTTCGGGCCGAGAGCTTGCGCTCGGTTCCCAAAATGTCTGCTGACATTTTGCCCGACTACGTTCTCATCCCACATCATTTGCCATTAAAAAAGCCCCATGAAGGGGCTATTTTAATGGCGGGGGCTAGTAGACGCTATGCGAACCTGCGAGAAGACGAAAAACTTAGTAATTACAGTAGCTGGGATGCCTTATATCTTTAGATTAAAACGAGCAGGATATTTAGAACGGTTGGGTTTGAAATTTTTGATCAAAGCTCTAAAAGGAGTTCGTTAGTTCTTATAATCAGTTTTTTTGAATATATTTATTTAACCTGCTTTGGATATATTTTAATAAATATGTAGCACCTCCAATTTGCTTGACGCCAGCTGCTACTCGTATT
>CANHDY010000031.1 GCA_947459535.1 Rickettsiales bacterium | reverse complement strand
GGTGCGCGAGAGCGCACCGGATGACAGATGACAGTGGACGGATGACAGAACACGCTCCATCGTCATCCGTTATCCGTCATCCGTCATCTGCTTTGGCTACCAAAGCTGACTGGCACGGCCTGTTCGGCCAGCTGGAGGGTTATCTGGACGAGGTAAATTACTACCGCGTGCCAGAGAAAAAAGACGTGATGTGGCAAAACCTGCAGACGATGCTGATGCGCGGCCAGTGGACGGCGCAGGAGCTGCAGAGCTTCCGCGGCCTGCTGCGCAGCCTGTGGGAGCGCGAGCGCAAGGCACGCTGATTAAACGGTCATCTGCACGCCGAGTTCGACGACGCGTGTACGCGGGATGTGGAAATATTCTGCCGCGTCGGCGGCATTATTAGCAAGCATGATAAAAATGCGATCCTGCCATAGCGGCATGCCGAAGCGTGCCGACGGCACAATGTTTCGCCGCGAGATAAAATAGCTGGTGTGCATCATGTCCATGGCAAGGTCATGACGGCGCATCACCTGAAGCGCTTTGGTGACGTTGGGCTGCTCCATATAGCCAAACTGCATCGTGACGCGAGAAAAATCCTCACAAAGCTCTTCAACCTGCACGCGCTCATCCTCCGCGACATGGGGCGTGGTAGCAAAGCGGATGTTGATGATAAGGTTGTGCTCATGCAGCACCTTGTTGTGCTTGAGGTTCTGCAGCAGAGCGCTGGGGGCATAGGCGGCATTGCTGCTTAAGTAAATAGCCGTGCCCTCGACGCGTTTTGGCGGGTGGTGGTTGATGTCGCGGATGAGCAGCTCCATGCTGTGCTGGTAGTCGCGTGTTTGCTCATGCAGCGAGGCGCTACCGCGCCGCCAGGTACGCATGACGATGATCATGGCAATGGCAATCAACACCGGCACAAAGCCGCCTTCGAAAAGCTTGGGCAGGTTGGCACCAAGAAACACCGCATCGATCAGGAAAAGCGGCAGCACCACCGCCCCCACCAGCACTGCCGGCCATTGCCACACGTGCCGCGCTACCACAAACATCACCAGCGATGAAATCACCATCGTGGCTGTTACGGCGATGCCATAAGCGGATGCAAGCGCCTCGGAGCTTGTGAAGATTTCAATCAGCAGCACCACGCCGATAAGTAGCAGCCAGTTGACCTGCGGCAGATAGATCTGTCCGCGATGCTCGGCGGAGGTATAGACCACGCGAAGGCGCGGCAGAAAACCCAGCTGCACCGCCTGCTGCGACAGCGAGTAAGCGCCGGAAATCACCGCCTGCGACGCAATGATGGAAGCCATGGTGGCGAGCAGCACCATCGGCGCCAGCGCCCAGTCAGGATAGGTTAAATAAAAGGACTGGTGCGCCGCTTCGGGGTTTGACAGCACGAGTCCCGCCTGGCCGATATAGTTCAGCATCAGGCAGGGCATGACAAAACCAAGCCACGCAAGTCGAATGGGCTTTTTGCCGAAATGCCCCATATCAGCATAGAGTGCTTCGGCACCCGTCACCGCCAGCACAACAGCCCCCAGCGCAATAACGCTGGCAAAGCCATGGTGGGTCAGAAAATAAATGGCATGCATCGGATTAAACGCCTGCCACACCTCGGGGCTATCAAACATGTGCAGAAAACCGCCCCAGCCGAGCGCGAGAAACCACACCACCATGATCGGCCCGAAAAACCGCCCCATGCTGGCCGTGCCGCGGCATTGCATGATAAACAGCACCAGCATAATGGCAATGGCAAGCGGCACAATATAAGGCTTGAAATGGCTGGTGACCAGCTTCAGCCCCTCAATAGCCGACAGTACGGAAATAGCTGGGGTGATGATGGCATCCCCATAAAAGAGCGATACCCCTGCCATCCCCAGCAGCACCAGAAACGGCGCCGCCCTGCCTCCCAGCGAGCGCATGGCCAGCGCCATCAACGAGAGGATACCACCCTCGCCCTGATTATCCGCGCGCAGCAGCAGCACAACATATTTCAGCGTCACGGTGATGATAAGCGCCCATAAAATCAGCGATAATACGCCAAGCACCATGCCTGCCGTCACCGCCCCGCCCGCCGCCGCTGCGGCCAGGGACTCACGGAAGGCATAAAGCGGGCTGGTGCCAATATCGCCATAAACAACGCCGACAGAACCGAGGGTTAGCGCAATGAGTTTAGGCTTGGTATGGGCGGAGGTCATGAAAGCTACAAACCACACTCACTAACGCTTAGCCAGTGATTTTTTCCTTTTGTTGCATTGCACCATGTGGTATAATTGCAACATATCCCCAAGAAAGGATTCGCGCTCAAGCGAATGGCATGGGGAAGCTATGACGGGACGCAGTTTTTACTGGTTTGGTTTTCTGTTTGGCAGCTTGTGTTTCTTAAGCGCCTGCGCCGGCAGCGAACGCTTTACCCAGACGGATACCAAAGAAGAAGCCACTAATCTATTTACACAAACAATCAAAGGTAGCCTGCAGGGGGCATTTGAAGCGGCGCAGAGCCCGCTGGTGGATCTCAATATCAAAAAAGATGAGATTCCTGATTCGCTCCAGCAGATTGCTGCCAACCCTTACAGCAGCGGCAGCAAGCCTAAATGCAAAGACATCCAGAGCGAGATCGCCGCGCTGGACGAAGTACTGGGAAGCGATGCGCATTACAGCGCTGATGGCAAACTTTCGCTCAGACCCGAAGAATCGCCAGACTACGTGAAAGATGGCGCGAGCATGCTTCAGAAAGAAGCGATCGGGTTTGTGGCAGGCAAAGCCAGCATTATTCCTTTTCGCAGTATTGTGCGTAAAGTTACCGGTGCGGAGAAGCACTCCAAAGCCGTGGCGCGCGCCTATGAGTCCGGCAAAATCCGCCGTGCTTACCTGCGCGGCATGAGCACCGCCCTGCGCTGCAAGCCGCCTGAAATCAAACTTGCTAAAATATAGCGATACTCTTTGCCGGCAGCCTAGATACGACTGATGAAGATGGACTCACCTGCATGGAGTTTCATGCTGCTGGGAAGTTCCAGTGTGATCACCGATTCACTGCCTTGCGGACGAAAATCAGCGAGATAATGATTGCCATGGAAATAAGCTCGTATCACCTCGCCGCCCAGCGCGCCACTTTCCTTGCTCACATGCAATGATTCTGGCCGCACCAGCAGCATCGCCGCACCATCGCCGCCCAGCGCTGCGGCTACCTGTGGATCGGTGATGATGTTGACCTCGCCAAACAGGCTGGCAACACGCGCGCTGGCTGGTTCGAAATAAACCTGCTCTGGGCTTCCTACCTGCACCATGCGTCCCTGCTCCAGCACATAGACCTGATCGGAAAGTTCCAGCGCCTCTTCCGCCTCATGGGTGACAATCAGGGTGGTGACACCGGCGCGCCTGAGCACCTCCAGGCACTCCAAACGAAGCTCTCGGCGCAATGCCATATCAATGCTGGAAAAAGGCTCATCCATCAGCAGCACGCGCGGCCCAGCTGCCAGCGCGCGCGCCAGCGCAACACGCTGCTGCTCGCCGCCAGAAAGCTCATGCGGGTAGCGCCGTGCCAGCGGTGCAATATGAAAATCCGAAAGCAATCCCTGCAGCACATGCTGGCGCGCGGCGCCGGATTGCGGGCAACCAAACAGAATGTTATCTTCCACGCGCAGGTGAGGAAACAGCGCATGCTGCTGAAATACCAGCCCGACACCACGCTTGTTCGCTGCCAGCCCATGGCCATTTTCGGCCACACACTGACCGCCAATCATGATTCGTCCGCTCTCGGGCATGATAAATCCCGCAATCAGATTCAGAAGTGTTGTTTTTCCGCTGCCAGATGCACCCACCAGCGACGCCGTACTGCCGCTTGCCAGCGATAATGAAATTCCCTCCAGCGCAAAGGCGCTGCGGCGGTAGGAAAGTTGTTCGATCAGCAGGCTGGCCATCAGTAATTCCTTTGCAGCTTGTGTAGCGCAGCCACCGCCACGCTGGCAACCCCTACCAGCAGCAGAGCAAACGGTGCGGCTTCCACCGGCCGATCATCACCCGCAAACTCAAGCACAGAAAGCGCTAGCGTGTTGATATCAAACGGACGCAGTATCAGCGTGGCGGGAAGCTCCTTGAATACATCAATCGCGACAATCAGTGCGCTGGTGGCGAGCGGTGCGCGCAGCATTGGCACATGCACGCGCAGCAGCAGCGCCAGCCTGCCAGTGCCCAGCGATACCGCCGCGCGGTCAACTTCCGCAGGCACACGCAGATAGCCGCTATGAATCGCGCTGTAGGCTGGCGCCAGAAAGCGAATAAGATATGCCAGAAGCAGGCCAGCGATGGTGCCTGTGAGCAGCAGCGGCGTGGCGGTGATATCTTTGACCAGCCCCTGCCATATCAGCAGCCCCACCGCAATCACCACCCCCGGCATCGCATAGCCAAGCGACGCCGCCATATTCGCCGCGCGCGACCAAGAGCCATGCTGGCGCTCAGCCAATGCCAGCACCAGTGCCGCCGCTACCACCAGCATCGCCGCGCCAGCGGCAAGCGTGAGTGAATCAGCGAGCGCCGCCATCATCGCCGGGTAGGGCAGCTGTGACTGAAATGAGGCCATGCGCGCCAGCCACAAGCACGGCACCACAAAGCCAGCCATCACCGGCAGCGCACACCACAGGCTAACGCCCAGTCCTTTGATCGGTTTGAGCGCACGACGCGCTCGCTGTGGCCGCCCGCGCAGCAGATGATAGGCCGCACCGCGGCGACTGAGCTGCTCCAGCCATAGTATCAGCGCCGCCAGTATCAGAAGCAGGCTTGCAATCCGCGCCGCTACATAAGGTTCGTTCATGAAAAACCAGGTGCGATAAATTGCGGTGGCAAGGGTGGGCACGCCAAGTATCTGCACCGTGCCAAGATCGGCAATCGTTTCCATCACCACCAGCGCAAGCCCGATCACGATAAATGGTCGCGCCGCCGGCAATGCCACCTGCCAGAACAGCTGACGACGGGTTTTTCCGAGGCTGAGCGCCACATCCGCCCATTCTGCCGGCTGCGAGGCAAAAGCCAGCCGCGCCAGCAGATACACATACGGGGTCGTCGCCAGCCCCAGCATCACCACAGCGCCGCCAAGGCTGCGAACCGCGGGAAACCAGTAATCGTCTCGCTGCCAGCCTGTCAGCTCACGCAGCATCGTTTGCAGCGGCCCGGCAAATTCAAACAATGAGCCATAGGTGATCGCCAGAATATAGGCTGGCATGGCCAGTGGCATGACCAGCAGCCAGCTGAGCAGCCGGCGTCCGGGAAACTCGCACCGCGTCACAAACCACGCCGTGCTGACCCCTACTACCGCCGCAAAACACGCCACCATCAGCGCCAGCAGTAATGTGGTCGCAGCATCGCCCAGCAGCAACGATGCGCGCACATGCTGCCAGCTTTCCTGGCTGGCTGCAGGCAGGGAGATCCCCCACGCCGACAGCACCAGAACCACTGGCAGCAGGCACAGCGTTGCAATACCAAAGGCGAGTAGCCGATCCATTACTTCCAGCCGGCGCGATCGGTGATGCGGATGGCTTCCTGCACGTGCACCGCCATGGTTTTAACCGCCGCTTCATCCGCACGGTAAGCGCCAAACTGCTTTAAGGTTTCAGACGGCGCTACTTTTGGATTGACGGGGTATTCAAAGTTACTATCCGCATACAGGCGCTGGCCTTCCTCGCTGGCCAGATACTCAATAAACTGAACCGCCTGCGCCTGATGACGCGAGCCCGCCACCACGCCAGCGCCGCTTAAATTGAGATGCGCACCTTGCAGCTGGCCTTCTGCTGCTTTCTGATTGGGAAAGAAAATGCCCACTTTCTGCGCCGCCGCTTTCATTTCCGGATGCGGCGAATTGAGCATTCGCGCGTAGTAATAGCTGTTGGCTATCGCCAGTTTTGCTTCACCGGCAGCCACCGCGCGAATCTGATCCACATCGCCGCCCTGCGGCGTGCGCGCAAGATTTGAGGTCACTCCTTTTGTCCAGCTTTCAGCTTTTTCTGCGCCGCTTGTCGCAATCATCGCAGCGATGAGCGAGAGATTGTAAGGATGCGACGAGCTGCGCACCAGAATCTGCCCTTTCCATTTAGGATCGGCGAGGTCTTCGTAGGTGGAAAGTTCGGAAGGTTTTACTTTTTCCTTATTATAAAACACCACACGCAGGCGCTGCCCAAGACCAAACCAGCGCCCTTTCTCATCGCGCAGCGCCGCCGGCACTGCCGCCGTCAAGGCGGTAGAATCCACCGCGGCAAGCAACCCTTTATCTGCCGCCAGCACCATGCTGGCCACGTCCGCCGGCATCAGAACATCGGCCGGGCTGTCCTTGCCTTCAGATTCGAGCCGTGCGATCAGCTTGGGCGCTTCGTCATAGAGCATGTTGACTTTGATACCGGTTTTCTTGGTGAATGCCTCCAGCTGCGGCTTGATCAGCTCTTCCTTGCGCGAGGTATAAATAGTCAATGTCTGCTCGGCGCTGAAGGCAGGCGAGACAGGTAGCAGCGCGAGCACGCACGCCGCCATGGTTAATCTGGAAAAACGCAGCATAGAGAATCCTTTTAAAGTGGGTCAGAGATCTGGCGTGAAGCGCCAGTGACCCAGTGCTATAGCAGCTTTATCACGAATTGCAAATGATTCTCATCTGCAATTTATCCCGGCCTCTAGCTCACCATACTGAGCGCGACTGCCTCGGCCACCTTGATGCCGTCAACCCCGGCAGAGAGAATGCCGCCAGCATAGCCCGCCCCCTCACCCGCCGGAAACAGCCCGCGCGTGTTGATGCTGTGAAAATCATCGCCGCGGCGGATACGAATAGGCGAAGAAGTGCGGGTTTCCACGCCGGTCAGCACCGCATCTTCCATGTCAAACCCGCGTATCTGCTTGCCGAATGCCGGCAGCGCCTCGCGAATTGCTGTAATTGCATAGTCCGGCAGGCAGGAGGATAAATCCGTCGGTGTAACGGCGGGTTTGTACGATGGCACCACCTTCCCGAGCGAGACGCTCGGCCGCCCGGCAAGAAAATCAGCCACGCGCTGTGCAGGCGCCGCGTAAGTGCCGCCACCTGCGACAAAAGCCGCTTCTTCCCAGCGCCGCTGAAAGGCCACACCCGCCAGCGCATCGCCAGGATAATCCACCTCCGGCGTGATGCCGACCACAATGCCGGCATTGGCATTGCGCTCGGCGCGTGAATACTGGCTCATGCCGTTGGTGACCACCCGCCCTTCTTCGGATGCCGCTGCCACCACCGTGCCCCCCGGGCACATGCAGAAACTATAAACAGAACGGCCATTACTGGCATGATAGACCAGCTTGTAATCCGCCGCGCCGAGCACGGGATTGCCGGCATAGGCGCCAAAGCGCGCCGCATCAATCAAGGATTGTGGGTGCTCGATACGAAACCCGACGGAAAAAGGTTTGGCCTCGATGTAAACGCCGTGGTTTGCAAGCATCTGAAACGTATCGCGCGAGCTATGACCAATTGCCAGCACCACGTGATCGGCCGAAAGATGCTGCCCATCCGCCAGCATGACCCCGCGCACACGGCGCTGGCCGGCCGCATCTGTCTCGATATCCAGCCCGGTCACGCGGGTTTCAAAACGATATTCACCCCCCAGCGATTCGATCGTGCGGCGCATGTTTTCCACCATCTTCACCAAACGAAACGTGCCGATATGCGGGTGTGCTTCGGTGAGAATCTCCGGCGGGGCTTCTGCTTTGACAAATTCTGTCAGCACCTTGCGGCCAAGATGGCGAGGATCTTTAATCTGGCTGTAGAGCTTGCCATCGGAAAAAGTACCCGCACCGCCTTCACCATATTGCACATTCGATTCCGTATGCAGCACGGATTTACGCCAGAACCCCCAGGTATCCTTGGTACGCTCACGCACCACCTTGCCGCGCTCGAGAATAATCGGCCGAAAGCCCATCTGCGCCAGTATCAACCCCGCAAACAGCCCGCACGGGCCGGCACCAATCACCAGCGGTCTTTGCGTCAGCCCCTTGGGCGCGCGGGCGACATATTGGTAGGTAAGATCCGGTGTTTCGCGCACATGGCTGTCGCCAGCAAAACGTTTCAGCACGCCGGCCTCATCGCGCAGCTCGACATCCAGCGTATAAATCAGAAAAATATTGGATTTCTTGCGAGCGTCGTGCGCGCGGCGAAAGACCGTGCAGGAAATCAGATCGCCGGGGGCAATCTTCAGCCGCGAAATCGCCGCCTCAGTAATGGCTTGTGGTGGATGATCCAGCGGTAGTTTGATTTCAGTCAGGCGTAGCATGGCGGATGAGGTCTGGCAGCATGACTGCTTGAGAAAAACAAGTTGGCTGGGGCGCCAGGGATCGAACCTGGGAATGGCGGAATCAAAATCCGCTGCCTTACCGCTTGGCTACGCCCCAACAAAGGGTTCAAGGGTTAGGGATTAGGGGCTAGGGGCGGGTGAAGTCAAGCGGTTTCACGCTTAATCCAGTCCAAATAAGGGGGATAACCGCCATCGTGCTGCGTGGCGATAATGCAGGGCACCTCATAAGAATGCAGCTGCTTGATGGTTTCCATGGCCTTCTGGAGCATTTTTTTGCTGGTTTTGGCAACCAGCGCCACTTCTGTTTCCTGCTGAACCTGCCCCTGCCAGCGATAGATGGAGGTCACGTTCTCGTGAAGATTCACGCAGGCAGCAAGCCGCGCCTCAATGAGTGCGCGGGCGACCAAAATCGCTTCGTCGCGGGTGGCAAATGTGCTATGAATACTCCAGATATCGCTCATGACCTGCCTATGAATCAACGCGTTGTACTGTTAGCCAGCCTGCTGTTGCTGCCACTGGTGCTGATAGTGTTTCTCGCACAAACACCCGAAACCAGCAATATGAAAGCCGCGCGGCAGCAAGAATCTGCGGCGCGCACTGGCTCGCTTTCTAAAGCGCCGGAGCGACTGCCGCCGCTGGCTGATCGTTCGCCGCAAGAGGCACGCCCAGCCGCGCCGCGAAGGCCGCCTACGCTGGACGAAGCCAAAGAGCGCCTGCGCAAAGAGCTTGCACGCCTTGAAACACTCACCCCTGAGGCATGGGAAAAAGAACAAAAAGAGCGCGAAGAGCGCCGCCGCGCGCGAGCGCAGAAAGAACGTGAAGCAAAACAAACCGAGGAGAAAAAGTGATGAAATTCAAATTATATATGACGATGCTACTCACCGCCATGATGATGCCGATAACGACTGCACATGCCGATGATGAAAAACCCAAAGCCAACGCCGAGCAGACCGCCGAACAGGAAGAAGAGGAAGATAAAGAAGCGACTCAGGGCGAAGGATCGGATGAAGATAACGAGAATGATGAACAGGACGACAAAGACGAGGAAGAAGGCGATAAAGAGAAAAATTAGGTCTTTCTTCTCAGCCAGCTGCGAAGACCAAGGGTATTGGATGCAATTGCGGCAGTGAAATAGGCCGCAGATCCTGCCAGCACGGTCAGTATCAGCGCGGCAGCCCGCTCTATCTCACCCTGATGAAGCTGACCTGAAAGCCACGGCATCAGTTGCCACAGCGCCGCCGCCATCAGCAGGCAGCCGAGGAGTATTTTACCGATTTCAACCCCAAGCTTTGGCGAGAGCCTTACCCACTCGCGCTTTTTCAGCACCAGCAGCATCAAGATAACGTTCACCCATGCGGCGATGGAGGTGGCGAGTGCCATGCCCACATGCGCCAGAGGAATCATCAGAATAAGGTTAAGCACCAGATTAAGAACAACGCATAAAGTGGCGATTTTAAATGGTGTTTTGGTGTCCTCGTTAGCAAAAAAGCCGGGGCCCAGAATTTTAATCATGATAAAGGCTGGAAGACCCAGCGAGAACGCCACCAGTGCGCGGTAGGTTTGCAGCGTATCATGGGCGGAAAACGCGCCGCGCTCAAACATCACGGTGATGATTGGCTCGGCGATGACGGCAATCGCAGCTGCCGCCGGAAGGCTGAGAAACAGGCCAAGCTCCAGCGCGCGGTTCTGGCTGGCGAAGGCGTCTTCACGCCTTCCTTCGCGGAACTGTTTGGAAAGCATAGGCAGCAGCGCGGTGCCCAGCGCTATGCCGATGACGGCGAGTGGCAGCTCATTAATCCGATCCGCAAAATAAAGATAGGAAACACCGTGGCCGAAATAGGACGCGAGAATCATGTCCACCACGAGATTAATCTGCGCCACCCCCGCCCCCAGCGCCACCGGCGCCATCAGCAGCATTAGCTTTTTCACATCAGGCGAAAGGCGCGGCTTTTGTAGCCTTGGCAGCACATTTTTTTTCGCGCAGAAATAAACAAGCCACAGCCATTGCAGCACGCCGGAGACCATCACTGCGATGGCGAGCGCATGAGCGCCGCTGGGCGTAATGTCCTCGATGAAAAACGGAATGATGATGAGGCAGAGATTCATGATAATGGGCGTTGCCGCGACCGCCGCGAATTTGCCGCTGCTGTTTAAAATGCCGCCGAGCAGCGACACCAGCGAAATGAAAATAATATACGGCATGGTGATGCGGGTGAGCGCGATGGTGAGTTCAAACTTCTCAGGATTTGCTGCAAAGCCGGGCGCTAGAACATGCATGAACCACGGCATGATAGCGATCAATACTCCGGAAACCACCAGCAGCACCAGCAGCAGAAATGACATCGCCTCGGAGGCGAACTGCCTGGCTCTGGCCTCGCCTTCGGTTGCCATCATGCCCGCATATTGGGGAACAAAGGCGGAGTTAAACGCCCCTTCCGCAAACAGCCGGCGCAGAAAGTTCGGCAGTTTGAAAGCAACCAGAAACGCATCCGAAAGCATGCTGGCGCCAAGGCCTGAGGCAATCGTCACATCGCGCACATAGCCCAGCACGCGGGAAATCAGTGTGTAGCTTCCGATGGTGGCGGTGGATTTGAGAAGGTTCATAGTGGTGAGTGGTAAGTGGTGAGTGGTGAGTGATGCATGGCAACCTGATTACAGGATTTCTCACCACTCGTCACTCGCAACTAGCAACTACCCAAGCAGCACATCCCTCGCCTGATTAATTTTCGCTGCCAGATAGTCACTGCCGCCAGTATCAGGATGGTTTCGGGTGATCAGGCGGCGGTGCGCCTCCTTCACCTGCTCGGGCGTTGCACGCGGGGAGATGCCAAGAATCAGCGCCGCCTCCTCACGCGTCATCCCGCCGCTCGTGGAGGCCTGCTGCTGCGCGCTTTCGGCTTGTTTTAGGTATGGCAGAATGAAGGGTAGCGCGGTCAGGATAGTAGCGAGCGGCAGCTTGGCAAAACGCGCCAGCAGAATCGCCGCACCCAGCACTCCGCCTGCTTTCATCCACTCACTTGAAGAATATCGCTTCATCTGCGCCCTGCTTCTGGAAAGACTATAGGTGAGCAGCAACACCAGAACAAGAAAGATGAGCGCAAGGTAGGGCATATGGTTTGAAGGTTCTACAACTTGCCGCTTGAACTTAACCCCGCACAACAATGCGGGGTGGGAAGTTTGTTGTTACGAAGCGAGCTCAACCAGCTGACGGGGCTCTGATGCGATCACGGGTACTGGCGGTGCCGAAGGCGGAATTGAAACAACATTGTCCTTGTTAGCATCAACCTCTGCGCTGATAACGGGCTGGTCAGACTTAACCTCAGCAGTAGAACTCATCGACTCACTGGAAACTGGCACCGCTGTGGCTACTGCAGCAGCAGCTGGCGCTGCCTCCTGTTTTTGTTCCTCTTCTTCTGCTTCTTCTTTGTTGGTTTTGGCAAGGCGTTCTTCAATTGTCTGAATTTTCAGTGTGCGCAGCAGATCGCGGACTTCCTGACGCGCGGCAATATGCGACATGGAGATGGTTGCACCTTTGGTTTCCATAATATCAAGGACGGTAAGTCCCTGCAGGAACATTTCACGGAAAATCACTCGCTCTGAAAAGCCCGGCGCCACACGAAAACCAATACGACGCGAAAGTTCGCCGGTGACCTGTGTCATGAAACGTTTGTTTTTCGCGTCGATGTTAGAAAGGCGATTACGCATGACGATCCACTCGATGGATCCGCCATCGCGTTTAGCGCGCTGAAGCTTCTGCTCCCACATCATTTCAGAATAAATGGATGGCTTGATGATTTTCATCGTCTGCCCATCGACATTCGCCAGCACATCAAGGTCTACGAAGCTGTCATTGATGGGGGTAATCACCGTATTGGCATAGGCATGCGCAACACGGGCAAGGTAAGTGTCGGAACCGGGGCTGTCGATGACGATGAAATCGTTGGCAGCCTGAAGGCGGGCCAGTGCTTTTGTGAAGCGCTCGTGCTCGTCTGCTTCCGCTTCCTGAACGATGTTAAATGGACTTTTCTGCACCACCACATGCTGCGGTGATGGCAGCGGCACATCTTCCTTCAGTGCGGTTTGCTTGCGGTTTTCAAGGTAGCGCGAAAGCGAGCGCTGGCGTGAATCGATATCGATAGAACCGACCGAAAACCCCATGCGCAACAGCGCAACAATGAGATGCATGGCAGTGGTGGTTTTGCCGCAGCCGCCCTTCTCATTGCCAATCACGATGACGTGAGCTTTTTTGGCTTGCTGCAAAACAGGAGTGGCTGGCGCGCCTGTCGCTGGTTCATTCATGGTTTCTTATCCCCGTCACCTGTTTTTCGCACTGCGTGCGCTGGAACGCTTCGCCCCATATTTCGCCGCTCGTGCGCCGCGCTTTGCGCGGTTACCACCGAATTGTTTTGTGTAAAAACAATTCGGTTCAACTCAAATAAAATTTAGAGCACAAATCTAAACGCCATACAAGAAGAAATAGCCACTCATCGCAAAGCCAAGAGTGCTGATGGCAAGGCGCACTTTCTGCGGTGAAACATGCAGTGAAAGGCGTGCGCCTGCATAGCCGCCGATGATGGCGCCAATCATCATCGCCAGCGCCACATCCCATACCACCAGTGGTGAAAACACAAACACCAGAAATGCCACTGCATTGATCGTGCTGCCGAGCACAGTTTTCACCGCGTTCATCTCATGAATCTGGCGCATGCCAAGGATTTGCAGCATGGCCAGCATCAAAATGCCGATGCCAGCACCAAAATAGCCGCCGTAAATGGCGATGGGAAATTGCAGTAGCGGCGCTGTTTTGCTGCCCGTGCTGCGGATGGTCAGCGAACGGCCAAACGTAAAAATCAGCGTAGCACCCAGCAGCAGGTACGGCACCAGACCGGCAAACAGCGCTTCCGGCGTGGAAAGCAGCAGCCATGTGCCCAGTGCGCTGCCAGCCACACTCATCACAATCAGTGGTATAAGCCGCTTCATATCAAGGTGCGCGCGCTGGGATTTAAACGCGACCGAGCTGGCCACGCTGCCCGGCCACAAGGCAATGGTAGCCATAATATTGGCTGCAACCGCCCCGAGGCCATTTAAAATAAGCAGCGGAAAAACAAGGAAAGTTCCGCCGCCAGCCACCGCGTTGATCGCCGCCCCCAGCGCCGCCGCGCCCCCGAGAGCCACTAAATGTAGGTATTCCATTGCGTTTTAGCCCATAACATGGCAGAAATGCTGGATTATATAGTGGAATAAACATGACTACGCTACCAGTGATTGCGATGGCTTCTGACCATGCCGGCGTTTCTCTCAAGCAGTTGTTGCTTGCCGATGCAGCGCAGGCGGGGCATGAGGTGCTGGATCTTGGGCCAAAGGAAACAGCCTCCGTTGACTACCCAGACTATGCGCACAAGCTCGCTGACTGGATGAAAGAGCATCCCGGCGCGCTTGGCGTGCTCATCTGCGGCTCGGGCATCGGCATGTCCATTGCGGCGAACCGCCACCCCCACATCCGCGCGGCACTAGTTTCGACCACTGAGCAAGCAGCGCTTTCGCGGCAACATAATAATGCCAACGTGCTGTGCCTTGGTGCGCGCCAGATCAGCGAAGCCACCGCGCGCAACTGTCTGCAGAGATTTTTAACCACCCGCTTTGAAGGCGGAAGACATGAAACCCGCATAAGGAAGTTATCGTCGTCCTCGAGCGCGCCCTCTTAGGCGCGATTCGGGGACCCATACCAACACCATGCATGCAAAGAGAGGTTTTGTTTATATCATGGCTAATAAAAAGAACGGGACGCTTTATATTGGCGTCACCTCGATATTGGCCAAGCGAACTTACCAGCATAAGGAAAAACGGATCGAGGGATTCACAAAAAAATACAGCCTTAATCGGCTGGTATATTATGAAATTTTCGATGATATCCTGAGTGCCATTGAACGAGAGAAAAAACTAAAGAAATACAAACGTGAGTATAAGCTGAATTTGATTAACGCGACAAACCCTGAATGGAACGATTTATATGACACAATCATCTAGAATGGATCCCCGGACGGCACTTCGTGCCGCCGAGGATGACGCAAAAAACCCGTTTTTTGCCACGCCGCTTTCCAAGTCTGACCCCGAACTTTTTGCCTCCATGCAGGAAGAGCTGCATCGCCAGCAGACGCAAATCGAGCTGATTGCCAGCGAGAATATCGTAAGCAAAGCGGTGCTTGATGCGCAAGGCTCCGTGCTCACGAACAAATATGCCGAGGGCTATCCCGGCAAGCGCTATTATGGCGGCTGCGAATTTGTGGATGTGGCTGAAAAACTCGCAATCGAGCGCGCCTGCAAACTGTTCGGCTGCGCCTATGCCAACGTGCAGCCCAACTCCGGCTCACAGGCCAATCAGGGCGTGTTCACCGCGCTGCTGCAGCCGGGCGATACCATCCTCGGCATGTCGCTGGCGGCAGGCGGACACCTAACGCATGGCGCGTCGGTCAACCAGTCAGGCAAGTGGTTCAAGGCGGTGGCGTATGGCGTGCGTGAGAGCGACCATTTGATTGATATGGACGAAGTGGAACGCCTTGCCAAAGAACACAAACCGAAAATGATTATTGCTGGTTTCTCGGCTTATCCGCGGGTGATTGACTGGGCGCATTTCCGCCGCATCGCCGATTCAGTGGGCGCCTACCTGCTGGTGGATATGGCGCATATCGCCGGGCTGGTAGCTTCAGGCATGTATCCTTCGCCCCTGCCCCATGCCCATGTCGTCACCACCACCACACACAAAACACTGCGCGGCCCGCGCGGCGGGATGATTCTCTCGAATGACCTCGAGCTTGGCAAAAAATTCAACTCGGCGATTTTCCCGGGCATTCAGGGCGGCCCCCTGATGCATGTGATCGCTGGCAAGGCGGTGGCCTTCGGCGAAGCCTTGAAGCCAGAGTTCAAAGCTTACGGCAAACAGATCGTCGAAAATGCTCGCGCACTTGCCGATACACTCACGAAGCGCGGTGTTGCCATCACCACCGGCGGCACCGACAACCACCTGATGCTGGTGGATCTGCGCCCGAAAGGCGTCACCGGCAAAGCCGCCGAAGAATCGCTCGAGCGCGCCGGCCTCACCTGCAACAAAAACGCCATTCCGTTTGATCCGGAAAAACCATTCATCACCAGCGGCATTCGCCTTGGCACACCGGCGGGCACGACACGCGGCTTTGGCACAGCCGAGTTCAAGCAGATCGGCGAGCTGATTGGCGATGTGCTGGATGGCTTATCGAAAGGTGGCGACAACAGCGCGGTGGAAAAAGCCGTGAAAGCCAAGGTGGAAGAGCTGTGTAAACGGTTCCCGATTTACTAAAACTAGTGACTGGAGACTGGAGACTAACCCTATGAAATGCCCATCAAATAATCGTCATTGCGAGCATAGCGAAGCAATCCAGCTAAAGCGCCATGGGCGCGGTATAACGCCTTTTGCGCTGCAGACGCAGCGCTACTGGATTGCCGCGTCGCTGCGCTCATCGCAATGACAAGGAGAGACGTATGAAATGCCCATTTTGCGGTCATGTTTTTTCGTCACCCCCGCCTTGCGCGGGGGTCTGGAGCCACAATTTCAAATGGAGCTATGGGCTCTAGATCCCCGCATAAAGCGGGGATGACACGTAAGGAGTAGATTATGAAATGCCCATTTTGCGGTCATGACGACACCCAGGTAAAAGATTCGCGGCCAAGCGATGATGGCACATCCATCCGCCGCCGGCGCTATTGCCCGGAATGTAACTCGCGCTTCACCACCTTCGAGCGCGTGCAGCTGCGCGAACTTACCGTGGTCAAGAAAAATGGGGAGCGTAGGCTGTTTGACCGCGACAAGCTGATGCGCTCGCTGGGCATTGCGCTTCGCAAACGCCCTGTCACCTCCGAGCAGACGGAACAGCTCGCCACCCGCATTACCCAGAAACTGGAATCCATCGGCGAAAACGAAATCCCCACCGCCATGATCGGCAAGATCGTGATGGAAGAGCTCAAGAAAATCGACACCGTGGCCTATATCCGCTTTGCTTCGGTGTACCGTGACTTCACGGAAGCCAAGGATTTTGAAGACATCGTCGAGGAACTCGGTGGCAAGGGAGAGTGAAATAATCCCCGCGAAAGCGGGGATCCTGACAGAACCACAACAGGATCCCCGCTTTCGCGGGGATTTTAATCATATGCAGCGTGCCCTCATGCTTGCCCGCACCCATCTCGGCCAGACCTGGCCAAACCCGGCGGTGGGCGCGGTGGTGGTGAAAGATGATGCCATTATCGGCGAAGGTTTCACCGCTCGCGGCGGCAGGCCGCATGCAGAGCCGCAGGCGCTGGCGAAAGCGGGCGAAGCAGCGCGTGGTGCGACACTCTATGTCTCACTGGAGCCATGCGCGCACCAGGGCAAAACACCGCCCTGCACAGACGCCATTATTGCTGCAGGCATCAGCCGCGTGGTCATCGCCTGCGGGGATCCGAACCCGCTGGTGGGCGGCAAGGGTATTGCGAAGCTGCGCGAGACGGGCATTGAGGTGGTACTTGGCGTGTGCGAGCAGGAAGCACGCGAGCTCAACCGCGGTTTTATTTCGGCTGTGGAACAGAAATGCCCCTATGTCATGATGAAAGTAGCCACCTCGGCGGATGAGAAGATTGCTTATCCCCCTCTCCCTCTGGGAGAGGGTCGGGGTGAGGGCAGCCCTCATCCTAACCTTCTCCCAAAGGGAGAAGGAATTAAGTACATCACCGGCGAGGCCGCGCGCACCGAGGTGCACCGCCTGCGCAGCGAGTTTGATGCGATTCTCACCGGCATTGGCACCGTGCTGGCCGATGACCCGCTGCTGACCGTGCGCGCGCCGGGGCTTGAGCACAAATCGCCGGTGCGTATTGTTCTCGACCGCAGCCACCGCCTACCGCGAGGTAGCAACCTTTCCAAAACGATAGATGTATCAGCGCTGTGGGTGCTGGGCAGCAAAACGATTCCCGAAGCCCTCGGCACCATGGCGGAAAAAGGCATCACCCGGGTGATGGTCGAGGCCGGGCAGAAGCTGAATACCGCCATGCTCGAATCCGGCATGGTGGATACGCTTTACTGGTTCAAAGCCCCGCATACCATTGGCGAGGATGGGCTTTCGGTGGTTGAAGGCTCACTGAAAGAGCGCCTCAGCGGTTGGACAAAAGTGAGCGAAACGATGTTTGACAGGGATATGCTTGAAATTTATGAGAAGGATGGATCCCAATCTCAGCTGGGATGAAAGCATTATGTTCACAGGTATCATCACCTCTATCGGCACCATTCTTACCTCGCAGAAAGAGGGCGACCTGACGCTGGCCATTTCCTGCCCGTGGCACGATCTGCGTATCGGCGAATCCATCGCGGTAAGCGGCGCATGTTTGACGGTCACCAGCTGGCAGCAAGGTTCTTTTACTGTTCAGCTCTCCGGAGAAACGCTCGCTCGCACCGCGCCGCGCTGGAACAGTGGCGATAAGGTTAATCTCGAGCGCGCGATGAAGCTTGGGGATGCGCTGGATGGTCATCTGGTGACCGGCCATGTGGATGGTCTGGCGAAGATTATCTCGGTGTCGGCAGAAGGTGGTTCGCACCGTCTTGAGATTGAATCCCCGCCTACCCTCTCCCGTTTCATCGCCGAGAAAGGTTCGGTGACGCTGGACGGTGTATCGCTGACGGTCAATAGCGTAGAAGGCGCGCGCTTCTTTGTGAATATCATTCCCCATACCTGGCAGGTAACCACGCTCGGCGAGCGGAAGACGGGCGATGTGCTGAATCTGGAAATCGACCTCATTGCGCGCTATGTCGAGCGTCTACTCTCATTTCCCTCCCCATCTCAGGGGGAGGGTTAGGGTGGGGGTTACTAAAATGCAATCACTCTGCTATAGACGCATAGATAACCCTCACCCCTGCCCTCTCCCTGAAAGGGAGAGGGAGAAGTAGTCTATGACCCAACTCTCCCCCATTGAAACCATCCTTGATGATGCCCGCGCCGGGCGCATGTTCATTTTAGTGGATGATGAAGACCGCGAGAACGAAGGCGACCTCGTGATCCCCGCGCAGTATGCCACGCCGGAAGCAGTGAATTTCATGGCCAAGCACGGGCGTGGGCTCATCTGCCTCGCGCTGGAGCGCGGACGCGTGGAAACGCTCGGGCTTGACCTGATGGCGCGCGACAATGCCACACGCCACCAGACGGCGTTCACCGTGTCGATTGAGGCGCGCGAAGGTGTCACTACCGGCATTTCCGCCCATGACCGCGCGCGCACCATTGCCGTTGCGATTGACCCGGCAAAGGGCAAACACGATATCGGCTCGCCCGGGCATGTGTTTCCGCTGGTAGCGCGCGATGGCGGTGTGCTGGTGCGCGCCGGCCATACGGAAGCTGCGGTGGATATCGCACGGCTCAGCGGGCTTAATCCCTCCGGCGTCATCTGCGAAATCATGAACGATGATGGCACGATGGCACGCCTGCCGCAGCTGATGGAATTTGCCGCCAAACACCAGCTGAATGTCGCGACCATCGCCGACCTGATCGCCTATCGCCGCCGCCGCGAGAAATTGGTTCGCCGCGAGATTGAAACCACGTTTAAAAGCCGCTATGGCGGCGAGTTTAAGATGTTCATCTACACCAACACCATGAACTATGCCGAGCATGTGGCGCTGGTGAAGGGCGATATTTCGCCGGATAAAGACGTGCTGGTGCGGGTGCATAAGCTGGATGTGCTGCGCGATGTGCTGGGCGACGCCGAAGCCGGCGGCAGCAAGCAGCGCTCGCTGGAAATCATCGGAAGCGAAGGCGGCGTGCTGCTGCTGATTCGTGAACCCAGCCCCACCAGCCTTTCCGACAGCGTGCGTGCGCGTATCAAAGCGCGCGAAACCGGCGAAAAACCCATCGTCAGCGACCTGCGTGATTATGGTATTGGCGCGCAAATCCTGCTCGACCTGGGGGCTCGGCGCATGGTACTCATCACCTCGAGCCACCGCTCCATCGCAGGCCTTGAGGGTTACGGGCTGAAAGTGGTGGGCACAAGGAGCCTGACATGACACATATTTTGATTATCAACTCGCGCTTTTACCCAGAGATCTCCGATGAACTCTCCAAAGGCGCAGCGGCAGCGCTGACCAAGGCGGGCGCGAGCTACGACGAAATTTTTGTGCCCGGCGCGTTTGAGGTGCCGGCGGCGATTGCCATGGCAGAGGCCAGCGGCAAGTATGACGGCTATGTGGCGCTGGGCTGCGTGATTCGCGGCGAGACCACGCATTATGACTATGTGTGCGGCGAAAGCGCGCGCGGGCTGATGAACCTTGCCACCGACAAAAAGATCGCGATTGGCTATGGCATCCTCACCGTTGAAAATGAGGCGCAGGCAATGCTTCGCGCTGACCGGCGCGAAGGCAACAAGGGCGGCGCAGCGGCAGAAACCTGCCTTGCCATGCTGGCGCTTAAAAAGAAATTTGGTGCATGACTTTTTTCTCCTCTCCCCTTGAGGGAGAGGACGGTTTGCCTTAGGTTTAGTATTTGCTAAGCCTTAGGCAAACCGAGGTGAGGGGTTTTTTTCCTTTCACCAATAACCCCCACCCTAACCCACCCCC
>CANHDY010000030.1 GCA_947459535.1 Rickettsiales bacterium | reverse complement strand
GGGAACTTTTTCATTAAGCTTAACAAACTTGATGCCTTTTTCCGGATGGTCATAGGCGAGTGCGCCATGCTCAGGATCAATCACCAGCCCACGAAACTTAGTCTGCGGTGTGCGCGTGATCCAGAAAAACGGCACTGCCGGTGTCATGTAAATACCGGCCTTGACCACGCTGCGCACCATCCACTTGCCAACATTGCCCAGCTTTTCACCGATCGTTTTCGGCGGCTCCTTATCCTGCGCGCCGTAAAGCGAGGTCTGCTTACCCTGAAGCTTCTCGCCGATGAAGGTATAAAGCTCGCGGTAGGCCACCGTGCCCATGTTATACACTACGAAGCGGTGCTGCAGATCCATGATGCCGCCGCGGTTGAAATTGCCGACATGCTCGCCGCCGGAAACTTTGCTGCTACCACCATTGAGGTTGTGGTCGAAATCATATTTGAAGCCCGGGCTGGCATGATCCAGCAGCGCACGATGCCCACGCATGAAATAAACATAAGGGATAGCAACCGCCCAGTCCTCGCCACCGTTATAGGTCACGTAACGCCAGGTGGATTTCATCGCCTGCTTAATCGCCGCCGGCCACTCAATCTTGCCGTCTTTCATCCAGTCTTTTTTGACATTCGGGTCAATCCACCCGGCAATATCACGCCCCCATGCATCGCCAATTGACGCGCAGAAAAAGTCAAACGACACCGCCGACACTTCATGGCCAAGGCTGCGGCCACTAACACGGTGGCTGGTATGCCCCAACCCCGTTGGCCGGAAGGTCACAGCGCGCGCGCCGTCCTTGCCAATGGCATTCACCGCCGCTTCAATCGGCTTGCCAACGCCCATATCAACCAGCTTGGAGATAAACGCCAGCGGGTTGTCCTGTTTCAGCAGCGCTGCCTCGGAATTGTAGTTCTGGAGCCATTTGGTGGTGAGCGCACCGCCCACCGTGAAAAAGGCTGAACCAAGCACCCCGCGTGTGACCAGACGTATCGCCAGACGCCCCTGCGGCGTGGCTTTCCATGGCTGAGCGCCTTCTTTTTCCCATGCCTCACGGCTCAGCGCCTCGGGCTGGCTGGCTGGGGGCGTCCCGGCTTGCGGCGACGCAGCACCATCCCGCCCCACTTCAGGGTGCGTATCATCAGGTATGTCGGGCTTTTTCGCCATGCAGATTTATCAAATAATTTCAATATATTATTTCTCAGCCAAAGCCGCGCGCACCACGGCGCACACCTAGCAATAATCCAGTTATACCACGCCAAGCGCTTGGTGTAGATGAAACTTTTGTGACAATCGATTCGGTGCCAGCAGTCACTAAAATGCTGCACCGCAATAATAAATTTACCCTGATTTATGACAGTTCTGTGAAATTTAAAAAACCCCTTGCTTGCCGGGTTGAGATGGCCAGCGGCAGGTGCTACTCTTAGGGTATCAATTTCGCGGCGCATTGCTTGCCGCTTTTAGTAAGGATTCATAGCAGCCTTATGCCTGCCAGCGACCTCATCAACGGCCCGGTCTATCAGGTAGCCAAATTTTCTACCCAATACCTGAACGTGCCGCCTAGCAAGCACCGGCTATATAACGCCCTCGGGCTGATGGCTGGGCTTTATGTCGGCCGGCAGGTGCTCAATATCATGGTTGGCGAAACCCCCGAGGGTGAAAAGATTGATCGTGAGGAGCTGGTGCCGCCACTTCGGCCGCTGCACGGTATTCTGGCTTATGATCATTTTTCCGATAACCCGGCCATGCGTTGGCTGCGCGTCACGGATCAGATGATTCCCGGTATTCTCGGCGGTGTGGGCGCTGTTGCTGGCAGCTACATGTTTTTCCGCGAGCCTTACAAAAAAATGGCAAAAGAGATGCTGAGCGTCTCGCCAAAAGACCTGACACTTCGGCATGCCGAGCAGCTGATGCTGTTTAATCAGTTCAAAGTGCTGGCGCGCATGGCAGGCATTGCCGCCATTCCCGGTTCGGCGTCAGGCCTTGGCATCATTCCCTCCGTCAGCAACTACAGCACAGCGCTTGGCGGTGCTTTTTCCACGGGTGCCGAGCGCAACATGGCCGCTGGTCTGCCGGTATTGCGCGAGCTGTTTAATGGCCACTCCTCCTTTCCGCTGCGCTGGCATAAGCTGATTGGAAAAATGCAGGAATATCTGGCTCACAATCCATCGCCAGCGCCAGAAAAGCTTGAAGAAATGCTCAGTGGCCTCATCAAGCCGCTATTTAATCACGTCAGCGAAACGCAGATGCAGAAAGTCAAAGATCTGGTTTTGACGCGGCGCAACAAAATTCTTGAAGCGGGTCTGCCTCCGGCCGAAACGCAGAAAAAAATCGCTGATGAAATGAAGCAGATGTTCAGCGACGTGGGCTTTGAAAAGTTACTGCTCAATATTGGACTCGACCCACGGGAAGCCGCGGTTGGCGACATGGGAACGCTCTCCATCATCGCACGCTGGGCAGGAAAAATTCTTTCCCCTTCCAGCGCCAGGGAGCGGGATAAAATTCGCAGCGAACTGGTCGAGAGCATTGAAAAACGTCATGGCTTAACAGGAAAACCCTACAACCCACAGGCGCATCTGGCCACCGATACCGCCAGCCGCAAAGCATTTGCTGGCGGCTTGTTTGGTGTATCGGCTGCCAGTCTCGGCATGGTCGCGCTTTCAAAAGATTCTGAGATGGGGGATCTGGAGGGGCCGCGCGCCGGCAGCGATATCAGCAACGTAACTGACTCTGGTGGTCGCCGCCATCATGTCCATTCCAAACGCGACCATGGCTTTGTCAACGGCAAGCTCCTTGACACAGCGGAAGGCATCACCGGCATGGTGCAGGCCGGTATCGGTTCACACCGCGTCCATTGCGCTATGGGACTGACGGTTGGCAGCTGGCTCGGCGATAAAATCATGGATGCGCTGACTGGTGTGAACTTTCAGGGCGGTGCCATTAACAAGGCGGATGTCTGGGAACCGCTTCAGAAATTCCACGGCATCCTTAAATTCAACCCACACAGCGACCTGCCCAAGGATAAATGGATGCAGGTATTGCGTTGGGGCGTCCCCGGTGTCATGGGCGCGGCCGCCGTGCTTCAGGGCAGCCGCATTTTCTTTGGCAAGCGCCATAATGAGGTCAAAAAAGCCCAAACGCTTGATGAGGTGGAGGCGCGCGCCACCTATGAACAATCACAGCCATGGAGCCGTGTGGCGGCGGTTTCGTCGTTGTTCGGGTCGGCTTCTGGCCTTCAGATATTGCCATTTACCAACTATGCCACCAGCCTTGGCACGCGCTACTCGCTGGGCGCCGGTCGCAAAGTTTCTCTGCCGGTGCTTGGCAAGCTATGGTCGAACAATGCCACGCTTTTTCCTTGCGGCCCCCCGGGCATGATCAACATGCTCATCAAAGAAGCCGTGAATAATAAAAGTTTTGATCCTGAACTGCTCGAAACGGAAGCCATCGGCATCCTCAAGCCATGGTTTAAAAACGTTACCCCCGCCCAGATCGAAGCTTTTGTGATGGAAGTGCACAAGGTTCGTGACAAATATTTCCGCGAAGGCGGCGTGCCGGAAGAGTTCAAAAAAGATCTGGAAAAAGAGCTGACGGAGCATCTCAAAGGCCATGGTCTTGAAGACACTTTGCGTCATATTGGCCTTGACCCCGCCCACGCCACGATTGCCCAGAATGGCTGGTCTGGTGCGATTGCCAATACGCTCGGCGCCAAGGGAGCCGTTGATAAAATTATCAAAGACTATCAAAGTGGTTATCAAAAACGGCTTGATCATGAACGTAACCACAACCACGAACCCAGCGGCCACCGTGTGAATTAACGCTTGCCAAGCGTCACTGCATCCTTTAAAAAGCGCATCCCCTCTCATGGTGAGAGGGGAAATTCACAGGCAGAGTGTGGCTGGTTTGCGGTGCAAATCATCCGTCCGGTGCTCGCTTTAGAGTCACTTCACCCTGCCGAGGCTTAACCGGAAAAGGAATTTGGCATATGTCATTACCCGCATTCAATATGCGCGAGCTCATCGAAGCTGGCGTTCACTTTGGTCACAAAACCAAGCGCTGGAATCCGCGCATGGCGCCGTTCATTTATGGCGTTCGTAACGATATTCATATCATCAACCTCGGCAAAACCGTGCCGATGCTGCATGCCGCACTGTCCGCTGTGAAAGATGTGGCAGCGCAAAATGGGCGCGTGCTGTTTGTCGGCACCAAGCGCCAGGCATCTGAACCTGTGGCAGAAGCCGCCAGACGCTGTGGCCAGTACTACATCAACCAGCGCTGGCTGGGTGGTCTGCTCACCAACTGGAAAACTATTCAGGCTTCGATCAAACGTCTTCGCAAGCTCGATGAAAACCTGAACACGCCCAACATTGGTTTTACCAAAAAAGAACTTCTTTCAATGAACCGCGAGCGCGACAAGCTGGAAGCGTCGCTGGGTGGTATTAAAGATATGGGTGGCCTGCCCGACCTTAT
The DNA here is from genome assembly GCA_947459535.1 of Rickettsiales bacterium. Lineage (GTDB taxonomy): Bacteria > Pseudomonadota > Alphaproteobacteria > Rickettsiales > SXRF01 > JAJTHB01. The sequence goes on along the minus strand of CANHDY010000030.1, from coordinate 15,628 downwards.
CTTCATCATCGACACCGGCAAAGAAGATCTCGCTGTTAAAGAAGCGCGCAACCTGAATATCCCGATTGTCGCGATTGTAGACAGCAATTGCTCGATTGACGGCATCAGCTACCCTGTTCCGGGTAATGATGACTCTTCGCGCGCCATTCGCCTTTACTGCCAGCTGGTGTCCGATGCGGTGCTGGCCGGTCTTCAGGAAAGCCTGTCGCGTTCCAGCAAAGACTTAGGCGAACGTGAAGATGCCGGCGAAATCATCCCCGTTGATGCACAGGCAGAGAAAAAAGCTGCCGATGCGAAAGAAGACGCGGAAGAAGCCAAAAAAGGCAAAGGTCGCGGCAAGCCAGCGGCCAAAAAAGCACCGGTTGTCACCGTGAAAAAAACACCGGGCAAGAAATGACGGTAAGCCTTAGCGGCTATGCCGCTTAGGCTCCCGTCATCCCGCACTTGTTGCGGGATCCCATACAGCTAAATCGAGACCCCGCAATAAATGCGGGGTGACAAGGAGAAAACAATGACCAATATCTCTGCAGAACAGATTAAAACCCTCCGCGAAACCACTGGCGCGGGTATGCTTGACTGCCGCAAGGCGCTCGCTGAAACAAACGGCAACATGGAAGAAGCGATCGACTGGCTGCGCAAGAAAGGCCTCTCTGCCGCGGCTAAGAAATCTGGCCGTGTTGCGGCTGAAGGTGTGGTGGCTGTCGCTGTCAAAGGCAACAAGGGTGCGGCCATTGAGCTGAACTCTGAAACCGATTTTGTGGCGCGCAATGAGCAGTTCCAGGCACTTGCCAGCAAAATTGCTGGTCTGGCGCTTGATCAGGGTCAGGACGTTGAGGCGCTGAAAGCCGCCGTTGCAACTGATGTCACGAATGCCATTGCCACCATCGGCGAGAACATGAACCTGCGCCGCAGCGCGGTGCTGTCAGTGAGCAAAGGCGTGGTGTGCAGCTATGTGCACAACGCGGTTGCTGCGAACATGGGCAAAATCGCCATCCTGCTTGCGGTTGAGTCTGAAGGTGCCGCTGATAAGGTTGAAGCTTTCGGCAAACAGATTGCAATGCACATCGCCGCAGCGCGTCCAGAAGCGCTCACCACGGCGGATGTTGACGGCGCGAAGCTCGAGCGCGAGCGCGCCATTTTCCGCGAGCAAGCTCAGGCTTCCGGCAAACCGGCTGATGTCATCGAGAAGATGGTCGAAGGCCGCGTTCGCAAATACTACGAAGAAGTGGTGCTTATGGAGCAGCTCTTCGTGATCGACGGCAAAACCAAAATCTCACAGGTGGTTGCCGATGCTGCAAAGACCGTGGGCGCACCAGTGAAACTCGCTGGCTTTGTACGCTTCCAGCTTGGCGAAGGCATCGAAAAACAGCAGAGTGATTTCGCTGCAGAAGTAGCTGCCGCTGCTGGCACCGCCGCCGCTTAAAGCAAGCCTGATAGTTTTAAAAAAGCCGCCCCTAACCCGGGCGGCTTTTTTATTTTGCGCAGCTGACGGCAAGCTGCTAAAAGACCCGCATGCTGAATTTTCTCAAATCCATCCCACGCCTCGCCCTGACAACACTGATCAGCCTGCTGCTCCTCATCCTGCTGGTGTATTATCCGGTTGGCATGATCTGGGTGCATACCATCAGCGATTCACCGGATTACAGCGCCTCCAAGCTTGAAATCGAAGGCGGCAGCCACGCGGTGGCGGTGGCTGCGTCGCTCGTTGACCGCGAAGTGAACCAGCATCACTGGACACCCAGCGATCCATTTTTCTACCCCGGCGCTGCACTCACCCGCATGCCCGCATTCCAGCGCGGCATCATGGCGACGGTTGCCCGCTTCACCATCGAGCTGTCGGATCAGATCGCGCGCACACGCGGCTCCTCCGGCGTGGATGAGGATGTGCAGAAAGCTAACGGGCTGTTTAACTATTCGCCCTATGTCTGGATGTGGGACTTAAGCACTTCATGGCTGCCCACCGCCTCTTCTGCCACACAATATCGCGCGGGTCTCGAGTCGCTCACCCGCTACAACCAGCGCCTTGCCAAAGGTGAAGCGGTGTTTGAGCGCCGCGCCGATAACCTGCTTGAGGCGATGAACCGCATGGCGGCGGATCTTGGCTCGTCGTCATCTGATATCAGCCACTATATCGAGGGCAGCAGCCAGTCGTCATTTGGCTCGGCGGCGGAGCTGTTTTACTTCACCAAAGGCCGTCTTTATGCCAACTACATGATTCTCGCGGCGCTGCAGAAAGACTACGCCTCGGTCATTGAGGAGCGCCAGCTTTCCACCGCATGGGCGCGGATGCTGGAATCGCTTCGCATCGGCATGTCCTATAATCATTTTTTTGTGCTGAACTTCAGCCCTGATAGCACGCTCCTTGCGAATCACCTTGCCAGCCAGGGTTTTTACCTAATGCGCGCCCGCACCCAGATGCGCGAAATCACGGATATTCTATTAAAATAGCGGCGAGTTGTAAGTGATGAGTGGCTGGTGAACTCGCCACTTGCCACTCGCCACTAATCTGACTACTACTACCCCCATGACCAAATCCAAACCTCTCTACAAGCGTATCCTTCTCAAGCTCTCCGGCGAAGCGCTGATGGGTGAACAGAAATACGGCCAGGATCCAAAAACCATCGAGCGCATCTGCCGTGATGTCAAAAACGCCATCGACCTTGGCATTGAAGTGTGCATCGTGGTCGGCGCCGGCAATATTTTTCGTGGCCAACAAGGTGAAAATGCCGGCATGGAGCGTGCCAGCGCGGACTATATGGGCATGGTCGCCACCGTCCTTAACGCCCTTGCGCTGCAAAACCAGCTGGAGCGCCTTGGTGTTGAAACCCGCGTGCTTTCCGCGATTTCGATGATGCAGGTGTGCGAGCCTTACATCCGCCGCCGCGCCATCCGCCATATTGAGCGCGGGCGCGTGGTCATTTTTGCAGCCGGCACCGGCAATCCGTTTTTCACCACCGACACCGCCGCCGCGCTGCGCGCCAATGAAATGGGCTGCGATGCGCTGATGAAAGGCACGCAGGTCGACGGCGTGTATGATGCCGATCCCAAGAAAAATAAAAACGCCAAACACTTCAAAGAACTCAGCTATCACGAAGTGCTGGTGCGTGATTTAAAGGTGATGGACGCCTCCGCCATCGCGCTATCGCGCGAAAATCAGATGCCGATTGTGGTGTTTTCACTGGCGGGTAAAGATTCTATTGCTGCAGCCGCACAGGGCAAAGGCAAATTCACCGTCATCCGCGATAAGAAATAATCCTTGCACTAGCAACGCTTAGCGCTACTGTCTGCCCATTCAACCCAACCGATGGATATTGCCATGACCGCTGACATCAACGAACTGCGCCGCCGCATGGAAGGCGCCCTGAAATCTCTCCATTCTGAATTTGGCGGCCTGCGCACCGGCCGTGCGAATGCCGCGCTGCTCGACCACATTCAGGTGGACGCCTATGGATCGATGACCCCGCTCAATCAAGTGGGCAACATCAGCGTGCCGGAGCCGCACATGCTCTCGGTACAGGTGTGGGATAAGGGCGTGGTAAAATCAGTTGAAAAAGCGATTAACGCCGCAGGCCTTGGCGTGAATGCCATTGCCGATGGCCAGCTGGTACGCGTGCCGATTCCCCCGCTGTCGCAGGAGCGCCGCGTTGAGCTTTCCAAAATTGCTGGTAAATATGCCGAAAATGCCAAAGTCAGCGTGCGCAATATCCGCCGCGATGGCAATGATGCCCTCAAAAAAATGGAAAAAGATATGGGCAAGGATGATGTGAAAAAACGCGAAGGCGAGATTCAGAAACTCACCGACGAATTCATCAAAAAAATTGATGATGCGCTGGCGGTGAAAGAAAAAGAAATTCTGGGGAATTAGTGCTGGCGACTAGTGCTGGTGACTAGTGAAAGAATATAATCTTATGAAACCCATGACACACCAGCCACTAGCACTAGCCACCAGCACTACTCCCACCCACATCGCCATCATCATGGATGGCAATGGCCGCTGGGCAAAAGCGCGCCACCTTCCCCGTTCTGCTGGTCATAAAAAAGGTGCGGACAGCCTGCGCCGTACAATGGAAGCCTGTCGCGAAGCAGGCGTGAAATATTTAACCGTCTATGCGTTTTCTTCCGAAAACTGGAAGCGCCCCAAAGAAGAAATCAGTGACCTGATGCAGCTGCTCAAACACTATCTGGAAAAAGAGCTGCCGGAGCTGAAGAAAAACGATATTCGGCTGCGCTTTATTGGCGATCTTTCGCGCCTCGATAGCGACATGCAGATGCGGGTGCAGCAAGCCATGCAGGAAACTGAAAATAACCACTCCTTTAACCTCACGGTGGCACTGTCCTATGGCAGCAAGCAGGAGCTGGTGCGCGCCATGCGAAGGCTTGCAGAACAGGTAGCTACCGGAATTCTCTCGCCTGATTCCATCACCGAACAAACCATCGAAAACGTGCTTGATACCGCCACGATTCCGGATCCGGATCTGCTCATCCGCACCGGCGGCGAGCACCGCATTTCTAACTTCCTTTTGTGGCAATCGGCCTACACCGAATTTTTCTTCACTGACACACTGTGGCCGGATTTTGACGCCAGCCACTTAAGCGAAGCGCTGGCGGATTTCGCCACGCGGGAAAGGCGCTATGGAACCGCAGGCAATGGATAAAAGCCGCTGGGACGGCCTGAAGCTGCGCGCCATTTCCGGCGTTGTGATGATAGTGTTGCTGCTAACGGCTGAGTGGCTGGGTGGCTGGCTGTTTACGCTGGTGGTGGTACTGGCCGGGCTGCTGATGAAAAAGGAATGGGATGCGCTGACTGCAGGCGAAAGCCGCGCATGGCAACTGGCCGGCTATGGCTATGTCGCCCTGCCCTGCGCTTCGCTGGTCTGGCTTCGAAATGCTGAGTTTGCGAGCGACTTGAATGGCGGCGCGGATGTGGTGCTTTACCTGCTGTTTGTCGTCTGGGCGACGGATATTGGCGCCTATTTCGCCGGCAAGCGCATCGGCGGCCCCAAACTTGCCCCAGCCTTAAGCCCAAATAAAACATGGGCGGGGCTGCTCGGCGGCATGGCGGCAGCAGCGGCAATTGGCGCCATCTGCGCCAGCTTCACCCCTTACCCGCTCTCGCTTATTGGGTGCGCGCTGCTGGCCATGTTGCTGGCGGTGGTCGCGCAAGCGGGGGATCTGTTTGAATCATGGCTCAAGCGCCGCGCTGGCGTCAAAGATAGCGGCACGCTCATTCCCGGCCATGGCGGCCTGCTTGATCGCATTGACGGGCTGGTGACTGCCACGCCGCTTTTCGCCCTGATGGTTTATCTTTCAGGCGTGGCTGGCGCATGAAGCCAACATTTATATCTCCCTCTCCCCTTGGGGGAGAGGGTCGGGGTGAGGGTAAGACCATCTCCCCCCCTCACCCTTCCCTCTCCCCCAAGGGGAGAGGGTCAAAGCGCGTCACCATTCTGGGAGCAACCGGCACCATCGGCCGCAGCACGCTGAAACTGATTGAGGCGCATCCGGATCGTTTCGAGGTCGAAACACTCACCGCCAGCGATAATGCCGCAGAGCTGGCGCAGCTGGCGATCCGTTTTGGCGCACGCCGCGCGGTGATTGCCAGCCCGGATAAATATGACGAGCTGAAAAATCATCTTTCCGGCAGCAACATTCATGCGGCAGCAGGCGCGCAGGCACTCGAAGAAGCTGCGGCAACCTCTGTGGATTTGGTGATGTCAGCCATTGTCGGCATCGCAGGGCTCAGGCCGACACTCGCCGCCATCCGCGCCGGACAAACCGTGGCGCTCGCCAACAAAGAGTCTTTGGTCTGCGCCGGCAGCCTGATGATGGAGGAAGTAAGTCGCCACGGCGCCACGCTGCTACCAGTGGATTCCGAGCATAACGGCGTGTTTCAGCTCCTTTCACCGGAGCTTCTGCCCGCTATCACGTCCATCACCCTCACCGCTTCCGGCGGGCCATTTCGAACATGGTCTCATGAGCAGATGAAAACGGTCACGCCTGAGCAGGCAGTGAAACATCCCAACTGGTCGATGGGTGCCAAAATCTCTGTCGATTCTGCCACTCTGATGAATAAAGGCCTCGAGCTGATCGAAGCGCAGCAGCTGTTTCATATCACACCGGATAAGCTGAGTGTGCTGATTCACCCGCAATCGATTATCCACTGCCTGATTCACCTGAAAGACGGCTCGGTGCTGTCGCAAATGAGCCACCCGGACATGATCACCCCCATCGCCTGCGCCATGGCATGGCCGCAGCGCATCAGCGCCCCGGTGAAACCGCTTGATCTTGCCGCCATTGGCAGCCTCACGTTTGAACAGCCGGATGAAACACGTTTTCCGGCGCTCAGGCTGGCTCGTGAGGTAATGGCCACAGGCGGCAGCGCGCCTTGCGTGCTGAATGCCGCCAATGAAATTGCGGTGAAACGTTTCCTTGCCGGCGAGATTGGCTTTCTGGATATTGCTAAAATCGTTGAACGAACGCTCGAAACCACCGACAATACCCAGCTGCGCAGCATCAGCGACGTTCTCGCCGCCGATAGCAGCGCACGTCGCAACGCGGAGAGACTGTAATGGATTTTCTACTGAATATCGGCCACACGCTGCTGTCATTTTTCATCGTGATTTCGGTGATCGTGTTTGTCCACGAATTCGGTCATTACATCGTCGCCAAATGGTGCGGTGTTAAAATTTCTGCTTTCTCCATCGGCTTTGGCAAAGAAATCTTTGGCTGGACGGATCGTTCCGGCACGCGCTGGAAGCTTTCGCTGCTCCCGCTCGGCGGCTATGTCAAAATGTATGGCGATGCGTCGGAAGCCAGCACCGCCGATATGAGCGCGCTCGACAACATGACTGATGAAGAAAAAAAGCTCACCTTCCACCACAAGCCGCTCTCTAAAAAAGCAGCGATTGTTGCTGCCGGGCCCATCGCCAATTTCCTGCTCACGATTACTGTCTTTACCTACTTCATCATGACCAGCGGCCTACCGTCGATTGACCCGGTGGTGGGTAAAGTCATGCCCGCTTCTGCGGCCGAGGAAGCAGGGCTTAAGCCGGGTGACCGCATTACTCAAATCAATGATGAAAAGGTCAAAAGCTTCAATGACATTCCCTACCTAATCTCGACTAATCTTGGCACACCAGTAGTGCTGCATGTCCTGCGCGGAGAAGAAAACTTCACCATCACGCTCGTTCCAAAACAGACAGAAGATGATGATGGGCTCGGCAACAAAGTTAAACGCCCGATGATCGGCATACGCAGTGCAGACATTAAATATGAAGATGTCGGGCCGGTTACTGCGCTCGCCGAGTCCATCCGCCGCACCTACATGATCTGCGAAACCACACTGCATGTTATTGGCCAGATTGTAACCGGTCAGCGCGGCGCGCATGATCTTAAAGGTCCGGTCGGTATTGCTCAGCTTTCCGGTCAAGCCGCTGAAAAAGATTTTCATACCGTACTTTGGCTGATTGCCATGCTCTCGGCAAATCTGGGGCTAGTGAATCTGCTGCCGATACCGCTGCTTGATGGTGGTCACCTTGCTTACTATGCCGCGGAAGCCGTACGCGGCAGGCCGCTTGCAGAGAAAGTTCAGGAATGGGGCTTTAAAATTGGTTTTGCGATTCTGGCAACGCTGATGGCTTTCACATTTTTTAACGACATACGGCGACTTATTTTCGCTTGATTGTTCGCCCCTTATGCAGCAAAACTAGCGCCATGAAATTCTCTCATGCTCTTCTTTGCGGTGTTGTCAGCTCAGCGTTGATAGCCGCGCCTGCGTTTGCTGTCAGCGACGTCATTCGTGATGTTAAAATCGAAGGCAATCAGCGTGTCGAGGGTCGCACCATCCTCACCTACCTCAACCTCGCACCGGGCAGCACTTTCAACCAGCCGGAAATCGACAGCAGCCTCAAAAATCTCTATGCCACCGGCTTCTTTTCTGATGTGCAGCTAATTCGCTCCGGTGAAACATTGGTGGTAAAAGTCGCTGAAAATCCTATCGTCAATCAGGTGGTGTTTGAGGGCAATGATCGCATCGAAACCAAAGATCTTGAAAAAGAGATTGAGCTGAAAGCACGCGAGATTTATTCCAGGGAAAAAGTCCAGAGCGATGTAAAACGCATCCTCGATATCTACCGTAAAAGTGGCCGCTACAGTGCCACCGCCACGCCAAAAGTCATCCGCCAGGATCAAAACCGTGTGGATCTCGTCTACGAGATTACCGAGGGAGCACCGGCGCGCGTCGAAAAAATCACCTTTGTTGGCAACAAAGAATTTTCTGCCAGCAGCTTAAAAGAAGCGATCCGCACGGAAGAATCTCGCTGGTATAAATTCTTCACTGACAGCGATAAATATGATGCCGACCGCCTGCAGTTTGATCAGGAGATGCTCCGCCGTTTCTACATCAGTGAAGGCTATGCCGATTTCCAGGTGAAGTCAGCACATGCCGAGCTTTCTCCCAGCAAAGATGCATTCTTTGTTACCTTCGTCATTGATGAAGGTGATCGTTATGATTTTGGCGCCATCGAAGTTGTCAGCGAACTGAAGGATAAAGAGAAACCGGATTTCTCGGATATTATCCAGACCCACAGCGGCAAAACCTATGATGCCAGTAAGGTTGAGGCCACCGTCGAGGCCATGACCAATGAGCTCGGCAATCTCGGCTATGCGTTCGTGGATATTCAGCCCAAGCTGGATCGCGACCGCGAGAAAAAACTGGCTAACATCACCTACATCATCAAACCCGGCCCCCGCGTCTATGTTGAGCGCATCAACATCACCGGCAATGTCCGCACGCTCGATGAGGTGGTTCGCCGCGAATTCCGTTTAAGCGAAGGCGACCCCTACAACAGCGCCAAGCTGGAGCGCACTGAGCAACGCCTGAATAATCTCGGCTTTTTCGAAAAAGTTGAGGTAAAAAACGAGGCAGGCAGCGCACCGGATAAAACGGTGGTGAATGTTGATGTTGTTGAAAAATCCACGGGCGAGGTGAATGTTGGCGCTGGCTACTCAACCAGCGATGGCGTGCTTGGTGAATTTGGCATCCGCGAAAATAACTTCCTTGGCCGCGGACAGGAAATCAAAACACGCGTCACCTATGCTGCGCGCCGCCGGCAGTATGAGCTTGGGTTTACCGAGCCCTACTTCCTCAACCGCGAGCTGGCCACCGGCTTTGACATTTACCGCACCGACCGCGATTTCCAGCGCGAAAGCTCCTATGACATGGCGATTCGCGGTATCAATCTACGCACCAGCTATGCCCTGCAGGAGCACCTGCAGCATGGTATCACTTACTCCATCCGCCAGACGGATGTAACGGATATCGAGCCTACTGCATCGACCTTCATCAAGCAGCAGGAGGGTAAGAACGTCAATTCCTCGATTGGCCAGTCCTTCACCTATGACGACCGCGATAATAAATTCAACCCCACCCGTGGCACCACGGTTCGCCTCAGCCAGGAATTTGCAGGCCTTGGCGGTGATTCACGCTACCTCAAGCATGATGTGAAAGCCGCTTATTTCTATCCGGTCTATCCGAAATGGGTCGCAAGTGTCTCCGGCACTGGTGGCTATATCTTCGGCCTTGGCGGTAAGGATGTGCGTATTAATGACCGCTTCTTTGTCGGCGGCGATGACCTGCGCGGTTTCCGCACCGCCGGTATCGGCCCACGTGACGTGGCTACCGATGATGCGCTGGGCGGTAATGCCTATTACACCAGCTCTGTTGAGCTCAAGTTCCCGCTTGGTCTGCCGGAAGAAGTTGGCCTGTCTGGCGCCGTGTTCGGTGATGCTGGCAGCTTGTGGAAAATTGATGATAATGGCGCAGGCATTTTTGATGAAAGCGCGCTTCGCACCTCTGCCGGCGTTGGTGTGCTCTGGACATCCCCATTTGGCCCCATTCGCGTGGATTTTGCCCGCGCTATCTCGAAACAGGACGAAGACCAGACGGAAACCTTCCGCTTCAGCTTCGGCACACGCTTTTAGTTTACCCCATGAAAGGATTGTTATGATGTTACGTCGCTTTGCCATGCTGGCCACCGTGGCTACCCTCTCTTTTGCCGCCCCGGCTCTCGCTGAAGACAGCAAGCCAATCATTGCTGTGGTGAATGTGCAGCAGGTGATGAAAGATTCCACCGCAGCAAAATCTGTGCGTGAGCAGCTGGAAAGCAAGCAGAAAGCTTTTCAGGCAGATATCACCAAAAAAGAAGAGGCCCTGAAAAAAGAAGATCAGGAACTCGGTAAGCAGAAAAGCGTGCTGGCGAAAGAAGCTTTTGAAGAAAAAGCACGTGCGTTCCGCACCAAAGCCACGGAAGTGCAAAAAGAAGTTCAGTCTAAAAAAGCAATGCTGGATAACGCATTTGAGCGCTCGCTGGGCGATATCCAGAAAGCCACCACCGACATCATTGCGGATCTGGCAAAAGAAAAGGGCTTCCTGATGGCGGTGCCCACCTCGCAGATTCTCTATGCCGATAACAAGCTCGATATTTCGGCAGAAGTGCTCAAGCGCCTGAACGAAAAACTCCCGAAGGTGAATGTCAAGTTCGAAGCGCCCGAGAAAAAGTAGCCCAGTAACAACTGCGAACAAAGCAAAGCATGCGATATGGCCGATCCACGTTTCTTTGTTCGCAGCTTGCCGATTGCGCTTGAAAAGCTCGCTGCACTGACAGGCGCAGTGCTTGCCGCTGGCACAGATGCACACGCACAGGTCGAGGATGTGGCAGCGCTGGATACCGCGACACCAACGCAGCTGAGCTTTCTTGACAACCCGAAATATCTTGAGCAGTTTGCAGCAAGCCGCGCCGGGGCTTGTTTTGTGCGCGAGAAATATGCGCCCCGCGCCCCCAAAACCATGGCACTCCTGCTCACCGAAGCCCCCTACGCTGCCTATGCGCTTGCCGCGCAGTATTTCTACCCCGCAGCACCAAAGCCCGGCATTTCACCCCATGCCCATATCGCGCCCAGCGCCACCATCGGCAAAGATTGCCACATTGCCCCCGGCGTGGTGATCGGCGAAGGCTGCATCATCGGCGATGGCAGCGTGATCGGCGCGAATTCTACCATCAGCCACGCCATCATCGGCAGCCGCGCTATCATTCATCGCGGGGTGCATATCGGGCAGGATGGCTTTGGTTTTGCACCCAGCGCCCGGGGCATCCTGAAAGTGCCGCAGCTTGGCCGCGTCATCATCGGGGATGATGTAGAAATTGGCTCCGGCAGCTGCATCGACCGCGGCGCAGGGCCAGACACCATCATCGGCGATGGCTGCAAGATTGATAATCTGGTGCAGATTGGCCATAATGTACAGCTGGGAAAAATGGTCGTCATTGCCGCCGGATGTGGTATAGCTGGCAGCACCCGCATTGGCGATGGCTGCATGCTTGGCGGTCAGGTCGGTATCGCCGGTCACCTGACCATCGGCAGAGGAGTCAAGCTCGCGGCTAAATCCGGCGTGATGACCGACATCCCCGACGGCGCAACCTTCGGCGGCGCACCGGCCATCCCGATTAAAGACTGGCACCGCCAGAGCGCGGCGCTTTCTAAACTGGCAAGTAAAAAAGAGTAGTAACCATGACGATGAACCTTGTTGAAAAAAGTGAAGATCGCGTGATCCCGATTGAGCGCATCATGCAGATGATCCCGCACCGCTATCCGTTTCTGATGATCGAGCGCATCATCGATTTCGCACCCGGCGAATATGCGATTGGCCTGAAAAATGTCAGCATCAACGAGCAGCATTTCATTGGCCATTTCCCCGATAAACCGGTCATGCCCGGCGTGCTGATCATTGAAGCGATGGCGCAAACCTGCGCCGTGCTGGTGGTGCATACCATGGGTAAGGATGCCGAAGGCAAGCTGGTCTATTTCATGACCATCGACGAAGCGCGCTTCCGCCGGCCAGTGGTGCCCGGCGATGCACTGCATATCCGCGTGGACAAGCAGCAGGCGCGCCGCAATGTCTGGAAATTCGCCTGCGTCGCCACGGTGGAAGGCACGAAAGTCGCCGAAGCGGTGATTTCCGCCATGATCGTGGATTAATCATGGCGCTCATTCACCCTACCGCTGTTGTTTCCCGGGGCGCTGTGCTCGCAGCGGATGTTTCTGTCGGCCCTTACTGCGTGATCGACAGCGAAGTCACCATCAGTGCCGGCACGAAGCTGATGTCGCACGTGGCGATCAGTGGCAAAACCACCATCGGCAGGGACTGCACCATCTACCCGTTCGCATCGCTAGGCCATGCCCCGCAGGATCTCAAATACAAAGGCGAAAAATCAGAGCTGGTGATCGGCGACAGCAACGTCATCCGCGAACATGTCACGATGAATCCCGGCACCGAAGGCGGCGGCCTGCTCACCCGTGTTGGTAGCCACTGCCTCTTCATGGTGGGCAGCCATGTGGCACATGATTGCAAGATTGGCAATCACGTGATTCTTGTGAACAACGCCACGCTTGGCGGCCATGTAGAAATTGGCGACCATGCTATTATTGGTGGCATGTCGGCTGTGCACCAGTTTGTACGCATCGGCGCCCATGCGATGATTGGCGGCATGTCCGGCGTGGAGCATGACGTGATTCCGTTTGGCTCGGTGATGGGCGAACGCGCTAATCTTGCCGGGCTGAATCTGGTGGGGCTCAAGCGGCGGGGCTTTGACCGCGACACCATCCACGGTCTGCGCAATGCCTACAAAATGCTCTTTGAGGAAGAATCCGGCACGCTCGCCGAGCGCGCGCAGAAAGTTGCCGAAACATTTGGCGAGTTCGAGGCGGTGAAAGAGGTGCTTTCCTTTATGCATGATAAAGGTTCGCGTTCGCTGTGCGTACCCAAATCCGTATCGCAGGCCGCCTAATTTTTTTCCTCCTCTCCCCTTGAGGGAGAGGACGGTTTGCCTTAGGTTTAGCGCGAGCTAAGCCTTAGGCAAACCAAGGTGAGGGGTTAATTTCATGAACATCAACGATTCAAATACAGATCATACCCCCCACCCTAGCCCTCCCCCTCAGGTGGGGAGGGAATATAGTAAAGGCGCGCTCGGCATTATCGCAGGCGGCGGACAGCTGCCGCTGCAGCTGATCGAGGCCTGCAAAACCAGCGGCCGCAGCTGCTTTGTGCTCACTTTCAGCGATCAACCAAATGAATCAGCCACAAGCATGGCGCCCCATGCCGTGGTGCCGCTCGGCAGTATCGGCCAATCGCTTGCCTCGCTCAGGCAGGCGAATGTGTCTGAGGTGGTGCTGGCGGGGCGTGTGGCACGTCCGTCACTGACGAGCCTGAAGCCTGACCTGGCCGCCACCAAACTTCTGGCAAAGCTCGGCAAAGCGTTTTTCAGTGGCGATGATGCGCTGCTTCGCGCCCTGATGGAGTTTCTGGAATCCGAGGGGTTTCGCGTGGTTGCGGCGCAGGATATTTTGAAATCACTACTGGCGAGCGCCGGCTGCTATGGCAGCTGCCGGCCAGGCGCCGCCGATGAGGCAGACATCATCAAAGGCATGCAACTGGCGCGCGAGCTGGGCAGGCTTGATGTTGGCCAGAGCGTGATCGTTGAGCATGGGCTGGTGCTGGGTCTGGAGGCCATTGAAGGCACACAGGCGCTGATTGAGCGCTGCGCCGGCCTGAAACGGCAGCGCCGCGCCGGTGTGCTGGTCAAAGCCAAAAAGCCGCAGCAGGATACGCGCGCCGACCTCCCCGCCATCGGCCCCGACACGGTGGATGCACTTGCAAGCGGCGGCTATGCAGGGGTGGCCATTGAAGCGGGCGGCGCGTTGGTGCTGGCGCGTGAAGAGCTTATTCAGCGAGCGGATCAACATGGCATTTTTGTGATGGGTATCGCATGAACAACATGAGGAAAATCTACCTGATAGCCGGCGAAGCTTCTGGCGATTTTCTTGGCGCGCAGCTGATGAAAGCGCTTAAGGTTCAGTCGCAAAAACCGGTACGTTTTTTTGGTGTGGGCGGCGAAAAAATGAGCGAAGAAGGCCTTGATAGTCTTTTTCCCTATCACGAGCTTTCGATGCTTGGGTTTCTGGAAGTATTGCCCCATGCGCTGAAGATTTTCGCACGCGTGGATCGCACGGTGGAGGATATTCTTGCCAAGCAGCCGGAGGTGGTGGTGAGCATCGACGTGCCAGGTTTTAACCTGCGCGTGGCGAAGAAGCTGAGAAAGCTCGGCTTCAAAGGAAAGCTTATCCATTATGTTGCTCCCACCGTCTGGGCTTATAAACCACAGCGCGCGAAGCTCTGCGCCCAGCTCTTTGACCACATGCTGGTGCTGCTGCCGTTTGAGCCGCCTTATTTTGAAAGCGTCGGCCTGCCCTGCACCTTTGTTGGCCACCCGGTGATGACCGAAATTCCGCCGCCAGATGCGGGCACATTTCGCAGTAAATATGAACTCAGCGATGACACGACGCTGATCTCTGTCCTGCCCGGCAGCAGAAAGGGCGAGATTGAGCGCCACATGCCCATTTTTGCCGGCGCCATCACGCTGCTTGCCCAGCGTTTCCCCAAACTCGCGATTGGCATGGCAGTGCCGCGCCATGTGCTGCCGCTGGTCGCGCCTTATTTTGAAAACTGCCCATTTCGCGCGATTGTCACGGCGGATCCGGCCGATAAGCAGGGCCTGTTTGCCGCCAGTAACGGGGCGATTGTCAAGTCCGGCACGGTGACCCTTGAAGTTGCGAAAGCAGGCATTCCCATGGTGGTCGCCTACAAGGTCAATCCCATCTCGGCGTGGATGCTCAGGCGTATTATTAAAACGCCCTACGTCAATCTGGTGAATATTATCGCAGGGAAAGAAATTTTTCCCGAACTGTTGCAAGAACTCTGCACCCCGCTTTCCATTGCTGACGCACTCTATGGACTAATGACCAACGAGGCGCTGGCCGCAGCCCAGAAAACCGAATCAAATGCAGCCCTTGCCACACTCATTCCTGATGGAACACAATCGCCAAGCCAGCTGGCTGCCAATCAGGTTCTAGGGTATTGCGCCGCCTAATACTGCTCATCATTTTCATCATTTGCCGCGTGACTTTGTCATCAAATTGACACAATATTGCGCTAACATAAGCATTCAAGCAGCGCTTGCAAAAAAAATTAAGCAGGGAATCGGTGGCCATCCATTCCAAGAACTCAACCAGCGCCCGTGCGCGCTACACCAAAGTTGCAGGCAATAGCTCGCTGCTTCTGATTGGCTCATGCCTGACATCGAGCTTGATGGATGCATCCAGCGCAACAACACTGCCGCAGGATAATAACAACCACTACCAACACCACCCCAGTCAACATTTGCTGCTTCCTGAACGCGAGCAGGCCTTCATCAACCTGACCGTCAGCAATATTGTTGATCAGTTCTTATCGATTGAAAATCTTTTTATCGGAACAGCTTTCGCACAGCCGGCAGGAGGCGGAGGAACAGGCCCATCCCCCGGCCCTGTAGGCCCATCGCCCGGGCCAGTTGAGCCATCGCCCGAACCTACCGACTCAGATTCCGATAGCCCGAGTGACTCCGATAGCCCGAGTGATTCTGATAGCCCGAGTGATTCTGATAGCCCGAGTGATTCTGATAGCCCGAGTGATTCTGATAGCCCGAGTGATTCTGATAGCCCGAGTGATTCTGATAGCCCGAGTGATTCTGATAGCCCG
>CANHDY010000029.1 GCA_947459535.1 Rickettsiales bacterium | reverse complement strand
GTTCTGGCGCACCCGAGACGATTCGCCCGCGCGCTTTCAGCGCGCTAGTTTTAGAAAATGTTCGAATCGTTCAGATCGTGGTGCTGGCGCACCCGAGACGATTCGCCCGCGCGCTTTCAGCGCGCTAGTTTTAGAAAATGTTCGAATCGTTCAGATCGTGGTGCTGGCGCACCCGAGACGATTCGAACGTCCGACCTTTGCCTTCGGAGGGCAACGCTCTATCCAGCTGAGCTACGGGTGCCAATGCGCTTAAGGCAGCGAAGCGATAGCGCAACTCTACATAGACGCTCAGGCAGTGAAGCGATAGCGCTTTTTTGCTACTTATACAGCCATTACAATACTTGTCGTCCGCTTGAAAGAGTGAAACTCATATCATTCACCGCTTCCAAGAGGCCTAACAAAAAACTATATTTTTTCTTAGCGAATGCTATGGTTTAGCAGATTTAACTTTTTAAAGGTGTGTTATGCGTCTGATTTTGCTGGCAGGTTTGGCAGTGCTGAGTGGTTGTGCCTCCATTCTCGAGGGGAGCGCCCAATCCATTGCCATCAATACCAACCCCGCGGGGGCGGATTGCATGGTAAGTCGCGCGGGCGAGGTCATTGCACGCGTCAGCCCCACGCCGGGAACTGCTGCAATTAAAAAAACAAAATATGATATTGATATTGAATGTCAGAAATTTGGCTATGAGCCGGTTCAGTTTACCTCTAAGTCAGATTTTGCTACGCCATTTTTTGGCAATATCCTTCTCGGCGGCCCAATTGGCATGGGGATTGACCTCGCGAGCGGTGCTTATAATAAATACGATGCGGTGGTTGATGTTGACTTTTCCACGCGGTCTGCGCGCGCTCAAAACCCATCTCCAAGAGAAAAAGCGGCAGCAGCTCGCGAAAATTACAGTGCCTCAGCGGCGGATTATCAGCCTGTATCCAGCGATCTCTCCTCGCCCATCACCAGCGATCACGCTGATCGTTATCAGGCGCGGCGCGAGCAGCTTCGCCGCCAGTAGTGGTTTATTTCTTGGTCGCAGCCTCAAAGCGGCGGCTGACTTCCTGCCAGTTCACCAGCTCCCACCACGCCTTGATATAGTCCGCGCGGCGGTTCTGATAGCCGAGATAAAAAGCGTGTTCCCACAGGTCATTGCCGAGAATCGGCGTGGCGCGCACGGTGGCCACATCCATCAGCGGGTTGTCCTGGTTGGGGGTCGTGGTGAGGGCGAGCGTGCCGTCCTCTTTCACCACCAGCCACACCCAGCCTGAGCCAAACAGCGAGCCAGAGGCTTTGTCAAACGCCTCGCGCAGGCCGTCCATGCTGCCAAATTGCTTATCCACGGCTTGTTTCAGCGCCTCGCTCGGCGCGCCGCCTTTTCCTTTTGGCGCCATGATCTGCCAGAAGAAGCTATGATTCCAGTGGCCGCCCGCATTGTTGCGCACGGCAGCCGGGTAGCTCGAAACCTTGGCGAGAATCTGCTCCACACTCATATTCGCCAGCTCAGGGAAATTAGCAACCTGCGCATTGAGATTATCCACCTGCGCCTGATGGTGGCGGGTGTGGTGCAGGCGCATGGTTTCAGCGCCAATCACTGGCTCCAGCGCCTCATAGCCATAAGGCAGTGGTGGCAGGCTGAACGGTTTAGCCGCATCCTCAGCATGGCCGGCGTTAGAAAGCGAGATCATCGCAGCAATCATCAGGGCAGCTAGGCGCATCATCATCTCCTGTGTTTATTACTTTAATACTATAGTTAGTGTGGCCGGTTCTTATTTCAAGCATTGGGTGCAGTATCAAATACATTCACGGCAAAGGGGGTGAGTTCAGCAAGATACTCATCAAGCGTGATCATGCCCATGCATGGCTGAGCGCCGGGTTGCACGGCCTCACCTGCGACCAGTTTTTTTGCCAGAATTATGGCTGGAACACATGGAATCTGTGGGCCATCGCCGTTGGATGCGATGATAAACCAGGATTGTTCATGGGGCATGCCTTTCTGGTTTCGGCCGTGCATCACCACATGCATTCCGCCACGATCGCTGCCAAAGCGGTCAAACAGCGTGCTGATACGAAGTAACGCAGAGGCATGGCGAGTGAGTTGCAAAGGCAGTCCGAGGCGTATCAACCAGCCTGTCAACCACATGCTGAGGTGCAGCAGGCCATTTTCCATTCCTGCGGAAAAACGAATATGTCGAATTGAGTAACGTGCGGGAAATAAATCAAAGTCAGGAATATCGCAATTCGCCATCCAGCGCATGCCTAGCAGCGGATAACGCTGGCGATACAAATCCTGCCAGCCATAGCGTGGCTTTACGTCGTCGGCGGCTGGTTTCATGGCCTTTCCAAGATAGCTAAGGATCGATTGCGTGGTCGCCAGGCCGCGCGGTGATTTTTGGCCGGGGGAAATACCATACATAACGGATTCAATCTGTGAGAAGTCTTTACCGTAATGCTCGATCACAGCGGAGGAAAGTGCAGGCACTGTGCTTGCACCGCTGATAACACAGAGGCGTTTTGCTTTCGCCTGTGTATCAAGTGCAGTTATACCGCAGACGAAGTCCCGTGCATCTGCAAGGTCAATGTAGTGAATACCGCTTGTGATACAGGCATTAGCGATGTGGTAGTCAGCATTCTGAAAGGGTCCGCAGCAATGAATAACAACAAAGGGCTTAAGCTGCTTGAGCAGCTGATCAATAGGCTCGTTTGCATTCACATATGCTGCGTGTGCTGTGGATCCCAGGGAAGCCGCCAGTGCTTCGGCTTTGCTGAGATTTCGTCCGGCGATAATCACGCCGATCTGCGATGCTGCCAGTGTCTGCGCGATGCGGCTGCCGAAATTACCATACCCACCCAGAATAAGCACCCTACGGCTCAAGCGTGACCTCCTTGATTTCAAAGCTGCCTCGATATTCATAAATCGTGCCTAGCCATGGATGACGGATCTGCATCAGCATACGAAAGCTGGTGTTGCTTGTGGCCTGTTCTTCGGCATAGCCACGACCAAATATCAGATGAAACGGCATGGGTATTTTCATGCCTAATATCCGCCAGACATAGCCACGGTGAAGGATCACCACTTTGTCATCGACAAAGCGATAGGCCGCTTTCCAACCAATACCAAAGCTCATGAATTCAATCACTTCATCTCCCCCTACCGGAGTCATTTGTGAGCGGAAATGGCAGGCTGGTTTTCCAGGGAAATAAAAGCTGCGATCAAAACAAAAAATATCGCTATCAGGAAAGCTTCGAAAATAAACTTCGGCGGGAATCTGCGTGCCGACATAGGGCGTCAGCAGGCCGGCCCACTTCATCAGTGGCGCAAATAGTCGCATGAGTGGCGATGATGTCACATCGAGCAGTCCCTTTACTTTCACTACATCCTGAGTAAACGGGCGGTTTGCATAATGCAGCTTCAACGCCGCAGGCAGAGTTTCCCAGCTGGATCCGAAGATGGGCTTGAAGGTTGGTTCATGACGCATGCAGCTGATATGCCTTCCATAAAATAAGCGAAAAGGGAATAAGCCATAATGCGTCATTAGTCAGCAATGTCATGCCGAATTTCCAAGCGATACTTCCCTGATGTAGGGCGTAGAAAAATCCGATCGGCCCTAAGATCCGCCCGAGCACTCCTGCAGCTACGATTGGCCAGTGGCGAAGTGGATCGCGATGCGCCAGCAGATACGCCACCCCGAATACGAGAATGGTCATGCCGACTGCCTGCCACAGCCATGGGTAGTTGGGTGGTGTCATCTGTGCGATGATAAACATGTGGCTTGGAAATAATACCACCCAGCTGCCCCACAGCACGTTATAGATGCCAGCCAGCAGCAGCGTTCTTTGCATCCACATGGGAGAATGATCGTTTTTCATAGGAAGCTTTCAAGCCCTTGGGTGGGCGTTTTGGTAGGCGTTCATCAGGCGCTCGCGGTCGACATGGGTGTAGCGCTGGGTGGTGGAAAGGCTGGCATGGCCGAGCAGCTCCTGAATG
This sequence comes from Rickettsiales bacterium, assembly GCA_947459535.1. Classification (GTDB taxonomy): domain Bacteria; phylum Pseudomonadota; class Alphaproteobacteria; order Rickettsiales; family SXRF01; genus JAJTHB01. Next base: position 17,022 of record CANHDY010000029.1, on the reverse strand, counting down.
GAGCGCAAATCGCCACCGGCAGAAAGCAGGTGGGTGGCAAAGCTGTGGCGGAAGGCGTGCGGCGTGGTGGATTCAGGCAGGCCAAGCTGTCGGCGCAGCTGGCGCAGTGTGCGCTGGAACACGCCAGGGTTTAAGGGCTTTCCTTCCTTGCCCACAAACAGCGCCGTATCCGCCGCGCCATGATGCGGGCAGAGCGCCAGATAGCTCTCAATGGCCTGCGTAACGACCGGCAGCACCGGCACCTGCCGCTCCTTGTTGCCCTTACCCACCAGCCTTAACATCGTCTGCCCGGCGTCTGAGCGCTTCACCGAAAGCGCCTCGCTGATGCGCAGGCCGCAGCCATAAATGAGTAGCAGCAGCGCGAGGTTGCGCGCATTAATCCATGCTTCGCCATCGGCGCTTTCAATCCCAACGACAGCATGCTGCGCCTGATCTACCGCCAGCGCCTTGGGCAGCGCGCGGCCGATCTTCGGGCTGCGCATGTGGAAGATGGCGCTGTTTTTGCCGTGTCCCTGCTGCTCCAGCCAGCGATAAAAACTTTTGACCGCAGACAGCGCGCGCGCGGTGGAGGCCGGGTCGTAGTCGTGGCTGCGCGCCGCGAGCCAGGCGCGGAAATCGCGCAGTTCGAGCGCGGCCAGCTGTTTTTTTCCTGCGGCGCCGCCAAGATGATGCTGCAGAAAACCCAGAAAATTCTCAAGGTCGTGGCGGTAGGAAATCAAGGTGTGGCGCGAGGCGCGTTTGGTGCTGGCCATCCAGTCCAGCCACGCGCTTACAAGCGGCGCGCCAGCGCTGGTCATACGGTCATTTCGTCCAGGTAGCGATCCAGCTGATGCGCCACTACCTGCGCAAGAAAATTGAGCAGTTCAATGCCTTGGCCCGGGTGGAAGCGCTCTTTGTGGCGCACGCCAAACGCCAGCATGACCTGCCGGTCGATGCTTTCCATATCGAGGCGCAGCAGCGCGCAGCTTTCGATCATCGTGTCGCATTCAGCAAAAATCTCATCGAAGCCGATCGGCGCCTGCTTGGTGCAGTCGGCCACCAGTTTCACGCGCTTACCTTTGCCCAGCGCGGCGTCACAGGTGCCGGGGGCGATGAAGACGATGCCAGAAAAATCGCTCTCGCCGTAGGAGGTGTCCACCTGAATATCGGACTCCATGGCGAGGCGCACCACATCAACGCCAAATAAACTGACCAGATCCAGCGCGATGATTTCCAGCAGCTGTTCGATGCTCTTGGCGCGCACCAGTTTCAGTGCTGCTTCATGCACCTGCTGCTGCGAGGAAAGATTGTCGCGGCAATATTCGACGAGGAGGTCATATTTGCTTTGCAAATCGCGGCTGGTGGATTGCAGGTTCTTCACCATGAATTGCTGAAAATCAATCACCCCGCCGCCGAGATCGCGCGCGGGTGCGTGCAGATTTGCCATTAGGTCTGCATTATTGTGCAAGAAGTCCGGATTGTTCTTCAAAAAATCACGGACATCGTCAGCAGAAACGGCTGAGGAAACGTGCTTCTTTGTCGTCATTGCGAGCGAACGCAGTGAGCGCGGCAATCCAGTGCTGGATTGCTTCGTCGGCTACGCCTCCTCGCAATGACAATAGTTTTCATGCAATTTTCTGCCCTGTTTTCTTCCAATCCTCAAGGAAGGTGGCGAGTCCCTTGTCGGTCAGCGGGTGGTGAATCATGTCGCGCAGCACTTTCGGCGGAATGGTCGCCACATGCGCGCCGAGTTTCGCGGCGTCGGTGATGTGCTGCAGGTTTCGCACGCTGGCCACCAGCACCTGCGTTTCCAACGCATCATACTGCTTGTAGATGGTGCAGATATCCTCGATCAGCTTCATGCCCACCTCGCCAATATCATCCAGCCTGCCGACAAAGGGCGATACAAAGGTTGCCCCCGCCTTGGCGGCGAGCAGTGCCTGCGGCGCGGAGAAACACAGCGTGACGTTGGTCATGATGTTCTTGCTGGAAAAATGGCGGCATGCTTTCAGCCCATCCCAGGTCATCGGCAGTTTAATGGTGATGTTGTCGGCGATGCGCGCAAGCTTTTCGCCTTCTTTGATCATGCCGTCCGTGTCGGTGGCGGTCACTTCGGCGGAGACCGGCCCGGTCACCACCGCGCAAATATCTTTCAGCACTTCGAAAAAATCGCGGCCGGATTTGGCAACCAAGGTTGGGTTGGTGGTCACGCCGTTGAGCAGGCCGGTGGCGGCGAGATCACGGATTTCAGCAATATCGGCGGTATCGACAAAGAATTTCATAAAAGCGATTCCATCAGTTAAAGATAGCGTCACGATAGAATAATTCTGGGGCGCTTGGCAATATGAAACAAGTTGAGGTGCTACTTCCTACCGGCGTGGCGCACGGGTTTGACTACGCAGTGCCAGATGGGTTGGCGCTTGAACGTGGCGATCTGGTGCGTGTGCCGTTTGGCCGAGCCTCGTCGCTTGGTCTGGTGCTGGGTGCGGGCACGGCAAACATTCCGCAGGCGAAACTAAAAGCGGTGATCGAGAAGCTGGATGCGCCATCTTTTGCTCCGCATTTCATTGAATTTATAAAATGGGCGGCGTGGTATAATTGTGCGCCGGTCGGCCTGATGCTGAAAATGGCGCTGCCGCTAGGGATTAGGGATTTGGGATTAGGGATTAGGGCAAGAAAAAAGAATGCATCGAATCCCCAATCCCATTCTTACCAACTTGCCACGCTCTCGCCTGCCCAGCGCGCGGCGGCGGATGCGCTCATCCAAAAACTAGCAGCTGGTTTTTCCGTCACGCTGCTCGATGGCGTTACTGGCTCAGGCAAGACGGAGGTGTATTTTGAGGTAATTAGTAGACAGTGGACAGTGGACAGTGGACAAAAAAACAGCGCGCACCGTCCACCGTCCACCGTCCACTGTCCACAAACTTTAATTCTCCTTCCCGAAATTGCCCTTTCCGTGCAGTGGATGGCGCGGTTTGAAGCGCGCTTTGGCTTTCGCCCGCTGGTGTGGCATTCGCATGTCACGCCTGCACAAAAGCGCGAGGCGTGGAAAGCGATTGCGAGCGGCGAAGCTCCGGTGGTGGTGGGCGCGCGCTCAGCGTTGTTTCTGCCCTACCGAAACCTGAAGCTGATCGTGGTGGATGAAGAGCATGACCATTCCTACAAGCAGGAAGACCAGGTGATTTACCATGCGCGCGATATGGCGGTTTCGCGGGCGCGGTTTGAAAAAATACCGGTGGTACTGGCCTCAGCTACGCCCTCGCTGGAGAGTGTATTGAATGCCCGGCAAGGAAAATATGCCGAGCTGCGCCTGCCCGCGCGTCACGGCGGCGCCTGCCTGCCCACCACGCAGCTCATTGATATGCGGCTCGAGAAAATGCCGGCCACGCAGTTCATTTCACCAAAGCTGCGCGATGCAGTGGCGAGTGCCATGTCGCGCGGCGAGCAGGCGCTCCTTTTCCTTAACCGCCGCGGCTATGCGCCGCTGGTGTTGTGCCGCCATTGCGGCCACCGCTTTGAGTGCAGCGAGTGCAGCAGTTGGCTGGTGCTTCACCAGAAGGGGATTAGGGATTTGGCATTAGGCATTGGAGAAAAAAATACCAATCCCCAAGGCCTAATCCCTAATGCCTTCCTCCAATGTCACCACTGCCACCACCGCGAGTCGCTGCCACCCGGCTGTCCGGCGTGCGGTGAGAAAGAGTCGCTGGCGGCGTGTGGCCCCGGTGTGGAGCGCATTGAAGAGGAGGCACGCGCACTGTTTCCTTCCGCGCGCATCGCGGTGATGGCGAGCGACCAGCTGACGGGTAATAAGGAAGCGGCGCAAATTATTTCGGATATGGAACAAAAAAAACTCGACCTGCTGATTGGCACGCAGATGATTGCCAAGGGGCATCATTTTGGCGGGCTTTCGGTGGTGGGCGTGGTGGATGGCGATTTAGGCCTTGGCGGCGGCGATCTGCGCGCGGCGGAAAAAACCTATCAGCTGCTTCACCAGCTGTCTGGCCGCGCTGGGCGTGAGCAAATCCCGGGCGTGGTCTATCTGCAGAGCTACCAGCCGGATCATCCGGTGATGCAGGCGCTGGCGTCAAATGATCGCGATCAGTTTGTGGCGGCCGAACTTGCCGCCCGCGAAAGCGCGAAGATGCCGCCTTTTGCTCGCCTTGCCGGGGTGATTATCGAAGGCGCGAAGGAAGAGGCAGTCATCAAAACCGCTAAATCCCTCGCTTCTTCCTTTCCAATCACCCATCACCAATTACCAACCACTCTCCTCGGCCCCGCCCCTGCTCCGCTTTATCGCCTGCGCGGCCTCTATCGCTGGCGCCTCCTCGTACGCGCGGATCGCAAGGTGAATCTACCGGAGCTGATGAGAGGCTGGCTGGAATCAGTAAAACCGCCCTCTTCCGTGCGTATTAAGATAGATATCGATCCGGTGGGGTTTCTGTAAAATCGGCTCTAGGCTTTAAGCTTCGGGCTTTAGGGTTAAGTTAAGACCCCTACATCCCAGAACCAAGAGCCTAAAACCTCATTTCTTACTTGCATCTGTGGATAAAGTTTCCTAATTTGCGGCACCCAAAACCATTTAAGTACGCATTTTTCGATGAAAAACTCAGGATTCCTAAGGCTTGCCGAGCGTTATGTGACCGCTTTATTCGAGGTGGCGGGCGCTGCTGGCGCGCTGGCTGCTGTTGAAAAAGACCTCGGCCGACTGATGCAGGCGGTGGAAGAAGATAGCGAGCTACCCCGCATTCTGGTCAGCCCGCTGATGACGCGTGAGCAAGCCGAGCGCGCGCTGCAGGCGGCACTTTCCAAGATTGGCGCGCATGAAATTACCCAGAAGTTTGTCCGCGTGCTGGCAAGCGCCCGCCGTCTTGGTGCGCTGCCGGAAATCGCCCGCCAGTTTGCGGCGCGCGTGGCGGCGTCGCGCGGGGAAGTGGCGGCTGAGGTTATCAGCGCCCAGATCCTGCCGCCGGCGGAGCTGGCAAAAATTGGCGAGTCGCTTGGCAAAATGGTGGGCAAGAAAATCAATTTATCAGCCAGCGTGGATAGCAGCCTGCTTGGCGGCATGGTGGTTAGAATCGGCAGCCAGCAGTTCGATGGATCGATCGCAGGCAAGCTTTCGAGGCTGGAACAGGAATTGAAGAAGGTTGCGTAGGCGCGTCATCCTGTGGCTCGCCAAGGGCGAGAGCACAGGATCTCGTGAAAAGAAATGAAATAGATCCTGCGCAATCGCTGCCGCGATTCGCAGGATGACAACAAGGAGAGCAAAGAACATGGATATCAAGGCATCGGAAATTTCAAACATCCTCAAGGCGCAGATTTTATCATTCAGCCCGCAGGCAGAGCTGTCGGAAACCGGCCAGGTGGTCTCGGTGGGTGACGGTATCGCGACCATCTACGGCCTTGAAAACGTGCAGGCCGGCGAGATGGTGGAGTTTGCAGGTGGCCTGAAAGGCATGGCGCTGAACCTTGCGTCTGACAATGTCGGCGTGGTGATTTTCGGTGATGATCGTCAGGTAAAAGAAGGCGACACGGTGAAGCGTACCGGCGCGATTGTGGACTGCCCGGTGGGCAAGGGTCTGCTTGGCCGCGTGGTGGATGCGCTCGGTAATCCGATTGATGGCAAAGGCCCCCTGAAAGATGTCACCCGTGCGCGTGTGGAAGTGAAAGCGCCGGGCATTATCGCCCGTAAATCGGTGCATGAGCCGATGTCGACCGGTATCAAGGCGATCGATTCGCTGATTCCGATTGGCCGTGGCCAGCGCGAACTCATCATCGGCGATCGCCAGACCGGCAAAACCGCGATTGCGATTGACACGATCCTCAACCAGAAAGCGGCCAACGCTGGCTCTGACGAAAGCAAGAAACTCTATTGTATTTACGTCTGTATCGGCCAGAAGCGCTCGACAGTGGCGCAGGTTGTGAAAAAGCTCGAAGAGCAAGGCGCGATGCAGTACTCGATCGTGGTGGCCGCGACTGCCTCTGAGCCAGCGCCGCTGCAGTTCCTTGCGCCTTACACGGGCTGCGCGATGGGCGAATATTTCCGCGATAACGGCATGCACGCGCTGATCATTTATGATGATCTTTCGAAACAAGCGGTGGCGTATCGCCAGATGTCGCTGCTGCTGCGCCGTCCGCCGGGACGCGAAGCTTACCCTGGCGACGTGTTCTACATTCACTCGCGCCTGCTGGAGCGCGCCGCAAAAATGTCGGACGATATGAAAGCGGGCAGCCTCACCGCCCTGCCAGTGATTGAAACCCAGGCGGGTGACGTTTCGGCTTATATTCCTACCAACGTGATTTCGATCACCGATGGTCAGATCTTCCTTGAGACCGACCTCTTCTACAAAGGCGTGCGTCCGGCGGTGAACGTGGGTCTTTCAGTATCGCGCGTGGGTTCTGCCGCGCAGATTAAGGCGATGAAGCAGGTGGCGGGTTCGATCAAGCTTGAGCTCGCGCAGTACCGCGAGATGGAAGCGTTTGCTCAGTTCGGCTCCGACCTTGATGCCGCAACTCAGAAGCTGCTTGCGCGCGGCCAGCGCCTTACCGAGCTGCTCAAACAGCCGCAATATTCGCCGCTTTCCACGCCTGAGCAGGTCTGCGTGATTTATGCCGGTGTGAAAGGCTATCTCGATGGGATTCCAACCAAGGAAGTTGGCAAGTTCGAGCAGGCGCTGCTTTCAGAGCTGCGTGGTGCGAGCAAAGACATCATCAGCGATATTGAAAAAGGTCAGAAGCTGGATGATGCAATCGAAGCTCGTCTGAAAACGGTCATCATGCAGATTGCGAAAAGGTTTGCGTAACCCATGCGAATTGAGGTTGACCCGCATGCCTTAATTAGAGCCGAGGAGCGCGGGACGAATGAGGTAGAAATAAAAGAAACGGTTCGAACCGGCGAGAAATTTCCGGCGAAGAAGCGCAGAAGTGAGTTCAGGCAGGTGTTTGAATATGGCAAAAAATGGGAAGGTAAGCATTATGAGCACAAATTGCTGCATGTGTTTGCTGCCGAAGAATTAAATGGCTGGTATGTTGTTACGGTGATTGTCGAATTTTTTTAAAATGGAATTAGTATGCATATAACCTACGATCCGGATCATAATATCGGCTATATCCGCTTCAAAAAAAGGCGCGGTAAGGTCGCTAGAACGATCTGTCTGAGCAGTGATATGAATATTGATATCGCCGCTGACGGTAGCATTTACGGCATCGAGCTCATGGATGCGAATAATCAGCTCATGGGCGACAAATCAAAGCTAATCGTTGAAAACCAGAGCAATCACAAACTCCAAGAACTGAGACTCTGATGCCTAGCCTCAAAGACCTTAAAGTCCGCATTATTTTTTCTTGTCATTCCCGCGAAAGCGGGAATCCAGCGCGCCGCGTCTGCGGCGCAGAAGAAAACTGGATCCCCGCTTTCGCGGGGATGGCGAAAGGGAACACCTATGCCTAGCCTCAAAGACCTTAAAGTCCGTATCAAGTCGGTCAAATCGACGCAGAAGATCACCAAAGCCATGAAAATGGTAGCGGCGGCTAAGCTGCGCCGTGCGAAAGAGGCGGCAGAAAATGCACGTCCCTACGCGGAAGGCATGGAGCGCATGATTGCGAGTCTCGCTGCATCCCAGCGCGACACCTCCACCAACCCGTTTCTGGTGGGCACTGGTAAGCAAGATAAAATCCTCCTCGTGGTGGCAACGGGTGATCGCGGCCTGTGCGGTGCGTTCAATAGCTCGATTGTGCGCAGTGCGCGTCGCAAAGCGCGTGAGCTGGTCGCGCAGGGTAAGCAGGTGAAGCTGCTTTATGTTGGCCGCAAGGGACGCGACATGATGCGCCCGGAATTCCAGCCTTATTTCGCGGGCGATTTCGACCTGCCGAAAAAGAAAGTGACGTTTGCGGATGCAGAGCCTGTGGCGCTGCTCATTCGTGAGTGGTTTGCGGCCGGCGAGTTTGATGTCTGCCACATCGTCTACAACAAATTCAAATCTGCCATTGCGCAGGAAGTGACATGGCAGCAGCTGGTGCCTTTAAGTCCTGCGGGCGGCGAAGCCGCAGCGCAGGATCTCATGCATGCGGGACGGGATTCTGCGCACTCGCTTCGCGCCTCGCAGAATATGAGCACCTCCTACGACTACGAACCCTCTGAGGAGGACATCCTCGCCGAGCTGCTGCCGAAAAACTTAAGCGTGCAGGTGTATCGCGCGCTTCTTGAAAATGCGGCCTCCGAGCAGGGCGCGCGCATGACCGCGATGGATAACGCCACGCGCAACGCCGGCGACATGATCAAAAAACTCAACCTGAAATATAACCGCACGCGCCAAGCGGCGATTACCAAGGAGCTTATTGAGATTATTTCGGGAGCGGAAGCGGTGTAGCGTTATCCTGTGGCGCGCGAAGCGCGAGCACAGGATCTCGTAAGAATAGAACAAGATCCTGCGCAATCGCTTCTGCGATTCGCAGGATGACAAACAAAGGAGAGTATTATGGCAACGCAGAATCAAGGCATCATCACCCAGGTTATCGGCGCGGTGGTGGACGTGAAATTCGAAGGCGGCAAGCTGCCGGGTATTTTGAACGCGCTGGAAACAGAAAATCAGGGCAAACGCCTGGTGCTCGAAGTGGCGCAGCATCTCGGCGAATCCGAAGTGCGCACCATTGCGATGGATGCCACGGATGGTCTCGTGCGCGGCCACAAAGTGACCGATACCGGCGCGCCGATTTCGGTGCCTGTCGGGCGTGAAACGCTGGGTCGCATCATGAACGTGATCGGCGAGCCGATTGACGAACGCGGCGCCATTGGCAACAAAAAAGTAGCGCCGATCCATGCGCCTGCTCCGGAGTTCACCGAGCAATCGACCAAAACCGAAATTCTGGTCACCGGCATCAAGGTCGTGGATCTGCTTGCGCCTTATGCAAAAGGTGGAAAGATTGGTCTGTTCGGCGGTGCGGGCGTGGGCAAAACCGTTCTCATCATGGAGCTCATCAACAATATCGCCAAAGCGCATGGTGGTTTCTCGGTGTTTGCCGGTGTGGGTGAGCGTACCCGTGAAGGTAACGACCTGTACCATGAGATGATGGAATCAAAAGTCATCAACCTTGAAGACCCGTCGAAATCGAAAGTGGCACTGGTCTATGGCCAGATGAACGAGCCTCCCGGAGCACGTGCGCGCGTGGCGCTGACGGGGCTAACCCAAGCGGAATATTTCCGTGATCAGGAAGGTCAGGACGTACTCTTCTTCGTCGATAACATTTTCCGCTTCACGCAGGCTGGCTCTGAAATGTCGGCGCTGCTTGGCCGTATTCCTTCCGCCGTGGGTTACCAGCCGACGCTCGCGACCGACATGGGCGCGATGCAGGAGCGCATTACTTCGACCAAAAAAGGTTCGATCACTTCGGTGCAGGCGATTTATGTTCCTGCCGACGACTTGACCGACCCCGCCCCCGCCACCTCGTTCGCGCACTTGGACGCAACCACGGTACTTTCGCGCCAGATCGCCGAGCTTGGCATTTATCCGGCGGTGGATCCGCTTGATTCGACCTCGCGCGTGCTTGATCCCGCCATCATCGGCGAAGAACACTATACCGTAGCGCGTGAAGTGCAGCGCGTACTCCAAACCTACAAATCGCTGCAGGACATCATCGCGATTCTCGGCATGGACGAGCTCTCGGAAGAAGACAAGCTGGTGGTAGCGCGCGCGCGCAAAATCCAGCGCTTCCTGTCGCAACCGTTCCACGTGGCGGAAGTGTTTACCGGCTCGCCGGGCAAGCTGGTGGCGCTGGCCGATACCATCAAGGGCTTCAAAGCGATCTGCGCTGGCGAATATGACGACCTGCCGGAAGCTGCTTTCTACATGGTTGGATCTATCGAAGAAGCGGTGGCGAAAGCAAAGAAGATGGCGGCAGAAGCAGCGTAATAATTACTACTACAGCGGGCGGCTCTCTTGCTTTTTCTCCGCTTCCGCTGCGCATGTACTCAAACGTACACTTGCGCTGCGGGTCTCGAAAAAGCTTCGCATCCGCCTCGCCGTAGCGTAATTGGTTTTAAAAAAGGTTTGATTATGAAACTACAACTCATCACCCCCGAAAAAACGCTCTTTGATGGCGAAGCGGAATATATTGGCGTGCCCGGCTCTGAGGGCGAGTTTGGTGTGCTGTCTGGCCACGCGCCAGTGATTGCGACGCTGAAGGAAGGCACGGTCAGCGTTGAGCTTTCGGGCGGCGAGAAAAAAGAATTTGCGATTTCTGGCGGCGTCGCGGAAGTCGTGCCGGAGCGCTGCACGTTATTGGTGACAGCCTAGCCGTCATCCCGGAAAATTTTGCAGAAGCAAAATTTATCCGGGGTCCAGAAAAGAAAAATGTCAGGAGACTTTTTTTCGTCTTTTCAATGACTGGATTCCCGCTTTCGCGGGAATGACGACGAAGGCGGATGGCACGCTCCTTGCTCCTACATTCGCCATGACCACGCCTATTATCATTCATCCGCTACCACAGACGCAGCCCGAGCGTAGCCTCTCGCCCTATCAGGCGCGCATGGCCACCGCGCCGGATATTCAAAACGATCATTTTTTTGACAGCTTTGCCGATCTGCTGGATGTCATTAATCCGCTCCAGCATATCCCGCTGGTATCCACCGCGTATCGCGAGATGACGGGCGATGCGATCTCCACCGGCGCGCAGCTTGCTGGCGGCGCTTTATTTGGTGGGCCGCTTGGTTTATTCACCGCCATTGCCAGCAGCATTTTTGAACAGGAAACTGGCGGCGATATCGGCAAACATTTATTTGCGGCGGTAAGTGGGAAGTATCGTCAGGCCTCCAGCCTGACGGGATGACAAAAGACGGATGTCGGATGACGAGTAGGAACTATTTCTTGCTTTCTGACATCCGTCATCCGTTATTCGACATCCGAACCCCAAACAAAGCCGTCCCCACCCGCACGCAGCTTGAGCCCATCCTCGCGGCGATATCATAATCGCCGGACATGCCCATGGAGAGTTCTTTCAAACCATGAGCGAGTGCGATCTTGCGTAGTAGTGCAAAATGCGGCGCGGGTGGTTGATCCGCTGGCGGTATGCACATCAGCCCGATGATGGGTAGCTTTAAATCGTGGATGCAGAAACGAATAAAATCATCCGCCTCTTTCGGGAAAATGCCGGCTTTTTGTGGTTCTTCGCCGGTGTTGATTTGGATGTAGCAGTGGACGGTAGACGGTGGACGGTGGACGGCAGTAGATTTTTTTTTGTCCACTGTCCACTGTCCACTGTCAGCCTGCTTAGCCATCGCTATGGCTAAACGCTCCCGATCCACCGTCTGGATCACATCAAACAGGCCGAGCGCATCTTTCGCCTTGTTGGTTTGCAGCGGGCCGATCAGATGCAGCCTGATGTGAGGGTATTTTTCTTTAAGCAGCGGCCACTTATCATAAGCCTCCTGAACACGGTTTTCGCCAAAATCAGTAATACCAAGGCCAATCGCCTCCTCCAGCAGTGCTGGCGGCTGCCCTTTGGAGGCAGCTAAAAGGCATGTTTCAGGGGCGGCGAGCGGGGAATTTATCCGTGCTTTTTCGAGTGTTGCACGGATCTCAGTAAGGCGGTTGACCAATGTCATAAAGGTGGTTTTTCAATGCGTTGAATATTAAGAAAGCCTTAAAAAAACAAGCTATTCGTGGTGGTTTTGTTGCCCAATTGCAACAGACGGGGTGAAAAGCCGGTGTTTTGGTCTACAAAAAACGCTTCCGACTTGCAACCGCTTCCTCTTTGCACAATAACAAGCGGCAGGTAATTGCATGGAGTCATCCGACTTTGTGTAACCTAGAAGTGATGATTCTAGTCACATCTTTAACTCTAAAGGGAAAATGATATGAAAAAAATTCTTCTCGGTACGACCTCCCTTCTCGGTGCCGCCCTGCTCGCAGGCGCTGCACACGCTGAAGGCCCCAAGGTGACCCTTGGTGGTTTCTCCGATTTCCAGGCTGGCTTCGTTAGCGAAGACAACGATGCGGGCGAGCGCGGTGGTGCGTTCCGTTCGGATAACGAAATCACCCTCAACATCGATGGCAAAACCGATGGTGGCCTCGGCTACGGCGGTCACATTGCTCTCGAAGCTGACACCAACGATGACGTTGACAGCCAAGGCACCAACGCTTCGCGTACCTATGTGTACCTCGAAGGTGCATGGGGCCGTCTGCAAGGTGGTTCTGACCTCGGCGTAACCAGCACTATGAAAGTTGACGCTTCCCGCATCGCTCGCGCGACCGGTGGCATCGATGGTGACTGGACCTATTTCGGCGTTGGCACCAACACCCCGGCTTCTAACCCGATCATTGCAACCCCTGACCTCATCCTCGATTACGGTGCGGCCAGCGGTTCTCAGCTCGGCGATGAGTCTCAGGAAAACCTCAACAAACTCAGCTACTACACCCCGCGTTTTGCAGGCTTCCAGGCTGGCGTAAGCTACCTGTTCGACAGCAGCAGCCGTGGTCAGAGCGTAGCTCGTGCTGACAGCGACTTCGGTCAGGTTGAGAACGTGTTCCTCTGGGCCCTCAACTATGATGGCAAATTCGACCAGATCGGCGTGAACGTCGGTGCAACTGGCGAGTGGGGCGATGCTGAGTCTAACACTCAGGAAGATCTCCGCACCTGGCAGGCTGGCGCGAAAGTGACCTACATGGGTTTCGCTCTCGCTGGTTCTTACGGCTCTTGGGGCGACAGCCTTTCGACCCGTACTGCTAACGTAGACGATCGCAACTTCTGGACCGCTGGTGCAGCCTATGAAATGGGCCCCTTCGGTGCAAGCGTGACCTACCTGAACAGCACGCTGGAAGAAGCTACCAACTCGGATAACGAGTTCACCAACATCTCCGTTGGCGTTGACTACAAACTGGCTCCGGGCTTCACCCCGTACGCCGAAGTCAGCTTCTTCGAGATCGATGGTGCTGGTACCGGTCTTGCTGAAGACAACGATGGCACTGTTATCCTCGTTGGTTCTCAGCTCGCTTTCTAATTTCGGTTAGAAACGACAGACAAAAGAAAGGGCGATCTTCGGATCGCCCTTTTTTTCGTCCCCGCGAAAGCGGGGACCCTGTAGAATGTCTAAAACATATAAAGCCAACTTTTTACTGTCATGGTCGGGCTTGACCCGATCATCCATCAAAAAATATTTATAGTCAAAATGATGGATCCTCGGCTCAAGGCCGAGGATGACAAAGAATATTTTTCCGCTATAGTCCGCCCTGTTTCTTTCACTCCAGCGGATAGAATTATGATCTTCAAAACTGCCCTCCTCATCCTTCTCCCCCTCGCCCTGCTCGCCTGCTCCTCTGACATCAAAACCGAGCGTGCTGGTCTGCCGCAATCGCTGGAAGATCAGCTGCGGGAAGGCCGCGGCAAGCTCACTGGCGATGATGGCATTGTGCTGGCGGGCGGCAAGAAGGGCGAGGAAAATAACTCGCCGCTCGGCGTCAATAGCTTCCTGTGGCGCGCCACGCTGGACACGCTTTCTTTCATGCCGCTTAGCTCCGCCGACCCCTTTGGCGGCGTGATTATCACCGAGTGGTATGAAGACCCCAAAACTCCCGGCGAGCGCTTTAAAGCCAATGCGCTGATTCTCGACAAGACCCTGCGCGCAGACGGCGTAAAAATCACATTGTTTCGCCAGAAATTTTCAGGCGGTCAGTGGCGTGATCAGGCGGTGGATAAAGCCACCGAGCGTAAGCTGGAAGACACCATCCTTACCCGCGCGCGTGAACTGCGCGTGAAAAGTGTGAAGTGATCTGTCATCCCGGAAGATTTTGCAGTAGCAAAATCTATCCGGGATCCAGAAAAGCCAAAAGTCAGTAGACTTTTGGCGTCTACCCTTAGATAAAAACAAACGAGATAAAACTGGATTCCTGCTTTCCTCCTTCGCTAAAGCTTCGCAGGACAGGTCGCGGGAATGACGAGACTTTTATGACCCCACGCTACAACGCCCGCGAAACTGAAGCCAAGTGGCAGCGCCACTGGGAGGCGAAAAAGTCGTTCGCGTCATCCTGTGGATCGCCGCAGGCGATAGCACAGGATCCTGCGCAGTCGCTTTGCGCCTCGCAGGATGACAAAACCTACTATGTCCTCGAGATGTTTCCCTACCCTTCGGGCAACATCCATATGGGGCATGTGCGCAACTATACACTGGGTGATGTGATCGCGCGTGCGCGCCGTATGCAGGGCTATGATGTGCTGCACCCGATGGGCTGGGATGCGTTTGGTCTGCCGGCGGAGAATGCCGCGATTGAGCGTGGCGCCCACCCACAAGACTGGACGCTGAAAAATATCGAAACCATGCGCGAGCAATTAAAGCTCATCGGCCTTTCTTATGATTGGTCGCGTGAACTCGCCACCTGTCTTCCGGATTATTACAAACACGAGCAGCTTTTTTTCCTGAAATTCCTTGAAGCCGGGCTTGCCTACCGCAAGGAAGCGGAAGTGAACTGGGATCCGGTCGATAATACCGTGCTGGCGAACGAGCAGGTGGTCGAAGGGCGCGGCTGGCGCTCGGGCGCGTTGGTGGAGCGCCGGAGGCTCTCTCAGTGGTTTTTGCGCATTTCTGATTGTGCGGATGAGCTGCTTGCCGGGCTGGAAACACTCAAAGAGTGGCCGGATAAAGTCCGCATTATGCAGGAGAAGTGGATTGGCAAGTCAAGCGGATGTTTGATGCGGTTGCAGGTGCGTCATCCTGTGGGCGCCGGAGGCGCAGCACAGGATCCTGCGCAGTCGCTTCGCGCCTCGCAGGATGACACCCTGGAAATCTACACCACCCGGCCCGACACCATCTTCGGCATGTCTTTCTGCGCGATTGCCCCGAATCATCCACTCGCCCAGCAGCTGTCCACCGTCCACCGTTCACTGTCCACTTTTATCGCCGAATGCAACCAGCTCGGCACCTCCGAAGAAGCCATCGAAAAAGCCGAAAAGAAAGGCTTTGATACGGGCCTCAAAATCATCCACCCGTTTGATGGTCGCGAGGTGCCTTTGTATGTGGCCAATTTCGTGCTCATGGATTACGGCACGGGCGCGATTTTTGGCTGTCCTGCTCATGATGCGCGCGATTTTGAGTTTGCTAAGAAATATGGGCTGCCGATACTGCCAGTGGTCGCTTCATCGGCGACAGACCCCCTGCCCTATACTGGTGATGGCACCCTCATTAATTCTGACTTCCTGAATGGCCTCACCGTCGAAGCCGCCAAGAAAAAAGCCATAGAGGCGCTTTCAAAAATCGGCATCGGCGAAGAAAAAATCAATTACCGCCTGCGTGATTGGGGCATTTCCCGCCAGCGCTACTGGGGCTGCCCGATTCCGGTGATTCATTGCAAGGATTGCGGCGTGGTTCCCGTGCCGGAGGCCGATCTGCCCGTCGCGCTACCCAAAGATGTGACGTTTGACAAGCCGGGCAATCCGCTTTTGCGCCACCCCACATGGAAACACGTCCCCTGCCCTAGCTGCGGCAAGCCCGCTGAGCGTGAGACAGATACGTTTGACACGTTCTTTGAGTCCTCCTGGTATTTTGCTCGCTTTGCAACACTGCCCAGCGCCGAACCACTAGAAGCGGACACCGTCAAAAAATGGCTGCCGGTGGATTGCTATATTGGTGGCATTGAGCATGCGGTGCTGCATTTGCTTTATTCGCGTTTCTTTATGCGGGCTCTTGCCAAGTGTGGTTATGAAGTTCCGCCTGAGCCATTCAAACGGCTCGAGACGCAAGGCATGATCTGCCATGAAACCTATAAATCGGCAGAAGGTAAATGGCTCTCGCCAGATGAGGTGGCAGAAGGCAAAGAGATTGCAACCGGAAGGCCGGTGACCGTAGGTCGCATCGAGAAGATGAGCAAATCCAAGAAAAACACGGTGGATCCACGCCATATCATCGATAGTTACGGCGCGGACGCGGCGCGCCTCTTCATGCTGTCGGATTCGCCGCCAGATCGCGATCTCGAATGGACGGATGCGGGGATTGAAGGCGCGTGGCGCTATATCCAGCGTGTGTGGCGGTTGGTTTCCAGCTCATCGTCAGCAGTTGCCGTTGAAAATGATGCATCTGCAAACTTGCGTCAGAAAACGCACCAGACCATTGCTGCGGTGACGGATGATATTGAGAAATTCCATTTCAACAAGGCCATTGCGCGCATCCGCGAACTGACCAACATGATGGAAGGCTGTGCGGGCAAAGCTGCGCCGGAAGTCATGAAAGAAGCGCTTGAAGCCGCGCTGCATCTTCTTTGTCCGTTCCTGCCGCACCTTGCAGAAGAATGCTGGTCGCAGCTCGGTCACAAGGACGAGCTCTCGGTGCGCCCATGGCCAAAAGCAGACCCGGCGCTGCTTGCTGAGGATGAGGTGACCGTTGCCATCCAGATTAACGGCAAGACGCGCACCACCATCCAGCTTGCCAAAGATCTGCCCAAAGAAAAGGCAGAAAGCGTGGTGATGGAGTTGCAAACCGTGCGTGATGCGCTTAAGGATAAAGAGGTCAGGAAAATCATCGTGGTGCCGAACAGGATTGTGAATGTCGTGGCTAGTTAGAATATCGTCATCCCCGCGAAAGCGGGGATCCAGTTCTTATCAAATCTGGATGCCGGCTTTCGCCGGCATGACGTGTTTCCTGCTATCCGCCTGCGGTTTTCAGCCCATGTATGGCGCTAAAAGCGCTTCGCCAGCGGCGATCTCGCCGGTGGCGGGGGTGGTGGTGGAGGCCAGCGCGCAGGAGCGCTCGCAGCGCCAGCAGCTGCAGATTCAGCTGGAAGATAAGCTGAATCCGGGTGGCGCGGTGCCGGTGAATCCGACCTATCGTCTGGTTGCAGATCTTGCGATTACGACCGCCGGGCTTGGCGTTTCGCGTGATGGGACGGTGACACGCTACAATGTCAACCTTGTTTCCAACTACAAGCTTTACCGCATTGGCGAAACTCAGCCGGTAGCTGGCGGCAGCCTGCGCCATGTCAGCAGCTATAACAATCTGCCCAACCAGTATTACTCGGCTTATGTTTCGGAGCAGGATGCCATCAAGCGCGGCATTGCTGAGCTGGC
>CANHDY010000028.1 GCA_947459535.1 Rickettsiales bacterium | reverse complement strand
TGCGCGGCCAGCTTGCGCGCGAGCTGGCCGATATGTCGGCCGTGCGCTTTACGCCGGAATCTGAACAAATCCTGGCATTTCATGGTGTCATCGCTGGCTATCACCGCGACACGGCCGAGGCGCGCCAGCAGGCGGGGCTAGACCGCGAATATGGCTTCAGCGTGCGCATTGCCTGCCCGGGCGGCAGCATCAACCGGGATCAGTATCTAGGGCTTGATGCGCTGAGCATGGAATTCGGGGATGGCACACTGCGCGTTAGTCGCGGCCATTGCCTCATGCTCCACCATGTGAAAAAACAGTCATTGCCGCTCTTGCTACGCGCGATTGGTCAGCTGGGGCTTTCCACACTGGCAACCGCGGGGGATGTGCTGCTGCCGATCAGCCATCCTGCCCAGCTCGGGCAGCATCCGCTGCAAGCGGATATTGCCGCTGATGCCGCTTTGCTGGAATCGCTGCGCCTACCGAAAACGACGGCATATCGCGAATTATGGTATGGCGAGCCGGAGCACGATCATGGCGACGTCAATCCCGAGCCGCTATATGGCAGAAGCTATCTGCCATCCCCGCTTACTATGGCCATGACCACAGGAGAACTTGCGGGCGCTGCGCTGGGCGCGGATATTGTGCTGGTGGCGGATGCAGCAGGTGCTGAACTTGCTGGCTATCACCTGCTGGTCGGCGGTCATCTGGCGGATCCGCCTACACTGGCCGCTCCGCTTGCGTATGTTCCGCGCCCAGAGCTGATGCGTACCATCGAAGCGCTGGTTAAGCTCTGGCGTGATCATGGCCCGCGTGAAGGGCAGGGGCAGTGCCGCCTCAGTGAGATGATACAAAGCGCGGGTGCTGGCTGGGTCTGCCAAACCATGCAGCACTATTTAATGGCGCCGCTGCAGCCGCCCCGAGCGTGGCGCGCAGAAGCTGTCCGGCTCAGCTATGGCTGGCAGCTTCAGCCATACGGCACCAGCAGCGTTGAACTGCCTTTGCTTGCTGGCCGTATTACCAACCATGATGGCGAAGCGCTCCAGATTGCCCTGAGCGATGTGCTGAGCGAGCACGACCTGACGCTGCATCTGACGCCCCAGAATCATCTGGTGCTCGCCGGTATTCGTGAAGAAGATCGTATCACGGTGGAATATAAGCTGCGCCGCCATGGCGTGGCACCGGTGCATGAAGGCCACTGCCTGAAATCGACCCTGACGGGCTGCGCTGCGCTGCCTCTGTGCCTTGATGCAAAAGCAGAATCGGAGCGTGTGCTGCCGGTCATTCTTGGTGAGCTGGAGCAGGTGATGGAGCGCTGCGGTCTTCACGGTGTCTCGCCGCGGGTGAGCGTTTCGGGCTGCGATAAAGGCTGCGCGGCGGCTCGGCTTGCGGAAATCGGGCTGGTGGGGGTGGCGCCAGGTCTTTACGATCTTTATGTTGGCGGCAGCCCGGCCGGCAACCGCATCAATACGCTGCTTGCGCGCCGCTTGCCGCTGAGCGACCTTGCTGCCGTGCTGGAGCCGCTTTTTGCCAGCTGGTCAGCAGAGCGTATGGCAGACGAATCGTTTGGCGATTACGATCATCGCACCCGGCCACTGTCTGCGGACGCGGCATGAACCGGCTTTCGCAGCTGGAAGCAGAGGCCATCACCCTGCTGCGCGAGGCGAAGGCGCATGGCCTGAAGCTGGTGATGCTCTGGTCGTGTGGCAAAGACAGCAATGTGATGGTGCATCTGGCGCGCAAAGCATTTCTGGGCAGCGTGCCGTTTCCGGTGCTGCACTGCGATACCGGCCTCGAGTTTGACGAGGTTTATGCCTTCAGAGAGCGTTATCAGAACGAATGGAACCTCTCGCTGCTGGCGCCGCACTGCCCTCCGCTGGAACATACGGATCCCACCCTGCCAGCATCAGCGCGTGTGGCAGCGCGCAAAACACTCGGGCTTGCTGAGGCGGTCAAGGCGCATGGTTTTAATGCGGTGATTGCTGGCATTCGCCGCGATGAAGAGCCAACACGGGCGAAAGAACGCCATGTCTCGCTGCGCGGCCGCGATGGCAGCTGGCACGTTAAAGAACAGCCGCCGGAATTCTGGGGGTATCATAACTGGCAGCCGCCAGAAGGCGGCAGCCTGCGAATTCACCCGCTGATTAACTGGACGGAGCTGGATATCTGGCGTTATATCGAGCGCGAAAACATTCCTGTTTCATCGTTATATTTCGCCAAACCTTATCACCAGCTTGAAGGGCGCGATTTTGGCGGCAGGATGATGCGCTTCCGCTCACTGGGCGAGCGCGGCATCACCTGGCCGGTGGCCAGCGAGGCAAGTAGCATTTCAGCCATCATCGCCGAGCTTGACCGCACCCTCCAGCCCGAACGCGCGGGCAGACCGATGGGCAGCGATGAGGATGAAACAGCATTTGAACGCCTGCGCGAGCAGGGGTATATGTGACAGCAACCTTCGCAGCTTCGCTGCGCTAGGCTCCTGTCATCCTCCGAAGCTTTAGCGAAGGGGGATCCATGCAATCATAAGGATCGATCATGAAGAAATTCTTTTTCCTACTACCGCTACTTATGCCCACCCTCGCCATGGCCGCGGATCTTTTTTCCCAGCAGGAAAAAAACCACATGATGACACTCACGCTGGAAAGCTTCTGGGGCAAAGCAGTGAATTCAGAGGGAAAGCCGGTTCAGCCCAAAGACGAGCGCGAGCGCACCACCATGCCGATCACCCGCGAGCAGGCGAACTACATTATCGATAAGGGCGGCGAGTCTGGCCTTGCGCAGTGGTGCGGCGTGGCATGGCAGGGGCGCTACCAGCTGATACTCGAGCAGCAGCGCCGCCACATGAAAAGCGATGTGCAGGTGGCTTATGCGGGCGTGCTGCATGGGCTTGCGCAGAACATGCTGGCGGATGCGATGAAGGATGAGCGCTGCGATGATGCCACAAAAAAACAGATAAGCGATCTGATTGCCGAAGATGTGCGCCGCATTACCCAGTCGCTTGATGGTCTGAATCAGTAATCAGCGATGGATTTTCTTTCTCTCAAGCTGGTGGTGGCAGGGCATGTCGACCACGGAAAATCCACCCTGATCGGCCGGCTGATGCAGGCGCTGGGGCTGCTGCCTGAAGAAAAAATTGAGGCGGTACGCGTATCCTGCGCGGCGCGTGGCATGCCGTTTGAATGGGCATTTGTGATGGATGCGCTGCGCGTGGAGCGTGCGCAGGGCATTACGCTCGAGACCGCGCATATTGTGCTGAAAACCCCGCGCGGCCAGATCACGCTCATGGATGCGCCTGGCCACCACGAACTGCTCAAAAATATGATTACCGGCGCGCATGCGGCCGATGGCGCGCTGCTCGTGATCGATGCGGCGGAGGGCATCAGCGAGCAGACACGCCGCCACACATTGCTGCTTCAGCTGCTTGGTATCCGCCAGCTTATACTGGTCGTCAATAAAATGGATAAGGTAGGCTATCAGGAGGCGCGCTACCGCGAGCTGGTGCAGCAAATGACTGCTTACGGCGAGCAGGCAGGGCTTTCGGTGGCAGCGGCCATCCCTGTGGCGGCGCAAAGCGGCGAGGGTCTCACTCAGCCATCCGCACACATGCCATGGTATCGCGGCGAGCCGCTCATTGATGCGATGTTTGCGCTCTCGCCCCATTTGCTGCCGAGCGAAGCGCCGCTGCGCGCGCTGGTGCAGGATGTGTATCGCCGTGAAGATAAGCGGCTCTTGGCGGTGCGTGTCGCACGTGGCCAGATGCGCGTGGGCGAGGCGCTCACCCTGCTTCCTTCCGGCGCGCGCGCGACGCTCGCCAGCATTGAAAGCTGGCCGAAAGAAAAGGCCGCCAGCAGCGCCGCCGCTGGCGAAGCGGTGGTGATCACGCTGGCTGAGCCGGTGCTGGCCGAACGCGGCATGGTGCTGACCTGCGATAAGGCGCCGCCGCTGGTGGGTAACCGTTTTCGCGCGCGTATTTTCTGGCTGGGCGGTTCGCCGCTTGCGCTGGGCGAGACGATCACCATCGAGATTGGAACCGCAAGAACCAGCGCTGACATCACCGCCATCGAGCAACGTCATGATGCGATGTCGCAGGCATCAGCGCCGGGCGGCGAGCAGGTTGCTTACGGCGAGATAGCTCAAATCGTGCTGCGCACACGCCAATTGCTGGCGCTGGAAGACGCACCGAGCAGCCTTGGCCGAATGGCGATTATCCGCGGCGGTGTGATGATGGGCGGCGGCACCATCGCCACCCACGGCTTTGCGGATCTGCGCGCGACAAACCAGATGCCCAAATCCTCAAATCTGCACGCCGCCAGCCTGCCCATCAGCACCGCTGAGCGCGAAGCAAAATCTGGCCATCAGGGGCTGGTGGTGTGGCTTACCGGGCTATCTTCTTCCGGCAAATCCACGCTGGCAAGCGGCGCCGCGCGGCGGCTGTTTGATAAGGGCTATCAGGTGACAATCCTTGACGGCGATCACCTGCGCGCTGGTCTTTGCCGCGACCTTGGCTTTTCGCCGCAGGATCGCAGCGAAAATATTCGCAGAAGCGGCGAGGTGGCGGCGCTGATGGCCGAGGCCGGGCTGATTACCATTGCTGCTTTCATTTCTCCCACGGCCAAAGATCGCGCCAGCGCGCGCTCGGCGGCGCCTTCGCGGTTTCATCTGGTGCATGTCAGCGCCTCGCTTGAAGCGTGCCAGAAGCGTGATGCCAAGGGGCTTTACCGGCGCGCCAGAGAGGGTGCTATCAAGGAATTTACCGGCATCAGCGCGCCTTATGAACCCCCGCAGGATGCCGAATTGGTGATTGACACCGAGGCAATGAACGCGCAAAACGCCATAGATATGCTCTGCAGCTATATTGAAAAACACGCGCGACTACCATGAACCTTGACCGCTACCAGCTGAGTTTTGAGGATCTCTACCAGCATTCGGGGCTGGTAAGGCTCGATGGTGCTTTTGTGGCGGCGCTGAAGCAGCACGACCTTGCGCTCTATAATCGCCTGCTCGCCGCGCGCGCCGCGCCACAGGCGCTGGAGGGCAAAGACCACTCGCAGCTGCTGATCGAACTTGCGCCTTTTGCTGAAGACTTTATTGCCGAGCTTTTTGGCGTGAAAGAGGAGCTGCGCCTGCTTGCGGATCGCCACCATGCGCTGGCGCCGCTGTATCGCTGCAAGCGATTGTTTGTGCAGCGCCGCGCGGCAAAAGTAATGAAAGTGGAGGAGGCTGCCCGGGTAGATGGCGAGATGCTGCTTTCCATGCTTCCCATTCCCCACACCACCACCGAAACGCTGGAGCTTTCTTTTGCCAAGATCGTGATGGGCTGGCTTGAGCAGGAAGAGCAGCATAAATCGCTACTGGAGGTGGCCGCGCGCTATGCGTGCTGGGCGCTTTATTCCGAGGCAGGGCAGAAAAAACACGCAAGCGGCCTGCTGTTTAAGCAGCCGCGAAAACTTGACCCCGAGCATCTGGTCGAAGTGGAAAGCGAGCAGGTGGATGGCGTCACTATCATGCGCCTGCCTAAACACAAACAGCGCGTGCGCGACGGCTTTAAACTCACCGATGATGGCGGCCATTTAAAACATGCGCTGGATCAGACGCATTACTGCATCATCTGCCATCATCAGGGCAAGGATAGCTGCAGCAAGGGCATGAAAGAAAAGGACGGCGCGTTTAAAAAGAACGCCCTCGGCATCACGCTTGCGGGCTGCCCGCTGGAAGAAAAAATCTCAGAGATGAACCAGCTGAAATCCGAAGCGGTGCCGCTGGGCGCGCTGGCAGTGGTGGTGGTGGATAACCCGATGTGTGCTGGCACCGGCCACCGCATCTGCAATGATTGCATGAAATCCTGCATTTACCAGAAGCAGGAGCCAGTCAATATTCCGCTGGCCGAAACCCACGTGCTGCGCGATATTTTAAGCCTTCCTTATGGCTTTGAAATCTACAGCCTGCTTGCCCGCTGGAACCCGCTGAATATTCACCGCCCGCTGCCAAAGCCAGACAGCGGCAAGCGTGTGCTGGTGGCCGGGCTTGGGCCAGCAGGCTACACACTCGCACATCATTTGATGAATGACGGCCACACGGTGGTTGGTATTGATGGGCTTAAAATCGAGCCGCTGCCAGCATCGCTGTCCGGCGTGTCGCCCGATGGTTCGCGCACGTCATTTACGCCGATTAAGCACAGCCATGAGCTCTACGAAGCCCTGGATGAGCGCGTGCTTGCCGGGTTTGGCGGCGTGGCGGAATATGGCATCACCGTGCGCTGGGATAAAAACTATCTCAAAATCATCCGCCTGCTGCTCGAGCGCCGGCGGCAGTTCGCCATGATTGGCGGGGTGCGTTTTGGCGGCACCATCACTACCGAGCAGGCGTGGCAGCTGGGGTTTGATCATGTGGCGCTTGCCATGGGCGCGGGCAAGCCGACCTTGCTGGATATTCCCGGTGCAATGGCGCGCGGCGTGCGCGCCGCTTCGGATTTTCTGATGGCGCTGCAGCTGACCGGCGCCGCTAAGCGCGATTCCATCGCCAGCCTGCAGGTGCGCTTGCCGGCGGTGGTGATTGGCGGCGGCCTGACCGCGATTGATACGGCAACCGAGATTCTCGCCTATTATCCGGTGCAGGTCGAAAAATTCCTTGCGCGCTATGAGGCGCTCGTGGCCGAGCGCGGCGAGCAGGCGGTGCGCGCCAGCTGGAGCAGGGAAGATGCATTGATTGCCGAAGAATTCATTTCGCACGCGAAACAGATTCGCGAGGAAAAGAAAAAGTCAGCGCCGGATGTGTGGTCGCTGCTGGATCGATTCGGCGGTGTGAAGCTGGTCTATCGCAAACGTTTGATTGATGCGCCAAGCTATCGCCTGAACCATGAAGAGGTAGAAAAAGCACTCGAAGAGGGCATTTTCATTGCAGAAAACTATGAGCCTGCGTGCGTTGAGCTGGATGAGTTTGGTGCTGCCTCTGCGATTAAGTTACAGGATCCCCGCTTTCGCGGGGATGTGGTGACACTACCAGCACGATCTATCCTGATCGCCGCTGGAACCAGCCCCAACACGGTGCTTGCGCGCGAAGCGCCTGAAAGTTTTTCGCTCGATGGCAAGTATTTCCGCGCGGTGGATGCTGCGGGAAACCCTGTCTCGCCGGAGCGCAGCTGTAAACCTGATGAGCCGCGCGTGCTGATGTCGGCGGATGAGGAGGGGCGCGCTATCAGCTTTTTTGGCGATCTGCACCCGTCATTTGCCGGGAATGTGGTCAAGGCCATGGCCAGCGCCAAGCAGGGCTATCCGGCGGTGAGCGCGGTGCTTGAGCGCCGCCCGGCCACAAATGCAGCAAACGCCGAGGAGTTTTTACAACGTATGAACCAGCAGCTACGCGCGGTGGTTCATGCGGTCAGCCGCCTGACGCCAAATATTGTCGAGGTGGTGGTGCACGCGCCGCTGGCGGCAGAAAATTTCCAGCCCGGTCAGTTTTACCGCCTGCAGAATTTTGAAGCAAACGCGCTGCGAACCGGCAGCGGCGAACTGCCAACCACTCTTGCGATGGAAGGCCTCGCCATGACCGGCGCATGGGTGGATAAAAAGCGCGGGCTGCTTGCCACGATTGTGCTCGAGATGGGCGGTTCTTCGGATTTATGCGCCTACCTGAAACCCGGCGAACCCGTGGTGCTGATGGGCCCCACCGGCACGCCAACCCATATCCCGAAAGGTGAAAATGTGCTGCTGGTGGGCGGCGGGCTGGGTAATGCTGTGCTCTTTTCCATCGGCAAAGCGATGCGCGAGCAAGGCTGCAAGGTGCTTTACTTTGCCGGCTATAAAAAGGCCGTCGACCGCTACAAAATAGACGACATCGAGGCCGCGGCAGATCAGGTGGTGTGGTGCTGCGACGAAGCGCTGCTTTCGCCGCGCCGCCCTCAGGATATGGCGTTTCAAGGCAATATCGTGGAGGCTATCAAGGCCTACGCAGAAAAAACAATCGCGGGCTCAGATTTCCTTGCGCTCCAGGCTATCAACCACATGGTTGTCATCGGCTCTGACCGCATGATGGCCGCAGTCGCACATGCTCGCCACCACGAACTTAAACCATTTCTGAATCCCGCCCACACTGCCATCGGCTCTATCAATTCCCCGATGCAGTGCATGATGAAGGAAATCTGTGCGCAATGTGTGCAGAAGCATGTCGATCCCGCAACCGGCAGGGAAAGCTATGTTTATTCCTGTTTTAATCAGGATCAGCCGCTGGATCTGGTATCGTGGCCGCATCTGCGCGACCGCTTGTCGCAGCAATCGCTGGCGGAAAAGCTCACAGCATGCTGGATTGATCATTGCCTGAAACAGCTTAGCTTAAGGCAAAATGCCGCCTGAGAGCAGGGGCGGCCATATTTCATAAAAATAATTAACGTTCAATACGTTAACCCAAAATCAATCTTTCTTCGTTGTAATGCAAGCTGTAGCAATCTGTGTTTAACCGCACCCGCAGACGTTCTTTATTTTTCGAATCACCTATGAAATCTGGCAAATTATCCCCACCAGAATCAACATCAGACCAGGTCGGCATGACACAAGTTGTGCTACAAGAGACTGGTATGGATGATGCTGCCAATATTAACAAACCCGCTAAGCCCCCCATGCGGCTGGGTGAGAAACTCATCAGCCTTGGATTGATCTCGCCGGATCAGCTGCAGATTGCCCTCACGGAGCAGAAAAACACCAAAAAACTGCTGGGTGCGATACTCGTTGAGATGGGGTTTATCACCGAATCTGCGCTTGGCGAGGTGCTGGCAGAATCGTCAGGGACAGAAAAATTTGATGCTAAATCCACCATGCTTGATGCGGCTGTGGTGCGCCGCGTGCCAAAAGACATTGCGCTGCGTCACAAGGTGATTCCGGTCAGTTATAAAAATGATGCCCTGCAGCTGGCCATGGCGGATGTGTATAACGTACTGGCGATTGACCAGGTGCGACGGCACATGCCGCGAAATGCCAAGATTGTACCAATTTACTGTACCGATTCGGAAATTCTTGAACTGATCGACCAATATTATGATTATGAGATTTCGGTTGATGGTATTTTAAAAGAAATTGAAACCGGCATCCGCGACCATACCAGTAAGCTTGATGGCCGTCAGGAGGGTTATGTTAATCCTACGGTGCGCCTGGTGAATGCGCTGCTGGTGGATGCGATCAAGCAGGGCGCTTCCGATATTCATTTCGAGCCGGAGGGCACGTTTCTCCGTCTGCGCTACCGTATTGATGGGCAGATGGTGCAGGTGCGTTCTTTTCACCGCGACTACTGGTCGGCCATGGCGGTGCGTATTAAAATCATGTCGGGGATGAACATTGCCGAAACCCGTAACCCGCAGGATGGCCGCATATCCTACAATGTGCTTGGACGTGATGTGGATTTTCGTGTTGCCACGCAGCCTACCGTGCATGGCGAGAATATCGTGATGCGTTTGCTCGACAAGGCAAAATCGCTGGTCCCGCTCGAGCATCTCGGCTTTTCGGATCACAATATCAATGTTCTTAAAAAACTACTGATGCGCCCGGAAGGTATCATCATTGTCACTGGCCCCACCGGTAGCGGTAAAACCACTACGCTCTATTCAATTCTTTCTTATATCAATAACATCGACACCAACATCATGACGCTGGAAGATCCGGTGGAATACCAGCTGCCGCTCATTCGTCAGAGCAATGTTCGCGAAGGCTCGGGCATGGATTTTCTCAACGGTATCAAATCGTTGATGCGTCAGGACCCTGATATTATCTTCGTGGGTGAGGTGCGCGATGAAGACACCGCGCTGATGGCTGTTCGCGCGGCACTTACCGGCCACCAGGTCTATACCACACTTCACACCAATGATGCGCTGGGCGCTATTCCGAGGCTGGGCGATATTGGGGTGCCGGCGCATCTGCTTTCAACCTCGCTGATTGGCTGTCTGGCGCAACGCCTGGCGCGCAAGCTATGCCAGCATTGCCGGCAGCCACGCGCCGCAACGCCGGAAGAGTGCAGGGTGCTCGGCGTCAGTGAATCAGAAAAACCGCAGATTTACGAAGCCAAGGGCTGTGAAAAATGCAGCCATAAAGGATACAAAGGCCGCACCGCGATTGTGGAAATACTGCGCATTGACCGCGGCATGGATGAGCTGATTGCAACGCATGCCACACGCAAAGTGATGATGGATTATGCGCTCGCGAATGGATTTATCACCATGCAGCAGGACGGCATCAATAAAGTGCTTGCTGGTGAAATTACCTTAAGTGAACTGATTAACACCATCGATCTGACCGACAGGCTCTGATATGCCCGCCTTCAACTATGTTGCAATCAACGATCTTGGACGCAAGATGCGCGGCGTGGTGGTGGCGGATAACGAGCTGGATTTAGAAGCTCGCCTCAAGCAGCTCGGTCTGGAGCTGATTGATGCCAGAGAGGTGATGGCCAGAAGACCATCGCGTTTCGGCAGCATTAAGCTTAAAGACATGATTATTCTGTGCATGCATCTTGAGCAGCTGGATCGCGCAGGGGTTCCCCTGCATGACGCGCTCGCGGATGTGCGTGATTCAACCGAGTCTGCTAAGCTGAAAGACGTACTGACTGGCGTGTATGAAGCGGTAAAAAACGGTAATATTCTTTCCAAGGCACTGGCGGCCTATCCCAAGGTGTTTAATGATGTCTTTACGGGCCTGATCGCCGCCGGGGAGAAAACCGGAAATCTATCGGAGTCATTCAGCCATCTGAGTGATCACCTTAAATGGTCATCCGAAATTCGCCGCAAGGTGAAAAAAGCCACGCGCTACCCGATTGCGCTGATCATCGTCATCTGCCTTGTCGTTACGGTACTTATGATGGCCGTGGTGCCTAAGCTCGTTGATTTCATCATATCGCAGGGCTTTGAGGTTCCCTTGCATACACGCGCGCTGATTGCGGTGTCCTACGCATTTGAGAATTACTGGTATTATATTCTGGGCACACCAACGTTGCTGGTTGTTCTTCTGGTTGCTGCCTACCGAATATCAGAAGGATTTGCTTATCGGATTGATGCGATCATGCTGCGTATGCCGGTGATTGGCCCGGTGATTCGCAAAATTGACATGGCGCGCTTTACCCACTTTTTTTCGGTGATGTTTAATAGCGGTATCGATATTCTTGACTCACTGGAAGCAGCCAAAGGTGTGGTGGGCAACCGCGTATTGCGTGAATCTATCGATATGGTGAAAACCAATGTGATGGAAGGTAATTCTCTTACCAGCAGCTTGCGTATTTCAAATCATTTTCCCAATCTTGTGATTCGCATGTTCAAGGTCGGCGAAGATAGCGGCAACATGTCGGAAGCGCTGGAGAACATCAACTTCTTCTATAACCGAGAAGTGAATGATGCCGTGGATTCGATGGTCGGGATGATTCAGCCGGCGCTGACGGTGGTGATGGGGATTATCATTTTCTGGGTGATTGCAGCCGTCTTCGGTCCGCTCTATGAATCGTTCAGCAAGATGAAGTTCTAACCGTTTTGCATTGAAAAACAGGAACGTGCTCGCTAGAATCCGGATTCATTATGGATAGAGCGTGGTGCTGAAATTTACTCTTAAAAAACCACAGAACCAATCGGCGCAGCAAACTGCCCGAAGCGAACCATCATCGTCATCTGCCAGAACATTTCAAGGTCGCAGAGGCGCGCGCTTTGTCCTTTTTCTGGGGGATGAGGGCGCCATATTGATCCATCTGCGCGGCAAGTCGGTTATCAGTCGCCACTTTGTACCAGATGCAAGCGAGCAGAACTTAGAGGAATTCCGGCAGGCGATGCAGAGCGATAGCAAGGCGCCGCTCATGATGGTGATTGATAGTATGGATCAATCTTATGTGCAGCAGACGCTACCACCTGTCAGTAGTCTTGGCGTGGGGAAATTGATCAAGCGCCGGCTGGATCGTGACTTTGGCGGCAATGATATCAAGGGCGCGCTGGTGCTTGGCCGCGAGAAGACGGGTCGCAAAGACTGGAACTTCATGATGATCGCGCAGGAGCGCAGCCCGCAGCTGAACCTGTGGCTGGATTTTGCAGAGTCGCTGCCGAACCGTTTTGAAGGGATCCGCCTGGTATCGGTGGAGGTCGAGCAGATTCTGCGTGAGCTGGATAAGATTCGCGGCATCAAGAAAAAAGATCCAAAGCCAGAGTGGAAATTTTTTGTCAGCCATAACAAGGTGGGGGGGTTCAGGCAGGTCATTCTACGCCACGGACGCATGGTGCTAACACGTCTTGCGCAGCCTCTGGCCGATGCAAACCCGGAAGTTGTTGCCGGTAGCATTGAGCAGGAGATGCTATCAACGATTGAGTACATGAAGCGTCTTTCGTTCAACGCCCAATCCGGCCTTGAGGTGGTGCTGATTGCTTCGCAAGCCATTAAGCAGGCTGTTGATTGTCGCAAGCTGGGTGCCAGCACGGTGCAAAGCTACACACCGTACGAACTTTCGCAGAAATTTGGCATTGAAGGCGCCACTCAGCCAACCGATCAGTTCGGCGATGTGCTGCTGGCGGCGCTCATTGGCTCCAACAGAAAGCATATTCTACCGCTGGACGTTCCGCAGTTCAAAAAAGTAAACCAATATTATCAGCTGTTGACCATCCAGCGGTTGGTTGCCTCGTTGATGGTGGTCGGTATGCTTGGGCTGTCAATGATGTCTGCCATCGATATTGTCTCGATGGATGGGGACATTGAAAAACTGACCGGAGATAAAGCCGCGAATCAGCGCACGCTGACGGCGCTTCGTGAGGAAATCAAGCGCACCAATCTCGATGTGGAAAAAGCAACAGATCTGATTGATCTTTACAAGCAGCTTGGTACAGAGGCGGGTGATCCGTTTGAGTTCATAGAAAAACTCAAACCGCTGATAACACCTCCATTAGCCCTGAAATCAATTGATTGGCAGATCAGCCAGACCAGACCAGCTGTTGGGGGGGAAACGTCAGCGCCTGGCGCCGCTGCTGTTGCTCCGCCGATGGCGGCGCCAGGGCAAGATAGCCGCTGGATTCTGGTGAATCTCACCATCGAGCTTCCCGGCCTTGTGAGTGACACGCAAAAACGCATAGTGGTGATCAACAAAATCATCAACGATTTTGGCGCACAACTGCCCGGCTATCAAATTATTGCAGACAAGGAACTGATAGAACAAGCCAAAGCCTTTGAGCAGAATCGCCGGCTGGAAGGTGGTCGTGCATCAAGAAATGAATCAGAATCGCAGGCACCCACAGCATCAGCCGATGCGCGTGTGGAAGAAAGAATCACCATCGTTGGGCCGCTGGTGATGCCGGCTGCGCGTCCTCCAGCGACTGCAGCGCAGACGCCTCCCGGGGCAAATGCAGCGGGGACACCATGAAGCACCAGCTGCTTAAAAAGCGTTTGATTCTGGAATCAGCTGTGGCCGCTGGTGTGCTGACCGTGCTGGGCGGACTCACCTACACACTTCAGTCCATCCAGGAAGAAAAGTCGTCCGCCAAGGCCGCTCTCGAGGGCGAGGTCATCATGGTGAGCAACGAAACCAACGGGCTGCGTGAGAAATATATCAGGCTGCAGAATAATCAGGAATTATATCAGACCGTACTGAATCTTTATAATGCTGACATGTTGTCGCATAACACGGGCATACTCTCCGTTAAATTCAGAGAATACGAAGATCGCTTCAACCTCCATTACAGGGCATTTACCAGTCAGCGTGCGACTGAAACACTGGATCCCGCCAAGTATCAGCGAAAAACCAACATCATTGCCCTACGCGAAGGCGCGTTTGAGTTTAAGGCCATCAGCGATATCGACATCGTGAACATGATGAAGGAAATGAAAAAAGATTTTCCCGGTGCGATCAGTTTTACCGCACTGCGCATGACACGTGAAAATAATGTTAATGATGAAATATTGCGCACGATTACCAAGGAAGGAAGTTACGATCTGATAAGCGGTGACATTCGGATTCGCTGGTATGCAATTGAGCCGACAGACCCTGAAGAGCTCAAGCGTCAGAGTGAGTCAAACAAGCGTCCCAGAAGGCGGCGTTGATGAAACAGAGTCGCACCAGCATGTCCCGCTTTCTCGCCAGCAGCACCTTACTGCCGGCCATGCTTTTTTGCGGCCTGATTTCAGTTGCGCAGGCGCAGGTAGAGCCGCCGCCTGTGATTACACCGCCACCATCACAGCCAGCACCTGCCAATTCACCAACACCCACTTCGTCGCCACCTGCCGGTGCAGCAAGTGTGGCTGAGCAGTCGCCGCAGGCTGTAGCTGCACCAGCCATTACCAGAAGCTTGTTCTTTTCGCCTGAACAGCTGCGTAATCTGAATTACGCGATCAACGTGTATCGCCGAAATTTTCAGGGAAAGGCGATAACGGATGAGTTTGATGAAGAAGATTTTCTCAGTAAGCTCAGCAACATCAAACAAACGCCTGAGACGACGCGCTATTTCCAATATCCGCAGTTCTATCTGGAATCGCTTGTTTACCATGCAGAAGATAACTGGATTGTGTGGGTGAACGGCCAGAAAATAACGCAAGCAACACCCAGCGAGCATTCGGATCTCAAAGTTGAGGCGATTAATCAGGACTCCGTGCAGCTGATCTGGCGACCGGCAGACAGCCAGAAAGTGATGGAAATATGGAAAAACGTGCCGCGCGGCGAAGACGTGAAGGTCATGGGTAACGGTGCTGCAGTAAGATTTTCGCTGCGACCAAACCAGACCTTTTCTTCTTACGTTATGCGCGTGCTGGAAGGTAAGGTAAAACCGGTTACAGTCGATACACAGGTTAATCTGATACCGCCAGAATCTGCGAATGAACAGGACGCAGACAGCAACCCACCGGAGGGTGATCCGTCAGCTTCTGATGAGTCTTCTTCAGGTCAGGGTCTTGGCGGATTGATTGGGGCGTATAGACGGCTTGGTGATACTTCTGGAACCGAAGAAAAACCTGCTGCACCACCAGCAGCATCAGCACCAGCAGCACCATAATTGTTCAGGAGCCGACATGACGAGTGACAGCCCACTATCCATTCAAGCCGTGAGTCAGAGCTATGGTAAGCAGGCGGTGCTGCGCCAGATCAATTTGAATCTCGTGCCAGGAGAGGTATTCGGCCTGATTGGGCTCAACGGCGCTGGCAAAACGACCATGATTAAGTCAATTCTGGATCTGATACGCATTCGGGAGGGATCCATTCATATCTTTGGCACCCCCTCCACAGCGATTGAATCGCGGCGTCACATTTCTTACCTGCCGGAAAAATTCCAGCCGTCACGTTACCTCAAAGGCTTGGAATATCTGACATTGGCGCTTTCTTATTATGGAAAAAAGCTTGATCTTGATAAAGCCAGATCTGGCGCTCAGCGGCTGGATTTAAACCCCGATGTTCTGGCCATGCGTGTGGGGTCTTATTCCAAGGGCATGGGGCAGAAGCTGGGGTTACTGGGCGCGTTTCTGGTAGAAACACGTCTGCTGATTCTCGATGAGCCGATGAGTGGCCTGGATCCCAGCGCGCGCATCAAGCTTAAGGAGATGCTGCTATCGGTTCGTGATCAGGGTCGCACGATTTTTTTCAGCTCGCATATCCTTTCGGACATTGATGAAATTTGTGATCGTATCGGTGTGATTCACCAGGGCGATTTGTTTTTTGTGGGCACACCCTCTGAATTCAAGCAGCGCTACGGCGACAGCTCGCTCGAAAAAGCATTTCTGCAGTCAATCCAGCAGCGTTAGGGCTGAGCGCTGGTTAACCTAGAACTGTTGTTTGCTGTCGATGTTAAGATCGCTGAGCAGCGTGCGGTAAGGGCCCTGCCTGTGGCTGATATCGTGCTGTTTAATCGCCAGCCTCAGGTTGGCGGGGTTGTCGGATTCTGCAAGAGCCGTCTCTTCACTGATGGTGCCATTAACGTAAAGATCAAGTAGCGCCTGATCAAAGCTCTGCATCCCTTGATCGCGGCTTTTTTCAATCTGCTCTTTGAGCTCTTTAATGCGCCCCTCCTGAATCAGATTTTTAATGAAACCTTGATTCAGCATAATCTCAAGCACGATGGTGCGTGTCTGCTGCAGGTTCATCAGCAGGCGCTGCGAAAGAATCGCTTTAAGGTTCAGCGACAGGTTCAGTAATATTTGTTTGTGCTTTTCTTCGGGAAAGAAATTGATCACACGTTCAATCGCCTGGTTGGCGTTATTGGCGTGGAGTGTGGCAAGGCACAAATGGCCGGTTTCTGAGAAATTGATGGCATGTTCCATGGTTTCTCTGTCGCGAATTTCGCCGATGACAATCACGTCCGGTGTCTGGCGCAGCGTATTTTTAAGACCAATACCGAACGAATAAGTATCAATCCCGACATCGCGCTGGGTGATAATGCACTGCTTGTGTTCCAGAACAAACTCTACCGGATCTTCGATGGTCACAATATGCCCGTAGCCATGTTTATTGCGATGCTCAAGCATGGCCGCTAGTGAGGTCGATTTACCTGATCCCGTTGGGCCAACCACTAAAATGAGCCCACGCTTTTCCATGATCAGCTCACTGTAAAGATCAGGAAGTCCCAGCGATGCAAAGGAAGGGATATCGGTGCGTATTCTGCGCAGCACGGCGCCCGTATGCTGGCGCTGGCGAAACATATTCACTCGAAACCGCCCAAACTGTGCGCTGTCAATCGCGGTGTTGTACTCAAGGGTGGAATCAAACTCATCCAGCACATCCTGGCTGACAATTTCCTTCAGGAATGAGCGAATATGTTCCTCGGTGAGTTTCGTTGCGTGGAGAGGCTCGATGTGGTGGCCGTAACGTATGCAGGGCGGCGCCCCAACGGTGAGATAGAGGTCTGTGGCTTCTTTTTTGGTAAATCCGCTAAGCAGGTTGTGGGCACTGAGCAGCATTAAAACCCGCCATGTGATGATTTAGCTGCAGGCGCAGCACGTTTGGCCGCAGAAGGCGGCGCCGCTGCCTGCTGAGTCAGCGCTTCTTCTTCTTCGCTGATACTTGTGCTGAGTGCGCTGCGGGCAATCTGCTCCGAAATCACGCCTTGCGAATAAAGATCCATGACACTGTCTTTCATGGTTTTCATGCCGATTTTGCTGCCAATCTGAATGAGCGAATAAAGCTGTGGCACTTTGCCTTCGCGAATCAGGTTGCGCACGGCCGGTGTGCCCAGCATGATTTCATGCACCGCGATGCGGCCACCATCCTTGCGCTTGAGCAGCGCCTGCGTGATTACCGCTTCCAGCGACACGGAAAGCATCGCGCGCACCATTTCCTTATCATTGGCGGGAAATACGTCGATGATACGGTCAATGGTTTTGGGCGCAGAATTGGTGTGTAGCGTGCCCATCACCAGATGGCCTGTTTCTGCTGCGGTCAGCGCCAGCTGAATAGTTTCAATATCACGAAGCTCGCCTACCAGAATCACATCCGGATCTTCGCGCAGCGCCGAGCGCAGCGCCTTGGCAAAAGATTTTGTGTTTTTGCCCACCTCGCGCTGGTTGATCAGGCACTTTTTAGAACTGTGGACGAATTCCACCGGATCTTCGATGGTGATGATGTGCTTGGCTTCATTGGCGTTGATATGGTCAACCATAGCGGCCAGCGTGGTCGATTTACCGGAGCCGGTCGGGCCGGTCACCAGCACCAGCCCTTTGTGCAGGTAGCAGAGTTTTTTCAGCACTTCAGGTGTGCCCAGCTCTTCCATGGAAAGAATGCGGGTGGGGATGGTTCGAAGCACGGCGGCGGGGCCGTTCAGCGTATTGAAGGCATTGACACGGAAGCGCATGTCCGCGCCGAAGGAAATGGCAAAATCAATTTCATAGTCGCGCTCATATTCTGATCGCTGCTGTTCGGTCATCACCGAGTAAAGCATGCGCTTGATATCATCCGACGTCATGGGGGGGGACTGATAGGGCACCATGTCGCCATGGATACGCAGAATGGGCGGGTTCGCCGTCGAAAGGTGCAAATCCGACGCCTTGTTTTTCTGGGTGTAGATGAGAAGGTCAGTGATTTCCATGATCAGCTCAAACAGTAGCGATGCTTACTGCCTATTAGAGCTAATAAAGGTTAATCTTTGCTGAATTTTCTGGAGATTACCGGGAATCACGATGCCGCGGCCGGCAGCCTCGATCAGTTGTTGATAAAGGCGCGCGGCTTCATCATATTTCTTCTGCTTATCCAGCAGGATGGCGAGATTATAGCGATAGACCAGATTCTCAGGCGCCAGCGCTACCGCACGGAACATATGCGCCAGTGCTTGATCAGGATTGCCAAGACGTTGATAAATTACTGCCATTTGTGCGGGGATGGGGCTGAAATTAGGGTTGCGCTTGGCCAGCGCTTCCATTTTTTCAAGCGCCTGCTGGGGTGCTTCATCGGCCAGCAGTACGAGAAAATTATTCAAACCATCACGATGCGTTGGATCAATCGCAAGCAATTTACCATAAAATAGTCTGGCCTGATCAAGCTGGCCGGTTCGGTGGTAGGTTGTGGCTAAACCAAACAGCGCACCCTTATTCTGCGGATCATTGGAGAGAATATTTTTGTAAAGATCCAGCGCCATGGAGGTTTGCCCGGTTGCTAGTGCGTCGTAGGCTTTTGCCAGCTCGTGATCCAGATTGCGGTTGGGTTGATTGACCTTGATATCCATACCAGCGGATTCGTGGTGGACGCTTTGTGGCGGCTTTTGATCCTCGGTATCTAGCGATGGCGACGAAACATCATTCAGCGATCGCCCGCGTTCAATCGTGATATCCTGAGCGGAGGGGGCGGAAGGAGTATCAAGGTTTGATGGGATGCGCTCGGCAATCCGGCTGGACTCGCGCGAAAGGTTTGATGCGGGCTCGCTGTCCATGGGCGAGTAGGGCTTGGCGGCGGCTTGCGCTACTGGCTGTTCTGCTGCGGGCGCCTCAGCATGCGGCGGTTTTTCCCCCTCCGTTGCACTCACTGGAGCAATATCTATTTTCTCTATCAGTGGGGTGGTTGCTACAGGTGGTGCGCTGCCAGTGCCGGCCTGAATTGCGGGATCCGATGGCGCATTTGCTGTTGGAATAGCGGGTGCAGCTGGCTGAGGAGGTGTGGTCTGTTCACTCGCATTGGTTACGGTTGCTGTCGTTGTTGCTGTGGCCGATAGCGTGGCCAGTGAAGTGGCGGCATGGGCTGGCGGCTCTGCGGCCGGTTTTTCTGTGGTTTCAGATGATAGATCGGGCAATGCAATCAGTGGCGTCTCTGCTTCGGCTGATGGTGAGAGGCTTGCCAATGATTCGGCTTTTTTGTCATCTGACGAGGAGACAAGCCAGGGCAATGGGGTGAATGCTTGAACGCTTTGCGCAGGGCGCTCATCTGATGCAACTAACAAGGGCGCAGACGGTGGCGCTGCGGGTTCCTGAGGTGCGCTTGCGGCTTCAGCTGCCTGCGACGCAGTGGTTGTGTCAGCAGGCGCAGTGGTGGCCGCACCGGACACCAGCTCTTTCTTTGCTGGTATTTCAGCTTTGCGTAGCGTCTCGCTGGCCGCCTTAACCGGTGCACGACGCTGAGGATTGAGTAGCAAATCTGCAGAGGGCAGCGGCGTCTCGCTGGCGGCGATAGCATCGCGCCGTTGCTGATAGCGATTTTCCGATGATGGCGCGTCAATAGCGGCAGCAGCGGCAACGGGAGTCAGGAATGTCGTACTCGCGATGCACCAGAGCGCGACGTGACGCAACGCATTACCTTTGATTTGTACTCCCAATGCCATGATCGCCCGTAGGTTATCGCCCGCCACACTACTACCTATAGTGTAGCACTATGGTTTTACACCACCAATCATTTGATTCAAAGATGAAAATGTACATCGTGTGAATAAATGTCGTGTGGCATGGTTATTGCTGCGCATACGCGCATGTATACCCACAATCTCAAGCAGTTTTTTATGGCGAAGACGAACGCAAATTTTTCGCCCATCGCTTCTGTTGCCGCGATGGTATTGTTGCTGCTGTTTCTGTTTCCGGCATATCCTGCTGAAGCAGGGCAGGCGATGGGGCAGGTGCGTGGTCAGCCCATCCATTCGCTGCATGCGGCGCGCAACATGGCGGCGCTTAACCGCATGCCGCAGGTGCAGGCGAAAGAGCGCTTTATCCCGCTTCAGGCGCGTCGTGGCGCCATTCCTCTCAGGCAGCTTGCGCCGGCGGAAACGGCGGCTCGCCCCGCGCCTGTGCCCGCGCGCGCTGAGGCGCCGCCATCCCCTGCGAGCGAGCCGGTGATGCTGTCGCAGCTGCAGGCGCAGCAAATCCTTTCCATCTTCGCGCCGGCTGAGTAAACTCGCGCGCATGATTGATTATTACACACTGCTTCGTCCGCTGATTCATCGCCTGCCGCCGGAGATGGCGCACGGGCTTGCTATCGCGGCGCTGGCGCGCGGTCTGGTGCCGCCGGTGAAGCTCAGCGCGCATCCATCGCTGGCAAGCACACCATGGGGGCGAGAGCTGGCGCATCCGGTGGGGCTGGCCGCTGGTTTTGATAAGAACGCAGAAGCAACCGGCGCATTGCTGGCGCAGGGTTTTTCCATGGTCGAAGCAGGCACCGTCACGCCAAAGCCGCAGCCGGGTAATCCACGTCCGAGATTGTTCCGCTTGCGGGATGATGAGGCGGTGATCAACCGGCTGGGTTTTAATAATCTCGGGCTGGATCGCTTTGTCTGGAATCTGCATCAGCAACCGCCGCGCCGCGGGCTGGTGGGTGCGAATATCGGCAAGAATAAAGACAGCCAGGACGCCGCCGCCGATTATGTCAGGGGGCTGAGTGCGGTGTATCACGCGGCGGATTATGTCACGGTGAATATTTCATCGCCCAACACGCAAGGCCTGCGCGATCTGCAGCAGCAAGAGGCGCTGGATAAGCTGCTTGCTGCACTGATGAAAACGCGCCGCGAATGCGAAATGCTGCATGGCAGGCGCGTGCCGCTACTGCTGAAAGTGGCGCCGGATCTCACCATGGAGGGCTGCCGTGATATTGCGGATCTCGCGCTTCTCCACCAGCTTGATGGGCTGATTATCAGCAACACCACCATCGCGCGGCCAGATTCGCTGCGTGCCAGCGAGCGTGGTGAGCAGGGCGGCCTGAGTGGCAAGCCGCTGATGGCGCCATCGACAGCCATTCTCGCAGAATTTTATCGCTTAACGCAAGGCCGTCTGCTGCTGGTGGGGGTTGGCGGGATCGCCAGCGCTGCCGATGCCTACGCCAAGATACGTGCCGGCGCTTCATTGGTGCAGCTATATACGGCGCTGGTCTATCAGGGTTTTGGTCTGGTGCGTTCGATCGTGGAAGGGCTGCCGGCGCTGCTTGCACGCGATGGGTTTGCTACTCTTCGTGACGCCATTGGGGCGGATCACCGCTGAGCCGGCTCTTTTGCCGCGCTTTCCTCGGCTTCATCCGTCGCTGCTTTGCTGCTGTAGTCGCAGCTGATCACCGCGATATCATAAACCGGATGCTGGGGCCCCGATAAGCTCGGGCTTGAAGAAAACATCCAGCCTAGAAATACCCGTGTTGGCGCTTCGGCCTGTTTGCGTTCTGAGATTTCAAGCAGCGCGGCATTCTCAGGTCGTTCTTCCGGCGGTGCGCGCCAGCAGCGCCGCGCCACCATTTCCAGATTGCCGAAATGCAGCACGGTGCCGAGCGGACCGGAAAATTTCGAAGTACGTCCGGTTACTTTATTCAGCCCCTGAAGCGTGATGCTGTTAGGTTCGGGCGATTTTTCTTCTTCCGCTCGCGCGCCTACCGAAAACGCGGCTATGAATATCGCGGTTAATGCAAGAAAATGAATGCGATTTGAATCACCTCTCATCGCTCATTCCTCATCGATTATGGCGCGGTTGGACTTGGCTCTTCTTTGTCTTTATCAACACCGCCGCCGGAAAATACGAATTTGCCGATCAGCTCTTCGAGATTCACTGCA
>CANHDY010000027.1 GCA_947459535.1 Rickettsiales bacterium | reverse complement strand
TCAAAAGCGCCCACGGCAGGGTCAATGACTGGGGTGAAGTCGTAACAAGGTAGCCGTATCGGAAGGTGCGGCTGGATTACCTCCTTTCTAAGGATTTTGTTTATTGCCCTTTTTGTCTTTGACATCCCTGCGAAAGCAGGGATCCTGAAGGTTCAAAATGAGATGCTTAAACGAATCATCTTACATAATACATTCGCCATCTGCGCTTAAATGCTCCTCTTCACAAATTAAAAACCCCCGGTCTCTCTAGAGCCGGGGGTTTTTGTTTTTTTTGTGATTAAGTTATTAAAACTCAGGTTGAATAGAGAGTGGATCGCAAGTGATTATAGCTACAGGCACAATGACGTTTCTTGGTGACACACTGATTTTACTAGAGCTAGGCGTTGCTATTCCAGAAACAGCAGCTATTCTAGAGTTCACTTTGTCACAAGATTGCCAGAAGACATGAATAGAAGGACAATCTGGATTCGTTTTACAATGAAATTCTGCGCTCCCGGCTTTCAAACTTCTGAGCGTATCTTCTGGACTCGGATCCCATCCCATTCCAGATGGGCAGGCGCTATGATATGCAAAGCAACTACCATTAAATACTGAAGCAAAAGCACTTCCACTTAGCATCGTGATAAAACTAAGTATAGCAGCAAAAAATAACTTTTTCATAAATCCCTCTTTTTTTAAGTTGATTGGGGCGGTATCCATGGTGCTTGCCATACATAATACCACCCGATTGTTACACGCTGGGGGCTGTATGATGAAGATTTTGTGACAATAATAATATTTTTTGTTGCTTATTTTATACCAAGCATGGTATAAATAGCTATGCTCAAAAAGCTGATTTGGTGTCGCAGTGCCTATAAAGATTTGTTGGAATTTCCGTCCGAGGTGCAGCGGCATATAGGCTACGCGCTGCATTTGGCGCAAGATGGGCAGAAACACGACGATGCCAAGCCGCTAAAGAATATACCGGTCATGGAGGTCGTTAGTCGGCATGATAGCGGCACCTACCGCGCTGTCTATTATGCCAAAATCGAAGATAAAATTGTGGTTTTGCATTGTTTTCAAAAGAAATCGAAACATGGCATTGCCACACCGAAGTTTGAGATGGACTTGATTAAGCAACGACTCAAGGAAATTCAGGAGAGTTATGATGACTAAAAAATCAGAATTTTTCGAAGGATCAGGCAATGTCTATGCTGATTTGAGCATCGAGAATGCTGAAGAAATGCAGGCTAAAGCTAAGCTGGCCGCTGAAATTCATCGCATTATGAAAGATCGTGGCTTGACCCAGCAAAAAACCGCCAAACTGCTCGGTACAACACAAGCGAAAATGTCTGATGTTGTGCGTGGTCAATTCCATTCTTTCACCATTGACCGCTTGCTCAAAATGTTACTTGATCTAGGGCAGGACGTGCAAATCACTTACCGGCCCAAACCAAAATCGCATGATCATGCCAGCCTAACGGTTTCTCCGGTATAACCCATTTAAGTCGCCCTCAAAAGCGCCCACGGCAGGGTCAATGACTGGGGTGAAGTCGTAACAAGGTAGCCGTATCGGAAGGTGCGGCTGGATTACCTCCTTTCTAAGGATTTTGTTTATTGCCCTTTTTGTCTTTGTCATCCCTGCGAAAGCAGGGATCCTGAAGGTTCAGAATGAGATGCTTAAACGAATCATCTTACATAACACATTCGCCATCTGCGCTTAAATGCTCCTCTTCACAAATTAAAAACCCCCGGTCTCTCTAGAGCCGGGGGTTTTTATTTGTTCCACTAATCTTCGTGTGCTATCAGTTATATATGAAAACCACTGCCTACTTTGATCGCCGCCGAATTGATCGTCCATATTTGCGCGACGAATGGTTGGTTAAGGCATGGCAGAAGCCGGAATATGTGGAATTACAGCCGGATGGCCGTAAGCGGCACTATATTTATATTTCCGAGCATCAAAAATACCTGAGAGTTGTTTTCGAGGGCGAAATGGTGCATAATGCGTTTTTAGATACCGCATTTACACGCAAAAAGAGGCATTAATGCAATTCGATTACGATAAAGAAACAGACTCTCTCTATATCAGGCTTGCGCCGGGCGGCAGCACGGAGTCTGAAGAGGTTTCAGAGAATCTTATTCTGGACTACAACGCCGAGGGCCATGTCGTGGGTATCGACATTCAGCATGCCAGTACGCGCTTAGATTTGAAGAGTATTCATGTTGAAGGCTTTAAGCCAGTATTTGAAGTGCAACCAGGCGTTTAATCTTCTAACATAACACATTCGCCATCTGCGCTTAAATGCTCCTCTTCACAAAATAAAAGCCCCAGCATGTTGAAATGCTGGGGTTTTCAATTTTGTCATAAAACCTTCATTTTTATTTCCTTGATAACCCCCCCTATTTGTTAATCTCCATAAACTATTTTTATGGAGCGTTATTTTATGAGTCAGTTTCAATCAAGGGCTGGAATTAATAGTGTCATGGGTTTCGACACGGTTGGTGCATTGCGGACAGATTTGTGTGGTGGGGAGGATGATCAGAAGGTGCTGGGTAAACGAGTTGCCGCAGCACTCACAAAGGCACTTTCCGCTGAGAGCAATTCGCCGTCTGATAGTGATCAAGCGATGAATTTTAAATATGATGGCGTGACGAGTTTCACCCTTACGTTCGCAGGGACGCGTTCAAACTCAATGAAGACTGATCTAGAAAATGTCATGACTTCAATCGAGTCGCAAAAAAAAGCTCAGAAAATTGGGCAGCTGGGGCAATTTCTAGGGCAGCTTAGCGGAGCAGGTGTTAGTTTTGAGGTAAAGCAAAATCACTTTGATGAACCAGAAATTACAGTATATGCTAACCAAGATAGAGCGTTTGTTGATAAGATTGCCATGCTTCTTGCTCAGCAGGAACTCAAAAAAGCTCAGGCACGCGGCGAACTTCCAGCCGACAAGGAACAAAAAAAGGATTTTGCTAGTGCTGCATTAGCAGCGGCTCAGCAGGAAGTTTGGGGTGATTTGCTGAAAGACCGCGTATTGGTAGAAAAGACAGATTGGCAGAGTAGAACCGGTGATAAGGGTAATAAAGGGCGAGGACAAGCGCTCTAATTGAGTCGAAATAAAAAACCCCCGGTCTCTCTAGAGCCGGGGGTTTTTAC
Source organism: Rickettsiales bacterium (assembly GCA_947459535.1). Lineage (GTDB taxonomy): Bacteria > Pseudomonadota > Alphaproteobacteria > Rickettsiales > SXRF01 > JAJTHB01. Next base: position 18,999 of record CANHDY010000027.1, on the reverse strand, counting down.
TTTCATTCTTTATAATGATACCAGACAGGCACCTTTATTATTGAGGTTTACAGGGTTCATGCCCCACGGCTCGTTGGGATCCGGCGGCGGTTCGTTAGGATCCGGCAGTGGGTTAAGCGGTACGGTGAAATTTCTTGGTGGATAAAGTTCTCTCCACTCTGTTGGGTTGGTTTGAGGAATTCTTTCCCACCGCGCTATGAATGTACACTGTACTCTGAACATAATGCCATCACGCCGTATCGGGTCGTAATCTCTTTGAAACCTACCGCAATCCCATGGATATAGTAATTTTCCGGGTTCGGGGTATAGCTGTTTATCCGTGGGTGGTCTTCGAACAGGGCCGCATTGCTGCTGAACCCAGCGGCACGAACAGGTTCCTTGGTAATTAACTGTATCACGAAAGAATCTTTCGTGATCATCATCGACTTTTCCTTGGGCTGTTGTGGCTGCTGCAATAATCGAAAACGCAGCTACTATCGTAAGATATTTTTTCATAAAGATGCCTTTTTTGATTTTTTTTTGGTACAGGCTGCTACTTAGTACCAAACAAAGTGTAGCAGATGAATGTGACCGTTTTATGTCATCTTTACGAATTTTCTGTGACAATGCTGTTTTCGGTATAAGTGGAATAAAAAAAACCCCCGGTCTCTCTAGAGCCGGGGGTTTTGCATCTTTGTGATGCTTTTTAAGCGGTTTTCTTCAGAACCGTCGTATAGGTATCGAGCAGCATGTAGATGCCCGAAATACCAATCAGCACGTTGATCACATGGCTAAGGCCGCCGAACATGCCAATCAGGTTCATGCCGGTTAAGGTCGTGAGGCCGATATGCACCGCGCCTACAATCACCATTAACGTAGCTAATTTGTGTAACGTCATAGTCTCCTACCTCCCTCAAGGTGTGGGCTAAAATGCTTTTTAACCCTGAATAGATAGTACCACAAATTGCTGCACTGCACAATGGATATTAATAAAATAATGCTGCAGCGCACAAATATGGTTTGTTGCTATCGCGCTGTGCAGAAAAATCCAAAGAATTATTCATCAAAAAACGCTTTACCGCCGGTGTTCATTGCGGCTACCGTGCACTGGGCACGACCCATAACCTAATGTATCAAGGAGCTTTATCACATGTCACAAACGACAGCACAAATCATTGAACTTGTTCGTGTATTTCAGGAAGAAAATGCCAAGTTTGAAAGCGGCAACAAATCGGCCGGTACCCGCGCCCGCAAAGCGCTGATGGAGCTCAAAAAAGCCTGCGACGCTCGCCGCAAAGAAATTCAGGCAGATAAAAACGCGGCCTGACAGCGATGATGAAAAGCAAGCCCCTGCTGCCGGATGAGGCGGCGGGGGCTTTTTTTTTGGATAATTGTCTTGAAATCTTCATACACAATATGCCGGCAGCGCCTTATGCTGATGGCATGATTAAGTCCAATCAAAATACTCATCGCCCCATACTTACTAAGCAGCAGATGCAGGCTGTATCCTGGTATGCCGATCAGCAACTGGCGCAGGCACTGCGCCACGGCACGATTGCGCCACAACAAGCGGCAGCGCATTGGGAAAATTCCGCCAGCGACCTGCTGGATGATCGCGCGTTGCTGCTAAAAATTGAGCGAGCCTATCTACGTGCGAAAGACGGAAAACGCGTCAGCAGTACACGCATTCTTCATGATCATGATGGGCTTGGAGCCGCCGACCTCACTGCGCCGGAGGCCTCACCATCCGGGCGGGGGGAGCCACCGCCAGCAGCGGTGATTGCTGGTGCGCTCGCACTGGCGGTTACTGCGCCGATGGCGCCGTTATTTGCCCACAGTGCCTATGCAAGCTCGGGCGGCGCCATGCACGGGCAATCCGCGCCGCCCCCTCTGCGCCGCGAGCAGGAGCTTCCGCCGCATGGGCGGCCGGAACTTGTTCAAAAGCCCGGGCGACGTCGGGATAAGGATGATGGCGAGGAAGGCCGGGCGCGATGAGGCGATCCATGGCCGCAGCTAGTGTAGCGCTTGGCGCGGTGCTGGCGCCATCCCAGCTTGAGGCGCAGGCGGGCACGGATAGGCATGCCCCGCAGGCCCAGAAGGCCGCCATGAAAGCGCCAAGTCAGGATCAACAAACTCAGGCAAATCTTGAGGTTTGCTGCGGCGCTGGTGTCGTGATGGGTGGGGCGCTGCTGCTGATGGCAGCAAGACGCGGCAAGAAACCAGAAGAGCAGCTGCTTCATGAGGATATGGAGCGCGCAAGGGAGTGGTATCGCCCAGACGGCAGCCAGCGCGAAAGACAACCCTGAAAAGCTTTGTATTTCCGCCTGAAATACCTATAATGCCGCGCTTTCCTTAAGGATTTTTGGGTCATGGCGCTTTCGTTTGTCAAAATGCATGGGCTGGGCAATGATTTTGTCGTGCTCGACGCGCGCGCAAAGCCTGTTCATTTGTCCATGAGCGCCATTCAGGCCATCTGCGACCGCCGCTTTGGCATTGGCTGCGATCAGCTGATTATCATCGAGCCATCGCAAAGCCAGCAGGCCGAAGAGCCATCAGCCCGCGCAGCGGAGACAATTGATTGTTTTATGCGCATTTATAATCCCGATGGCTCGCAGGCGCAAAACTGCGGCAATGCCACGCGCTGCATCGCATGGCGGCTGATGGAAGAAACCGGCCGTAGTAGGATTGCTATCAAGACGCTCGGCGGCCTGCTCAGCTGCACGCGCACAGTAGATGGCCGCGTGGCGGTGGATATGGGCGCGCCGATTTTTGACTGGCAGCAGATTCCACTATCCAAGGAGGTGGATGTGATGGCCTTGCCGATTGCAATTCCCTCTCCCTATTGGGGAGAGGGTATGGGTGAGGGGGGGAGGCACGCACAGATCTTACCCCCTCATCCTAACCTTCTCCCCGATGGGGGGAAGGAACTGCCTGTAGCGCTCAGCATGGGTAACCCACACGCGGTGTTTGTGGTAAAAGATGCTGAGGCGATTCATTGGCAGCAGATCGGCGCGGCGCTGGAGCATCATCCGCTTTTTCCCCAGCGCGCGAATATCAGCTTCGTTGAACTGCTGTCGCCGCAGCATATTGCGCTGCGTGTGTGGGAGCGCGGGGCAGGGGCAACGCTCGCTTGCGGCACGGCGGCATGCGCGGCGCTGGTGGCCTGTGCGAAAAAAGGTTTAACCGGCCGTTTCGCCAAGGTTAGCCTGCCCGGTGGTGATTTGGATATTCGCTGGGATGAGGCCACGGGGCATGTCATGATGACCGGCGGGGTGGCGTTTGTGTTTGAAGGGGTGTGGCATGGCTCAGGTGTATAATTTCGGCTGCCGCCTCAATAGCTATGAAGGCGAGGTGATTCGCGAGCAGGCAAACAAGGCCGGGCTGGATGGCGCGCTGATTTTTAATAGCTGCGCGGTGACGGCAGAGGCCGAGCGGCAGGTGAAGCAGGCCATTCGCCGTGCGCGGAAAGAAAATCCGGAGGCGAAAATCATCGTGACTGGTTGCGGCGCGCAGATTCACCCGAAAGACTATGCCGCCATGCCGGAAGTGGACGCGGTGCTGGGCAATGAAGAAAAGCTGAAGGCGGCGAGTTACTTGTCATTGCGAGGAGCTGAAGGCGACGCGGCAATCCAGTCTGGATTGCTTCGCTACGCTCGCAATGACGACGAAAAGATTCTCGTGAATGATATCATGTCGGTGAAGGAAACGGCGTCGCACATGGTAGCGTCGTTTGATGGCCGGGCGAGGGCATTTGTGCAGGTGCAGAATGGCTGCAATCATCGCTGCACGTTCTGTATCATACCTTATGGTCGCGGTAATTCCCGCTCGGTGCCGATGGGGGAGGTGGTTTCGCAGGTGCGCCGGCTGGTGGAGCAGGGCTATCATGAAATCGTGCTCACCGGCGTGGATATCAGTGATTACGGCAAAGACCTGCCGGGCGAGCCGACACTCGGACAGATGATGCGCCGCCTGCTCGCGCTGGTGCCGGAATTAAAAAGGCTTCGGCTTTCCTCGATTGACGCGGTGGAGGTGGATGATGATCTCTACCGATTGATCGCCGAAGAGCCGCGCCTGATGCCGCATCTGCATGTCAGCCTGCAGGCGGGGGATGATATGGTCTTAAAGCGCATGAAGCGCCGTCATCTTCGTCATGACATCGTGGCATTCGCCCAGAAAGTGCGAGCCTTAAGGCCGGACATGGTCTTTGGCGCTGATATCATCGCTGGCTTTCCCACCGAAACCGACGCGATGTTTGATAATACACTCAGGCTGGTAGAAGAGCTGCAGCTCATTCATTTGCATGTGTTTCCTTATTCAGCGCGCGAAGGAACACCCGCCGCGAAAATGCCGCAGGTGGCCAAGTCTGTGCGCAAAGAGCGTGCCGCGAAATTACGCGCCGCTGGTGAAAAGCAGCTGGCGCATTGGCTTTCTGCTCAAGTTGGAAAGGCAGCATCGGTGGTGGTGGAAAAGCCGCGCCTTGGCCGCAGCGAGCATTTTGCGATGGTCGAGCTGGATAAAGATTGTGAAGCAGGGAGTGTGATTGAAGTGAATGTTATCAGTGCAACCAATTCGTCATTGCGAGGAGCGTTAGCGACGAAGCAATCCAGTAGCCAGAATCCGGATTGCTTCACTCCGCTTGCAATGACAAGGTAATGACATGAACTTCCTCGCCCGCCTCAAATCCGGTCTTTCCAAAACATCCAGCAAGCTCACGGATGGCGTGGTGGGCATTTTCACCAAGCGCAAGCTGGATGATCTCTCGCTCGAGCAGCTTGAAGAATTGCTGATTGAAACTGATATGGGAGCAAAACTTGCCGCAGAGCTTTGCGCGAAGCTGGCCAAGGAGCGCTTTGAGAAAGATACCTCGCCTGAGCAGGTGCGCGAGTTTCTGGCCAGAGAAATCGCCGCAGTGTTAGAACCTGTCGCGAGGCCACTTGCCGCCAGTGGCCAACCACTCACCACCATCTTAGTGGTGGGGGTGAACGGCAATGGCAAAACCACGACCATCGGCAAGCTTGCCCTGAAATTTCAGCGCGAAGGAAAGAAGGTGATGCTCGCAGCGGCAGATACATTCCGCGCAGCGGCGGTGGAGCAGCTGGTGGAGTGGTCAAAGCGCGCGGCGGTGCCGATTATCACCGGTGAACCAAACGCCGACCCCGCCAGCGTCGCTTACCGTGCCTGCATCGCAGCCAAAGAGCAGGGCATGGATGTGCTGATGATCGACACGGCCGGACGACTGCATAATAAATCCAACCTGATGCAGGAGCTGCAGAAAATTATCAGCGTCATCGGCAAGGCTGATCCTGAGGCGCCGCACCATGTCATTCAGGTGCTCGATGCCACCACCGGCCAGAATGCGATCAGCCAGGTGCAGACTTTTAAGGAAATGGCGCGCGTCACCGGCCTTGTCATCACCAAGCTCGATGGCACTGCTAAGGGCGGCGTGGTGGTGGCACTTGCCAAGCAGTTTGGTCTGCCCATTCATGCGCTGGGGGTGGGCGAGGCGATCGAAGATCTGGATGCGTTTGATCCGGATAGATTTGCTACTGATATGGTTGGGCTGGCGGATAGAGCGGATTAAGCCGACATTAATTGTTTGTTAATCTTTGCGGTTTAGGCTAAAAGAGTACTAAAGCGCCTGAGGGGGCGTAGGTAGCGCAATAGAGGTATCAGGAGGATACATGATCACCGGCATCGGCGGCCTGACTGGGAGCCAGTCCCAGCAGAATATTCAAAAAACCAATAGTCGTCTTCAGGCGGCCATTGCGCAGCTGGTCAGCGGCTCGCGTATCAACCGAGCTGCGGATGATGTGGCGGCACTTTCCATCGCTACGAAGCTGCAATCCGAAGTATCCAGCCTCAAGCAGGCTTCCGGCAACATCGCCCAGGCATCAAGCCTTGCGCAGGTGGCCGATGGCGGTATCGCGGAAATTCGCCGCGCCGTGGATGAAATTCGCTCAATTGCTCAGCAGGCCGCAGCGCCCACTACCAGCCCAGAGTCGCGCGAGGCGCTGAACCGTCAGGTGCAGGGGCTGGCAGCGGAGATTGATCGCATCGCTGGCAGTACCAGCTTTAATGGCAAAAAACTTCTCGATGGCAGCCTGTCTGGTGCCAGCAGTCTTTCGCTCACCAACCTGCTTGGCGCGGGCGATGCAGCGGATTCTGAAAGCTTCAGTCTGGATAGCCTGACCGCGCGAAGCCTTCTTGGCGAAGCCGGTATTGATGTCAGCACGGCGCAATCCGCCGGTGCCTCGCTCGAGGTGCTGGATGCGGCGGCGCAGCGCGTTGACCGTGCGCGTGCGCAGACGGGTTCATTTCTGCAAACACTGAATTACGCTGCGGCGAATATTGATTCAGCCGTCGCTAATCAGGAAGCGGCTCGCTCGATTCTGCAGGATGCTGATTTTGCTGGCGCTGCAACCGAGGGATCGCTCGCAAGTCTTCTTCGCAATGCTCAGATTGCCGTTCAGGCGCAAGGCAACCGCCTGCAGCCGAATGTGCTGAAATTGATTGGCTGATGGCTGGCGCGGTTCGTCTTACGCTGGAAGCAAAACGTCGTGGGCGTGAGGCGCTCAACGCTGCCTTTGATGCGGAATATGAGGCCGGTGAGGCGCAGGCGCGCTCCTTCGAAAATGCAGAAATTGAGACATTGGCACAAACACTCGGCAAAGCTGAAAATCTTGAGCGGCTAATCGGCACTAAAACAGGGGTGGTGGACAGCCACAAAGCATTTTTTCCACATGATAAGGCCAGAGCCATATTCGTAGAAAATGCCATCAACGCTTATATCGCTGCTGCTTGCGCAGAGCTCGGCATCAATCAGCCTGACTTAGGAAGCCAGCGCTAAATACTAAAGGCATTTAGTCCTTACCGCCGATTTTCTTATCCATGCGCGGATCGCTCATTAGCTTCATGCCAAGATAAGTGCACAGCCAGCACGCCAGCACAAACACAGCAAGCTGCAGCACACCGCTGGTGGGCGACATGAATGCCACCACCACGCCAAAACCCGGCACAGCCATGACCGCGACTACCAGCGTGGCCCACCACATGAGCTTACTGACATTCGAAGATTTTTCCTGATGATGCGACATGTAGTTTCTCCCTAAGGTGTTATAGAGTAATACCATTATTATTATCGTTTCTCCAGCGATACAAAGGCGCGTGGGGCGCTGCCGGTGAAAAGCTGGCGCGGACGGCCAATTTTGGTTTTGGGATCTTCCATCATTTCTTTCCACTGCGCCACCCAGCCAACCGTACGTGCAACAGCAAACAGCACCGTAAACAGTTTGGATGGAATACCCATCGCGCGGTAAATAATGCCCGAGTAAAAATCAACGTTCGGATAAAGCTTGCGCTCGATGAAATATTCATCCGAAAGCGCGATACGCTCCAGCTCAACGGCGATTTTCAGTAGCGGTTCATTAATCTGGCCAAGCTCTGCAAGCACTTCCTGGCAGGTGGCGTGCAGCACCTTAGCGCGCGGATCATAGTTTTTGTAAACACGGTGGCCAAAGCCCATCAGCTTCACGCCAGACTGCTTATCTTTCACCTTTTTGATAAACTCAGGAATATTTTTCACATCCCCGATTTCCTGCAACATATGAATCACCGCCTCGTTGGCGCCGCCATGTGCCGGCCCCCACAGCGAAGCAATGCCCGCGCCAATACAGGCGAACGGATTGGCGCCCGAAGAGCCTGCCAGCCGCACGGTTGAGGTCGAGGCGTTTTGCTCATGATCAGCATGGAGAATGAGCAGCTTGTCCATCGCGCGGATCAGCGTGGGGCTGATCTTATATTTCTCGCAAGGCGTGGCAAACATCATATGCAGGAAGTTTTCAGAAAAACTCATCTCATTCTGCGGATAAATAAACGGATGACCGATGGAGTATTTATAGGCCATGGCCGCCAGGGTTGGCATTTTGGCAATCAGGCGGAACGCTGCGAGATCTCGCTGTTCCGGCACGTTAATATCCAGCGAATCATGATAAAATGCAGACAGCGACGCGGCCGCACCCACCATGATCGCCATGGGATGGGACGCACGCGGAAAGCCGCGAAACAGGAAATGCGCCTGCTCATGAATCATGGTGTGCAGGGTCACTTTGCGGTCAAACGCGGTTTTCTGGTTTTTGTTGGGCAGTTCACCATTGAGCAGCAGATAAGCGACTTCGAGGAAATCGCACTGATCCGCCAGCTTGTCGATATCATAGCCGCGATAGCGCAGAATGCCTTTGTCGCCATCAATAAACGTGATTTTGGATTCGCAGGAAGCGGTGGACATGAAGCCGGGGTCATACGTGAACATGCCCGTTTCGGCATAGAGCTTGCTGATATCGATCACGCTTTGGCCTTCAGTTGCGTCATAGACCGGCATAGTAACAGTTTTACCGTCCACGCTCAGCGTGGCGCTGCGTTTACTGGCAGCAGAGACGGGCGAGGCTTTTTCAGCAGCAGACATCATGAACTCCTTGTGAATTTTGTAAATACGCTGTTTACCATTGCAGATAAATGTAAATAAATAGTTGATTTGCCTTTATTCATTTAAAAATCATTATATCGCTTGCGGTTGCTTTTTATTTGTCCATTGGCTAAAGAGGTGGCATGAAAATTATCAGTGCCATCAAACAATTTCTGCACATGGAGGCCTCGGCCGGTATCGTGCTGATGGCGGTGGCGGTGCTGGCCATGGGGCTGGCCAATTCGCCCGTATCGGAGCCTTATTTCCAGCTGATAACGCCGCTGCAGGTGCCGATTAAAGATGGGCTGATGGCCATTTTCTTTTTCCTGATTGGCCTTGAGGTGAAGCGCGAGATTGTTCAGGGCGAGCTTTCCACCATGCGCAAGGCAGCGCTACCGCTGGTGGGTGCACTGGGCGGGGTGGTGCTGCCGGCCATTATTTATGCGGCCTTGAACTGGAATACACCGGAAATCCGTGGCTGGGCGATTCCCTGCGCCACCGACATTGCCTTTGCGCTGGGGGTGCTGGCGCTCTTTGGCAGCCGGATGAATATCACTATCAAGATTTTTCTGATGGCGCTGGCGATCATTGATGACATGGCGGCGGTGTTGATTATCGCTTTGTTTTATTCCGGCGGCCTCAATTATCCCGCGCTGGGCATGGCGCTTGCCGCAGCGCTGATTCTATGGCGCATGGCGCAGGGTAATGTGGCCACGATTCTACCCTATCTGCTGGTTGGGCTGGTGATGTGGGTGGGCATGCTTTATTCCGGTATTCACCCCACGGTGGCCGGCGTAATGCTCGGCATGCTCATGCCGGTGGCGCTGGGAAAAACCTGCATCCATGCGCTGCATCCATGGGTGGCCTTTGGCATCATGCCGCTCTTTGCATTTGCCAATGCGGGCGTCTCGCTTCAGGGCGTCTCGTTTGATATGATGATGAATCCTGTGCCGCTGGGAATTATCCTCGGGCTGTTTGTTGGCAAGCAGCTGGGCATATTCGGTTTCGCATGGCTGGCAGTGAAATTGAAGCTGGCGGCGCTGCCTGACCGCACAACATGGCTGGAGTTTTACGCGGTCTCCGTCATTGCCGGTATCGGCTTTACCATGAGCCTGTTTATCGGCATGCTTGCTTTCACTGATCCCGCCATGCAGGCGCAGGTGCGCCTTGGTGTGCTGGCGGGCTCGCTGCTTTCGACCATTGTCGGTATTGCACTGATGCACATTGCACTACGCCGGAAACTTGCTGCTTATTAAATGTTGCTTAACATCTGTTGGATAAAGGTTAGTCATGCAAGAGCGCTACAGAGCGGTAAGCACCATGATGACCCTGTGCCTGGTTGTTGCCTGTGCGCCAGCCAAGCGCAGCAAGTGGGAAGACATTGACTATTCCAAGGTCTACCGCGCCTATGAAAGCCGCCAGAATGATGCTGGCTATACCCCGCCCTCATCGGTCAGCAGCTGTATGGATGACGATTTCTGCAATTAAATCCCTTAATGCAATGAGCGGTTTTCTAGCCCATACTCAGCGCAGCAGATCTTCGCTGAGCTTCAGGGTGGGCGCATCATCACCCGCAAGCAGATGACGATAAACCTGTAGATTCTCCAGCACGCGCTGCACATAGTTTCTGGTTTCTTTGAAGGGAATTTTCTCAATCCACTGCACCGCTTCTTCCATGCTGTTTCCCGGGCGGCCGAATTCAGCAATCCACCGGCGCACATTGCCCGGCCCGGCATTATAGGCGGCAATCGCAAGAATATACGAGCCATCATAATGCCTTATCATCCGGTTGAGATAGTGGCTGCCAATCAGCCAGCTATAGTGAGGCTCGTAGAGTTGTGACACATGGTAGCTAAGTCCTGCTTTGCGCGCAGTTTCCTTGGCGGTGCCGGGGAGCACCTGCATCATGCCCATGGCATTGGCCGGGCTTTTTGCATCCGCATCAAACTCACTCTCCTGACGCGTAATTGCAAGCACCAGTGCGCGTTCAACAGCGGCCTGCTCGGGGGTGGCGGGCGTGGGGTAGCCCGCTTTCAGCAAAACGCTGTTATGGTGCTGCATGACTTTTTTTGCCGCGCGCACACTCAGAAAAGGCTGGCCGGCTTTCTGGCCAATCATCGCCATCATCGCGGCTTCTCCTTTGCTGTCTGCTTCTTCAATCACGCTGGTGAGCAGGCGGCTTGCCAAGTCATGCCTGCCGGCGTGAATGGCAAGTTTCACCGCGCGCGGCAGCAAGTTGCGTTCAAAGGCCGCCATTGCTGATTGGCTGGGTTTGGGTTCAGCGGCAAAGCGCAGCGGCGCATGACCATGGGCTTTCAGCGCGGCGAGCTGGCCATAAAAAGCGGTAGGATAGGCGCTGGCGCGTTCATACCATGAGGTCGCATCTGATTTTCTGTCATCAGCCTCGGCGGCGCGTGCCGCCCAATAAGCTGCGCGCGCGCGGCTGACTGGGAAACGCACCGTCTCATACATCTGCTCAAAAATATCATAGGCATCGTCCGGCTGGTTTAAAAATTCCAGCTTGATCCAGCCCTTCAGCCAGCTGGCATCCACAAAATCGGAGCCTTCCTTCAGGCCGTGATGCTCAAGCAATTTAGCGGCAAGCTTATATTTGCCTTCATCAACCGCCTCTCGCACATTGCGCTCGCGGTAGTCCCACCATTTTTCCGGGTAGGGCACATCGCTCGGCAGCGAGAGCAGAATCTCGCGCACCCCTTCGTCATCATCGCGCCGTGCGCGCCATCGCATGCGTTCATATTTCACACCTGCATGTGCGGCCAGTGAGGAAGGAAGCTCACCAACCAGTCTTGGCGCGTCGGCATCGTCGCGTATCAGTGCCATGCGTGCGCTGGCAAGCTGCCTTTGGCTTTGGCTTACCAGTGGTAACATGTCCTTGGCGGCGGCCAGTTTTTCGTCCCACAGCAGGCGATCCAGCCGGCGCAGATGATCCTCCGGTGTCAGCTGGCGGTCATGCGCCTCCAGAATACGCCTCGCTTCCTGCCTGTCAAAGTCGCCGGCAATCCAGCCTTCGCGCAGTAATGTAGCGGCGATGTTGTCGTCTTTATCACCCGCGCGCAGCAGCGCCTCGGCCTGTGCTATTTTGCCAGCGCCGGTAATGGGGGGATAATCGGCAAACCATGCCAGCAGCGCCTCATCGCTGGTGCTGCTCCGGCTAATGGCCTGCTCCGCACGTAGCTGTAGCCGCTTTTGTTGTGGCCACTGCGGGTGCTCGGTCATAAAGCCACTAATATCGGTAAAACTGGCGCCAGAATCCGCATCCAGATAGCTCAGCCATTCCATCAGGCGCAGCAGCGCCGGATCTCCGCTTCGTCTGGCGTGAAGGGTGGCATCCTGCCACTGCCGGCGCTCAGCAAAAAGAAATGCGCTACGCACATGTTCATTGGCGGCCTGAGGCGAATCAGCCAGGGCGCTTCCAACAGCAAGCCACAGCCCCAGCGCTGCAAAAAAAACTAGTCGAAGAATCATAAGCCGGTGTACTGTAACCGTATCATCATCATCTGTAAACCAACCAACGTAAGTGGCTGCGGTGAACCTATGCTTACTCCTGATGTCATCAGCCTGAAGCATTATTATGCAAGCCCGGCGGGCGAAGTTTCAACGCAGCTTATCGCTCGCGCTGTGGCGCAGCTCTGGCCGCAGGCCGCGGGGGATCAGCTGCTCGGCATGGGCTACTCAGTGCCGCTACTCCAGCCGTTTCTGACCGAAGGCGTGCAGGTGGCGGTCTGTATGTCGGGCGAGCAGGGGGCGGTCTACTGGCCGCCATCGCGCGGTAACCTTGTGTTCATGGCGCATGAGTCGGAATTGCCGCTGCGCGAAAACAGCATCAACCGCATTCTGCTGCTGCATTGTCTGGAAAATACGGAGCAGCTTTCCGCGCTGATGCAGGAGATGTGGCGCGTGCTCACTCCTGGCGGCAGGCTTCTGGCGGTGGTGCCGAATCGGCTTGGCCTGTGGGCGCGGTCGTCCAAAACACCGTTTGGTTATGGGCGTCCATTTTCGATGATGCAGCTTCGCGATCTCATGGTCAGGCATCAGTTCACCACACTACGCACGGCTTCGGCATTGTTCATGCCGCCGCTTAACTGGCCGTGGCTGTGGCGCTTAGCGCCGCGGTTGGAAAAAATTGGCCGAGCGCTGTGCCCCTTTGTCGGTGGGGCGCTGCTGATTGAGGCAGAAAAGCAGATTTATGCCGCCATCCGTCAGCCGGCACTTGCCAGAAAATCTGCTCGCTCGCGTGTGGCAACCGCAAAGCCGGCGATGTCCAGTCAGAAAACACACCCCTGAAAAAAAGGCTATCTCCCCGTGGCGGTGAGATAGCCTGATAAAAAAAAGTCGCGGCGTGCTATTCTTTGTATTTCACCGAGCAGCCATAAGGATCGGTCGCTGGCGTGGCAACGGGTTTGCCTGCCACCAGCGCTTCCACTGCTGCGCGAACATAGTTGCTTGCGCCGGCGATATCGCTGCTTTTGGCGGTGGGTTTGTCGTCAATGGCGCCCTGATAGGCAAGTTTGCCCTGCGCATCAACCACATACATATGCGGTGTGGTTTTAGCATCATACAGACGGCCAATCGCGCCGCTGCTATCAATGATATAATGGTCAGAGGCTGCTTTCTGCTCCGCGAGATATTTAGCAGCATCCGCGGCGGACATATGCCCCTGCTTGCCTTCAGCACCGGAGTTGATCGTCAGCCACACGGCGCCTTTGGCTTTGAGTTCTGCCTGCAGCTTCTGCATGTCGCCGCCATCATAAAATTTATGCACAAACGGGCAGCCGGGATTATGCCATTCCAGCACCACGGGCTTGCCTTTGAAGCTTGAGAGTTTCACTTCCTTGCCGGTGATATCCGTGGCAGTGAAATCAGGTGCGCTCTGGCCGATGGTTGGCGCGGCAATAGCAGCGCCCGACAGGGCAAAGCAGGCAATCATGGAAAAAAGTAATGAACGCATCATGGTTCTCCTTGTTGGGTGAGGGTGCGAATGACGAGATCTTCACTCAGCACCTGCGGTAGCACGACAGGATCTCTACCGGGCGCATAATAGACATAAAGCGGCACACCTTGATAGCCAAAACTTTTCAGAAGCTCGGTAATTTCCGGGTTGCGCCGTGTCCAGTCCGCGATCATCAGCACCGTGCCACTATCCCGGAAAGCCCTGGCAGACGCCTCTGTATGGATGGCGACCGCCGCATTCACTTTGCAGGTAATGCACCATGCGGCAGTAGCATCCAGAAACACCGGCCTTGGCTGGCTGCGAAGCGCGGCAAGCTGCTCCTTGGAATAATCAACTGTCTCGATGCCGTGGCTCTTTGCGCCAGTTTGCTGACGCGGGGCGTCCAGCGCCGCGATGGTGCTGGTGGTGTAGCCTACTGCCAGTAGCGCCAGCAACAATGCCAGCGGCAGATAGGCGCGGCTTTCCGGCGCAAACAGGCGCTTCATCCAGATCGCCAGCACCAGCATCAGCAGACCGATGAGCGCGAGCGCCACCCCATCGGCGCCGGTTTGCAGCGCCAGCACCCACAGCAGCCAGATCGCCGAGCCATACATCGGAAATGCCAGCAGTTGCTTGAAGCTTTCCATCCATGCGCCGGGTTTTGGCAGGAAACGAAGCAGGGTGGGAAATAAGCTGATCAGCAGAAATGGCAGCGCAAGGCCAAGCCCAAGAGATAAGAACACAAGCATGGCTTGCCATGAGGGCAGGGTCAGCGCCAGCCCCAGCGCCGAGGCCATGAAGGGCGCGGTGCATGGCGTGGCCACCGCGGTGGCCAGCACGCCGGTCGCAAAGCTACCTCTGGCACTGGAGTCATTCATTGCGGAGGCCTGCGTGCCAAGCAGCACCGGCAGGTCAAACAAGCCCGACAAATTCAGCCCCACCAGAAACAGCAGATACACCAGCAAGGTGACAAACACCGGCGATTGCATCTGATAACCCCAGCCCACGGCTTCGCCGCCATGTTGCAGCCCGATCAGCACGGCGGCTACTGCGGCAAATGAGACCAGAATGCCCAGTGTGTAGGCCACACCGAGCTTCGCCACATGCGCGCGCTCATGGCCGGTTTTTTTGACAATCGCCAGTGCTTTCAGCGACAGCACCGGTAGCACGCAGGGCATCAGGTTTAAAATCACGCCGCCGATCAGCGCCAGCAGCAGCGCCGTTAGAAAGCCGACACTTGGCGTATCCTGTAGCGTAGCGGCGTTCGCAGCGGGTGCCAGCGTGATAGCAAAGGCGCGGCTTTCGCGCTCGGTGGTCACGGCCAGAAAGCCGGTCAGATTACCACTGGGAGCCGTGTCAGAGGCGGTGGTGGTGAGTGTCAGCGTGTCGCTGTCTAGCTCGATAATTTGCTCGGATGAATAGACAATGTGACCCTGCTCTCGGGGAAAGAAAAAGGCGGATGTGATGGGGCCATCGCCCAGCGCCGCCAGCGGCACAGAAAGGCTAAACTCCTTGCCGGCGATGCTATAGAGTCCTTTTTCAGATAGCGGCTTTGGCTTGGTTTCATCGTGGGTTTCAAACATGCTGGCATAAATGCTCGCTTCGCTTTCGCTGCGCACTGGCAGCGTGAGCGATAGTTCGGCTGTTTCCGGAATACAGATATCCTTGCACACCAGCCAGTCCGCAGTCAGAGCGAGAGTGATACTATCAGCGTCCAGCGTATCCGGTACAGTCAGCGTCACCGGCAGTAGAAACTGGCCGTAGTAAGAGTGAACCAGCAGCGGGCCTTCCCGCACCTGTTTCGGCAGTGGCCAGTCGATAGCGCTGGCCGAAAAACCATCCGGCAATTGCCAGTTTAAGGTGGTTGGAATACCGGCCTCACCGGGATTTTCCCAGTAGCTGTGCCAACCCGGTTCGTGATCCAGCACCAACCCCACCCGAAGCGGCTTGCCGGCAACCAGCGCCTCCTGCGCTGAAACAAGTGTGGCGCGGGTGTGGGGCAGCTGCACCGATTCGCTGGCACCAAATGCCGGCAGCGAAGGGCTTAGCGCCATGAAACACAACAATAATCCCAGCCTGATCCGCATCCGCTATCTCCATGCAAACCATTAGAATATAAGCATTTTAGAGCGCCATGACAAGTGTCATACAAGGATTCACCGAATTGTCATACAATTTTAGGCTGCAACAGGGTATGATGTTACTGAAAATGATAACGCACAGGATGCTTCATGCCACCGACCCCGCCAAGCAGCCAGCCTCAAGATAACCAAGATAAGGGCTTTTTTGCTCGTCTGTTTGAGAATTTCGGCAAAATACTGGAGGCCATCGGCAATCTTTTTGCCGGGCTGTTCAGCAGTGGCAAACCTAAGGATGATGAAGAGGCGCGTGGTGCTTATGCGATGCACAGCCGTTCCGCGGATGAAAACCAGGCGGCAGCAAGGCAGCGTGCGCGTGAATCGATGCGCTCTGAGGTGCCCGTAAAGCCACTTCAGGTGGAAAATCTTAACACCGCTGAAAACCGCACCAACGCCATCAAAACGCTGGCAAGAATGGATGAGTGGATCAAGCAATCAGAGCAGGTGGAGCGCAATGTTGAACAAAAGCGAGACAGCTACCTTGCCGCCTGGTCGGGTGATGGCGATTCAAGAGTCAGTCAGGATTCACGCCGCGCCATGGCGGTCGAGCGTGCGAATGAGCTGAGCAAAGCCCGCGCGGCAACGCCTTCAGTCACCGCCCCATCCTTTGATGAGCTTTTTGATGCTAAAATTGCCATGTCACTGAAGAGCAATGGCGCGATTGTTGAAAATCCCGGCAAAACAGCCGCCCAGATTTTTCAGCAAAATAGCGATGGAGACATAGCGATTCGCACCGATGGCGGCAAATACCGCCTCGAAAAATTGCCGAAGTCGGGTGAGCAGCAACAATACAGAATCACTGTTTATGATGAGCTTCCTGATGTCCGTAATCTCATCAGTGCAGAGCCGGTTCGTGTTAAATTTGAGCCACAGAGCATGATCGTCAGTGCCGATCAGCTTGCCAGAATTAAAACCGATAACCCCGGGCTCGAAAAAGCCATTTTCGCGCAGGTTGATCCGGATGGATCCCGTATCGCTCAAGAGCAGGAAAATGCCCGTAAAAATGCTGCGGATGCAGCAAAACGTGAGGCAAATAAACAGCGCTATCGTCAACAACAGCGCGATGAAGCTGCTTGGAACAAGGAGCGCCTTGAAATGATGAACGAGCGGCGCGACAACTTCAATCAATCCAGAGAAAACAAGCCCGTGCCTCAGAGCAGCAGACGTTCCCCGGCCGCTGATGCTATGCCTTCCCCACGTTACATCTCAAGCAATGTTGGCGCGGGAGATGACATCAGTTCGGGCGTGGGCTTCAGAAAACCCATGGGTGATACGTCGCATAGCATCACAACCTAAACTGCTTATTTTTCGCTTCCAGCCAAGTGCAAATGCAATAGTTCAAACGCCTGCGCACGGTGGCTGATGCGGTTTTTTTCCGCTGCGTCCAGCTCGGCAAGTGTTTGGCTGCGGCCTTCAGGCACAAAAATCGGATCATACCCAAAGCCTTTGTCGCCGCGCGGTGGGAAGGTGAGGGTGCCATGCAGCCTTCCTTCAAAAAATTCTACGCGGCCATCCGGCGAGCACAGGCACAGCACGCAGATAAAATAAGCACTCGTTCCTTCTGCGGCGTTTCCCAGCTCGCGGGTGATGCGTTCAAACGCCACATTGAAATTTTTATCCGCCCCTGCCCAGCGGGCGGAATAAATGCCCGGCGCGCCGCCCAGCGCGGGAATCACCAGCCCGGAATCATCCGCAAGGCTGGCATAGCCGCTGGCGGCCATGCAGGCGCGCGCTTTCAGCTCGGCATTGCCATGAAAACTATCAGCGGTTTCTTCCGGCTCGGGAATGTGCTGCTCACCTGCGGAGGTCACGCTGAGGCCAAGCGGCGCGAGCATGGTGCGGATTTCGGCGAGCTTGCCCTGGTTGTGGGTGGCGAGTAGCAGCATCAGCGGGAAAGCGCCGCCTGCTGCGCTGCGCAAAGCTGGGTGATGCCGTTTTTGGCAAGTGCAAACAGCTCCGCCAGCTGCGCTTCGGTCACCGGCTCCTGCTCGGCGGTGCACTGCACTTCGATGATGCGGCCATCCTGCGTCAGCACAAAATTAGCATCCATCATGGCGTTGCTGTCTTCATCATAATCCAGATCCAGCACCGCAATATTCTGATACACCCCACACGACACCGCCGCCACCTGCCCGGTGATGGGCGAGCTGACAAGCTGACCTTTGCTGATAAGGTGACGAATTGCCAGCGAGAGTGCCACATAGCTGCCAGTAATGGCAGCGGTGCGCGTGCCGCCATCGGCCTCGATGACATCGCAATCGATGGTGATCTGGCGTTCGCCAAGTTTGCCAAGGTCGATAATGGCGCGCAGGCTTCGGCCAATCAGGCGCTGGATTTCCTGTGTGCGCCCAGAAACTTTGCCCTTGGCGGCTTCACGCGGCACACGCGTGCCGGTGGCGCGCGGCAGCATGCCGTATTCAGCGGTCACCCAGCCTTTGCCGGTTTTGCGCAAAAAGGAGGGCACGCTTTCCTCCACACTGGCGGTGCACAGCACTTTGGTGTTGCCGCAGCTGATCAGGCACGAGCCTTCCGCATGTCGGCTGACGCCCGGTTCAATGATAAGGCGGCGAAGTTCGTTTGCTTGTCTGCCGGAGGGGCGCATATCAGTTCCTTTGGTTGCTGGCTTCTGCAAGCAGGCTTGCAGAGCGAGTTTCGATGGTGTTTTTAAGGGTGGTGGCAAAATCTTCTTTGGAAAGCCCCTGCTCGATGGCGGGTAAAAATTCGATGATAATGGTGCCCGGTTTTTTCAGGAACGCATCTTTACCCCAATAAAAACCGGAATTCAGCGCCACCGGCACGACCGGAGTTTTGAGCATGCTGTAAAGCGCGGTGGTGCCGGGATGATAGTCCACCTCAGCGCCGGGGCGGGTGCGCGTGCCTTCGGGATAAATCACAATCGGGCGGCGTGCAGCCAGTGCTTCCTTGGCTTCTTTGATCATCTGCTTAATGCTGGCCGCGCCTGCCGAGCGATCAATCGCGATCATCTTCATGCGCCATAAATACCAACCCCAGCCGGGAATACGCAGCAGCTCGCGCTTGAGCACATAGGCCGGGCGCCTCAGCAGCACCAAAAAAATAATCGTGTCCCATGCGGATTGATGTTTGGAGGCATAAATAAAAGCACCATTTTTGACATGTTCCTGCCCCCTGACTTCGTATCTCAGCCCTAAGATAACCCGTGCAAGCCATAGCGAACCCTGCGCCCACGGCTTGCCAACCCGCTGCGCGGCGGCGGTGGAGGTTAAAAACAAGGGTGCAAATATCACCGACGACAAGAGCGCCCACGCGATAAAACACACATTAAACAAAAGACAGCGCGCCAGCATCATTCCTGCTCAGTATTTAAAACCAGCCAGTGCCTGATTTTGCTGGCAAGAAATTTATGATATTCAGAAAGCACCAGCTCGCGGCTACCGTCATTCGACCACCACGGGCGTTCACTTGCATCCGCCAGCACCGGCACCGGCGTA
>CANHDY010000026.1 GCA_947459535.1 Rickettsiales bacterium | reverse complement strand
TTTAGTCTAAATACGCCTTGAGGGTCCCATACTGAAAGCGGCTCTAAAAATACAGCAGGTAGATAAAAGATTATCGGTTGCAATAGAAGTACTGGACTGCCAAGACCGGAATTCACTTCACTGAGCCACCTAGGATAAAAATTACCGGACCAGAACTTCGCAGAGAATTCATTTAACAAAAGTCCGCGCAATATATGATCATCGCTGACAACATGACGTTCGAGAAGTAAGTAGAAAATTGGCAGCATAACTACGGTCGATAAAATGGCTACCCAGCCATAAAATGTACGGTCTGCCATCAGCGAGTACTTTCTTTGAATAAATGCCCTGCTTTTTTGCTTTTCGCTTCAATATAGCTGTGATTATGCGCGCCTGACGCCGCCACCAGCGGCACGCGCTCTTTCACCGCAATGCCGTGGCGCTCAATCAGCCCAATTTTTGACGGATTGTTCGTTAGCAGCCTGACGGTGTCGTAACCGCAGTAATTGAGCATCGCCGCGGCGATGGCGAAGTCGCGCTCGTCATCGTCATAGCCCAGCAGCTGGTTGGCTACGTAGGTATCCACGCCCATTTCCTGCAGCTTGTAGGCGCGGATTTTGTTGGTGATGCCAATGCCCCGGCCTTCCTGATGCAAATATAAAAGCAGCCCCGCACCTTCGGCTTTCATCGCTGAAAGCGCCATTTGCAGCTGGTCGCCGCAATCGCAGCGCAGGCTGCCCAGAATATCGCCGGTGATGCAGCTGGAATGCACGCGCGTAAGCGGTGCTTTGCTGGCGCGAGCATCGCCAATTGATAGCAGTAAATGCGTGCTGGTGGCGTGCAGCGCGCGAAAGCTCTGGATGCGCGCATCTTCTGCGCCAGTCACCGGTAGGCGGGCGCTCGCTGTTTCCACCAGCGGGGGCAGGGGCGAGGTAGCGTAGTGCTTTAAATCATCATAGGCTAGCACCGGCCAGTCTGGCTCCTCGTAGCTTTGCGTAAAGAGCAGGGCGGCAGGCAGCAGCGAGGCATATTTCACCAGCTGAATAAGCAGCGCATCGCCGGGCTGAAGCGCTGGCGATGGAATAGCGGCCTGGGGCGCGGTAGGGTCAGCCAGGCTGCAAAGCTGCGTGTAATCAAGCGCGCCGGCGGCAAGCGCCGCCACCGGCAGCGCTGTATCAAACCCAAGGCTTTTTGCCCTTGCGCCGGTAATCAGCAGCTCAGTGCCCGGCGGCAAGGTGCGCTGGCGCGCCTCATCAACAAACTCGGCGGGCAGCAGAAGCTGGCGGGCGCCTTCGCGCTCAATCACCACGCCGCAGCCGCGCCTGAGGGCATCCACCGCGCGCCCTACGCGCAGAATATGATCAAAACCTTGCAACATGGCCGGTTTTATACTAGAGCAGGCGCAGAAAACCTAGAGAAAAGTGGCCTATGATCGTGGTGGCAAGTCAGAACCAGCCCTTCGCCAGAGCGCTTGCAGAACAGCTGGTGCGCGAGCTGGCTGTGCCTTGCGAATGCGCCTTTAGCATGGAGGAAGCCGCCAAAGCCCAGCCGCTTATCACCGTGACCGATGACCGGTCGTGGCATCACGGCGATCGCCGCACCCTCACCATTAGCTTGCCAGTGAAGCTGGCCGAACTGCTGCGCAGCCTTCGCCTCATGCAGCAAAACGCCAAGGAAGCCTACACGCTGCCGGGCGGCGCGGTGTTTGATGCGCGCCTGAAACAGATTGCCACGCCAGCATCCGGCGCGGAAGTGAGCCTGACAGACAAAGAAGCAAAACTCCTCGAAGCATTGCTGAAGGCAGGTCGCAGCACCATCAGCCGCGAAGAGCTGCTGCAGCAGGTCTGGGGCATTGAGGCGGAGCTGAGCACCCACACGCTGGAAACCCATATTTACCGCCTGCGCGGCAAGCTTGGCGAGGTTGGCGGCAGCGAGTGGATCGAGGCGGCCAGCGGCGGCTACAGGATGGCGTCATGACCAGCAGCAAAACCCATCTGATTGGCCTGACCCGCGACGAGCTGGCGCAGAAGCTGGCAGAGCATGGTTTTGAACCGTTTCGCGCGAAACAGATCTGGCAGTGGATGTATGTTAAAGGCGCAACCGATTTTCGAGAGATGACCAGTATCAACAAGGCCGGTCAGGGAAAGCTCGCCGAGCATTTTGACCTCTCGCGCCCGGGGATTGATAAAAATCTTACATCCTTCGACGGTACCCGCAAATGGCTGCTGGAATTTGAGGACAAAAACAAAATCGAAACGGTGTTCATACCCGAAGAAGATCGCGGTGCGCTGTGTGTCTCATCGCAGGTGGGCTGTACGCTGTCCTGCAGCTTCTGTCACACCGGCACGATGAAGCTGGTGCGCAACTTAACCGCGCGCGAAATCATCAGCCAGGTGCTGATTGCACGCGATGGTCTTAAAGAATGGAATAAGAAGCGCGAGAACTGCTTGTTTACCAACATCGTGATGATGGGCATGGGCGAGCCGCTTTATAATTATGAGCAGGTGGCAAAAGCGCTCAAAATCATCATGGACGGTGAGGGCATCGCCATTTCCAAGCGGCGCATTACGCTGTCAACGTCTGGCGTTGTGCCGATGATAAAAAAATGCGGCGAGGAGCTCGAGGTGAACCTTGCGATTTCGCTGCATGCGGTGCGCGATGAATTGCGCGACGAGCTGGTGCCGCTGAATAAAAAATACCCGATCAAGGAGCTACTGCAGGCCTGCCGCGACTATCCGGCAGCGAGCAACACGCGCCGCATCACCTTTGAATATGTGATGCTGAAAGGCGTGAATGATACTGACGCCGATGCGCGCGAGCTGGTGCGCCTCCTTAAAGGCATTCATGCGAAAGTGAATTTGATCCCGTGGAACCCGTGGCCGGGCGCAAAATATGAAACCTCCAGCCGCAACCGACAGCATGCCTTTGCCAAAATCGTCAACGATGCTGGTTTTTCCTCACCGATTCGCGCCACACGCGGGCAGGATATCTTCGCCGCCTGCGGCCAGCTGAAAAGCGATTCTGAAAGGAAGAAGGGTGAGAAAGTATGGCTGGGAAGCAGCACAAAATCCTAGAACTAAGATCACTTCTCAATATCGGCCCGGCCATGGAGGGCTGGCTGAATCAGGCGGGGATTCGCACGCCGAAGCAACTGGAAAAAGTGGGCGCGGTGGGGGCGTATCTCAAAATCCGTGAACTTCACCCAAACGCTGGAAACCTGATGGCGCTCTATGCACTCTATGGTGCGCTGCACCATGTTAACTGTTTACGCCTTGCGCCGGAGGTCAAAGCAATGCTAAGGGAGATGGTTAGCGCCGGTGAAGGCAGCACAGGGAGAAAAACATGAAAAAAGTCGTCGTCTCGGGCATGATCGGCAATGGGCTGGAGTGGTATGATTACGCACTCTATGGCCAGCTGGCGTGGTTGCTTTCCAAGAAATTTTTCCCCGAGAGCGAAGGCGCGGCGCAGCTACTTTTAACATTCAGTGTGTTTGCTGCTGGATTTCTGGTGCGGCCGCTGGGCGCGGTGTTTTTTGGTTGGCTGGGCGATAAATATGGCCGCAAATTCGCGATGGTCGTGGCGATTTTAATGATGGCGATTCCCACCGGCCTGATCGGTGTGCTGCCGACCTATGAACAGATTGGCATTCTAGCGCCGATCGCACTTACCATCATTCGTCTGCTGCAGGGCATTTCGCTCGGCGGCGAATTTTCCGGCTCGATTACCTATATTGTTGAGCATGCGCCCGCCCACAAGCGCGGTCTTGCCGGTTCGGCATCGCTGGTTTCGCTCATGCTCGGCTTCATGCTTGGCATTGTCGTGGTGCGCGGGTTTATGTGGTATTTCGGTGAAGAGGCCTTTGAAGAGTTCTGGTGGCGTGTGCCGTTTATTATGGGCATCGTGATTGGCTTTGTCGGATTTTATATCCGCCATCACTGCGATGAAAGCCCGGTCTATGAAGAGGCGAAAAAAGAAAACACTCTCTCGCCCACACCCGTGCGCGAGGCCTTCAAAAAACACCCCTGGGAAATGCTGCAGGGGCTGGGAGCCTACATCACGGTCACCATGCCGTTTTACCTCACCACCATTTTCTTCATCACCTTCATGAAGAAACATCTTGGCACCAGCGCCGAAGATGCGCTCGAAATCACCTTCCTCAACATGATTGCCATGCTGATCATGATCCCGATTTCAGCCTACGCGTCGGATTATATTGGTCGGCGCCGCATCATGATGGGCTCCGCTATCCTGATGCTGGTGTCGGTGCATTTCCTGTTTGCCGTCTTTATCCCCGGTCAGGACACCACCACGCTTGCCATCGCGCAGTTCCTGTTCTGCCTGATTCTTGGTGCCTATATGGGGCCGGTGGCCGCGATGCTGGTCGAGCTATTTCCCACCTCCGTGCGCTTTTCCGGCATGGCGATCTCCTACAATATGGCGGCGGCGATTTTCGGCGGCTCAGCGCCGCTGGTGTGCGAATGGCTGATTGCCACCACCGGCGACGACACCTCGATCGCGTGGTATGTCATGTTGTGCAACGTCGTTTCTCTCGTTGCCCTGTGGTTTTACAAAGATCGTTATAAAGAGGCACTGCGTTAAAACTCTACTGCGACGGAAAATCTGCTTGGAAATTTCGTACTCAAAAGTCACGTATTTGATATACGCTTAACTTTTTGCGTGCGAAATTTCCTTCGCGATTTCCTCGCCGCAGCGAGTTTTCCTAATTGAGATAGTAAGCGCTGACGCCCAAATACACCGCCTCAAATATAACTGCCGTCATCAGCATGCCGTTCATCTGCTCTTTGCGCTGGGCAAGGAAAAACATGAAATATTTAACCAGATGATAGCAAAACATGGCGAGGTAGAGCGGGTTGTTATCTAAAATCCCCGAATCAGAGCGAAACAGCGTCATGACCGAGTAAAACGGCGAGCCATACACCGCGACGTTATAAAATAATTGAGCCGCCCCAGTAGCATAGCTGCCGGCGACAATGGCAAGCTGCAGGCTTGTAATCAGAAGCAGTAAGAATGAATACATAAAAAGAATGATAAGGCGCGCAGGCGGCAATATCAACCTTGACTTTAGGGCGAGTGTCCTTTACGGGAAGACTCCCTGAAGGAACAGTCCGCCTTCGCCCTATGGGCTACGGCGAGACGATCCTAGCTCTAACGACTTCGTTCGGCGTAAGCCGTCCGAAGCACGAAGAGCAAAAAAGTACCAGCCCGGCCTACGCTCCTTGAAAAAGGAGCTTCGGCGGGCACAATGTTTTCTAAGCGCTAAAGCGCTAAGAAAACCTAGTGGAGGAGTGGCCGAGTGGTCAATGGCAGCAGACTGTAAATCTGCCCGCGTGAGCGTTCGCAGGTTCAAATCCTGCCTCCTCCACCACTTAGCTTTTATTAGCGAGCGCAAGCGAGCTTAGAAAAGCTAGTGTCCACCGAAGCCTTGGCGTAGGTGGACAAATGCTGCGGGTGAGCCCGCAGTAACGAAGTTGTTAAATGTGCCCAGGTGGCGGAATTGGTAGACGCACTAGCTTCAGGTGCTAGCGCCGCGAGGTGTGAAGGTTCGAGTCCTTTCCTGGGCACCACTTCGGACTCAGTGTCCGAGAATTCTCTGAAAAGCGAGAAAGGGAGCGATAGAGCTTTGGTTCTATACCCCTCCTTTCGGTCATAGGTCAGAGGGCGTGCAAAAGTCGTTTTCAGCACCAATCTCTTGACCGATATATCACCAGAAACCCAGCGTTGGTAAGGCTTTGCGAAGAATTGAAAGGCGGTTCTAGCTGTTTCTGTTACGGTGCTATCAAACTCTCCGCATTTCTGTATTCGCTCCTGCAAAACCAGCCGTTGTTCCTCCAAAGTTTTAATCTGGCGCTTGTTGCTGGTGATAAGGATGGCACTGGCCAACCACAACTTCCTAAATAATAAAATCATGCCATAAACAAGGCAAATAAAAAGGGGAGCCGGTGGCTCCCCTTTTCGTTCCTTACTCAGATGGTATTAAGACGGTATCAATCACATGAATGACACCATTGCTACCTTGGATGTCTGCTTTGGTTACTTTTGACTGATTCACGTTGACGGAATTGCCCGTTGCATCAATCGAAAGTGTTGCGCCTGCAACCGTTTCTGGCGAGAGCTTTTTACCTTTGAGGTCTTTTGACAAAACTTTTCCAGAAACCACATGGTAGGTAAGTATCTCTTTAAGTTTTGAAGCATTTTCCGGTTTTTGCAAACTAGTCAGCGTTTCTTTCGGCAGCTTTGCAAATGCTGCGTCAGTTGGCGCAAATACTGTAAATGGACCTTCGCTCTTGAGTGTTTCAACCAGCTCGGCTTTGGTTAGCAATGTTGCCAACGTTTTGAAATTGCCATCAGCAATAGCAATATCGATCACGTCTTGACTAGCGACTGACTGGGTCTTGGCAGAATTACCAGCGTAGCTGACAGATACGATGGAGGTACTTGCCACCAGTGCAATGGCGAGTGCAGAAACAAACGTTTTATTCATATAAATCCTCTAATAATTAAATTGGTTATGGTTAGTTTTTGGGCGATTAAATAATTGATTGCCTCCTTTCTGTTTCAAAGAATGAGGGAACAACTTACTGGCGGCGATAAAACACGCAGCTTTCACCGAAATGACAAAGATGTAAGGTGTTTAAGTCGCAGCACATCGTGCGACAGATTATTCAAAAAGATTGCCGGCTTTTTTATCGGAAAAGGATTCATTCTGGCGATAAGCGCTGCGGGTCTTTCCATAAGGATCAAGCGATTCGTAATATAAATCATTTACTATCGCATCTCTGCGGTGCCTCTCATTAATCGCATCAGCACCGCCACGTGCAATCGCCGCAGGCATACCCGCCACGAGTGCAAATGGATCTGTGATAATATCAGCCATCAGCCCGGTTGTGCCGCGCACAGAGGATGGTCCGAAAAGCGGTACCACAACATAATAGCCCGGAGAAAATCCCCATTTATGGAAAGTGTTTGTAAACCCCTGATTCTGGTAGCTTAAGCCTTGCTTGCTAGCCACGTCACGAATACCGGCCAAGCCAATCGTACTGTTCATTGTAAATCGCCAGAAGGATGTCAGCGCCATTTTGGGGTCAAGCTGTAAAATGCCATGTGCAACATTTGCTGGCTCGGATAAATTGGTCAAAACGTTATTCGTTCCACTGCGAAAACCATCGGGAAGCTCGCCATACCCGTCCGAGATTGGCTTAAAGACAGCGCGATCCGCCATGATATTAAAATCAAAGATAGTTTTATTGGTGTTCTCCCAAGGATCATTAAAAAGTTTTTCGTCGGAGATAACATCATCCTCAAAGCGCGCATCTTCAGAAAGCTCCGCCCCACTCGCTGTGTGCGAAAACAACAGAAGCAGGGCGGAAAAAGCAACTA
This sequence comes from Rickettsiales bacterium, assembly GCA_947459535.1. Taxonomy (GTDB): domain Bacteria; phylum Pseudomonadota; class Alphaproteobacteria; order Rickettsiales; family SXRF01; genus JAJTHB01. The sequence goes on along the minus strand of CANHDY010000026.1, from coordinate 15,395 downwards.
AGGGACGCATGAAAAAACTAGAAATTATAGGTTAAGCCTACGGCAACCGTGACAGGATTGTAATCAACATTGGTTATGCGCCCGTTGCCATTTTCCTGGCTGAGCTTCATGTTGCTTACATTCATGTAGCGAAGTTCGGTGCTGAAATCCAAGTTCTGCGCGATAGGATATTCCACACCCGCCATAATCTGCCCGGCAACTACATTATCGCTGTAAGACTGTTCAGTTCCTGAGGCATTTTTTAAATCCATATCCACTTCTCCAAAACCAATACCCGCGCCAACGTATGGACGAAATTTCGTGTTCATCACCGGATCAAACCTGTAATAGCCATTCGCGAAAAAAAAGGCTGAAGCAAAGTCACCGTCGTTAAAGGAAGAGCCATCTGAGAATGTGGTTTTATCTGCACCGTTGTTACGATAATCCCATGCAACCTCCGTTGACCAGTTATCCGTAATACGGTAACCTAATGCTCCGCCAGCTAAATAACCGCTTGAATAGTCACCTGTGCCGGTGGCACCAGGGGAAGCAACACCGCTTTGCGAGAACTTCTGATCCCCAAGCATACTAAGACCACCGGTCAGTTTACCATAAAACTTTTTGTCTTCTGCATGCGCGGTCTGCGCAATAGGAAGGATGGATGCTGCAATAAGTGCGGCTAGCTTGAATTTCATGTAGGACTCCTTTTATGTGTTTACGTCATTGATCAATTGCCAAAGGCCATACATGAATAGAGTGCATGCAAAGACACAGCACTTACACCGAGATGACAAATATGTAAGGTTGGAGAAACGCGGCGAAGTTAAAGCAAAATGGTTGCTTTAAGACCGTGCGGTGTGTTGTCTTCCAGGGTCATGATACCCTCATGATATTCCACGATGGCCTTGACCAAACTAAGGCCCAGCCCATAGCCGGGCGTATTTCTGCTGGAATCCGCACGATAGAACCTGCGAAACACTTTCACTTTGTCCGTGTCTGAGATACCCGGACCGGTGTCTGAAACAATAATTGCTGTTCTGCCATAGCGGCTGGACAGGGTCAGGGTGATTTCTCCGCTATGAGGTGTAAATTTGAGAGCGTTCTCAAGCAAATTAATCAGTGCCTGAAACAAAAGATCGCGGTCGATTCTATGGGTATGCGGCGTAAGATCTGTCTTAATGGTTAGACCTTTTTCCTGAGCAACGGGCTCAAATAATTCCACCACATCCTGAATAAGATCCTTTAGCTCTACATGCTGCATCTCTAGAGAGTGCTTGCCCGATTCAACTTCGGCGATGCGCAGCAATCCATTAAACATCGCAAGAAGTCCTTGCGACTCCTGCAGTAATTTCTGCCGTTCAAGATCAGTGATTGGTTTGTCTGTTGGAATTTTTTCAATGCGATGCTGAAGCCGGGTCACTGGCGAACGCAAATCATGTGCGATGTTATCAGAAACCTGCTTGATGCCTTCCACCAGCTTTTCAATCGACGCAAGCATGTGATTCAGCACGCGTGCCAGATAGCTCAAATCATCCCACTGGTTGTTCATCTGAATGCGTTGCGAGAGATCGCCGGTTTCCATAATTTGTCCGGCGGTGATGGCAATATGATTCACGCGCCTTACGACATAAAGGCTCATGAAGAAATTCGCTATCATGACCAAAATAAGTACGACCAAGCAGATCCACGCCAGAATACCAACTAATTCCTGAGTGATTTCAACATCGTCAACATCCCGCCCCACCAAAAGCTGGAAGCCATTATCAAAGCGATGTATTTTCGCGAGAATATCATACTCAATACTTTCAGGCCGCGTGCTGATCTCAGCAAGCGCGAGCTGTTCGTGCGGAATTTCAAATTTGATCAGCCCAAATTTGGGAGTCGTTTCGCGCGGCAATTCTTTGAGATTACCCGCAACCTTTCGACCCTGATCATCGACCAGCAGATAAAAGTGGTTTTGTGTTTCGCCGGTACGGTGTTCGAGTATGCGAACCACCTCTTTAATGCCATGCAGATCATACCAATCCTGCATATTGCCAATGTCCGTAACAATGGCAGCGCGTGTTTCACGAATAAAATCCGTATTGCTGAACAGATATAGAAAATACGCAAGAATTGACGATGCAAGCGCCAGAATGATCGCTGAGGTGGTCGCGACGATGAAGCTGGAGCTTCGAGTATAACGTTTAGGCATCATCATGAATAATGTACCCAGCCCCTTTGATGGTGCAAATCAGGGGATCATCAAAATCTCGATCCACTTTTTTGCGCAGTCGTGAAATATGCACATCAATGACATTGGTCAGCGGGTCAAAATGGTAATCCCACACATGCTCGGTGAGCATGGTGCGTGTCACAACCTGTCCTTTATTTTGCAAAAGAAACTCCAGCAGCCGAAATTCGCGTGCGAGCAGATCAAGCTCTTTACCACCGCGTGTGACCCGGCGACTCAGCAAATCCATTGTTAAGTTGCCAGCGGTCAGCTTGGTTTCCGTCAATGCCTGATCCCGGCTGCGGCGCACCAGAGCTTCCAAACGTGCCATGAGCTCTTCAAACGAAAAGGGTTTGACCAAGTAATCATCGCATCCTGATTTCAGACCTTTCACCCGGTCCTGCACGGAACCTAGCGTGCTCAGGATGAGCACGGGTGTTTTATTACCCGCACCACGAATACTTTGGAGAATCGTCATGCCGTCGATATTGGGCAGCATCCGATCCATGACAATCGCATCATATTTTTCTGTGGTCGCAAAGAACAAGCCGTCCTTTCCTTCCAGAGCTTTATCAACAACATGGCCTTGTTCCATCAGCCCTTTGGTGATGTAGTCTACCATGTCCTTATCATCTTCAATCACCAAAAAGCGCATATTTCTGTATCTTACTATCAATGATTAACATTACTAATCTGTACCCCAACTCGCTGTAAAATGCGAGTTATTCGTTAAATAATTACCAGCCAATCCCGTGCCCAAGATAAGCGATCAGTCCCAGCGTAGGGCTGACAGGAAATAATGCAGCGATGATCATGATTTTTTCCCGCCACGTTAACCCTCCCGCGCGCAACCGCCGTAAGCTGGTTCTCATGTAGTGACGAAAGGAGGCAATCAAGCGAAGCATTATCGCCTCCTCATTAAAGCAAAATAAAGCCAGTTCGGTAGTATCGATAGTAACTTCATTATCCGTGTGAATACTTTCGGAAAATGAATTTCGAATCCCCGTTTATCGAGCCCATCTGCAATCGCTCTGGCAGCTTTTTCCGGTGAAATGCGCAAGGGCATCTTGAAATCGTTTTTTTCCGTGAGACGCGATTCGACAAAACCGGGATTGATCACACGCACATCTATCTGCCCGGGCACTTCAGCCGCCAAACTTTCAGCAAGGTTAATGAGCCCTGCTTTCGTGGCTCCGTAAGGTTGGCTTTTCGGCAATCCACGATAACCGGCAACGCTCGCGCATAAAGCAATCTGACCGCCACCCTGAGCAAGCAGCGCAGGCAGCACTGCCTCAATAACATAGATGGAGCTTGTAAGGTTCACCTTAATGATACGTTCTGCCTCCTCAAGATCAATCGATCCAAACGACATGGGCGTATAAAGCCCCGCCATGAAAATCACCCTGTCAATCCGAGGAAATTCAGCCCGTAAACGGTGCAGCGCGTGTAAAACTGCTTTGTGGCTTGAAACATCCAGCGGTAGCGCCATATGGCCTTCACCTTTTAAGGATAAGACCAGCGCATCAAGCGCATCGACACTGCGCGCAGAAACGCAAACAGTTTCCCCCCGCGCAGCCAGCTCTTTTGCCAGCGCTTCGCCAATGCCGCTACTTGCACCAATAATCCAGCTATGGGTGGAAAGCGTAGTCATGTTACTGCTTCTGCATAAAAATGGTGACTTCAGCCACCGTAAAACCAAATTTTTTCATGTAGGAGCGGTTCATAAGCACGCCATCATTCATTGCCCACATCCAGTCATCAAACTTCAGGCGATAGGTGGTATCACCTACCGGTAAATCCATGACATAAGTCCATTGTCCGGCATTACCGAAGCTGATGCCTTCTGCCTTGTCAATAATGTCATCCGCCCGCCCCTCATAGGTGCCATCGCCGCGATCAAGAATCTTCCAGATACGTTGCTGCTTTGTGCCATCGTAATAGACAAAATCTTCTACCAGCGTGCCGCGGTTGCCTTCCCATGTTCCTTTCATGGTTATATCAAACCGGCTGACAACATTGCCGGATCGATCCTGCACAATCCCCCATGCCTTGATCGGACCTGTGAAATAGGCTTTAAGATCAAATTTCGGCTTTGCATCGATGTATTTTTTTCCGTCGATGCCGGAACACGCGCTAAGCAGCATAACGACTCCGATAGCGAATAAGATTTTTTTCATGAGTTTCTCCTTTGGTTAGAATTGGACTGAGCATCAGTAACAGTGCTGCGCTGAGTTTGATCATGCAGGGAATCAGTGCATAGGCGATGGGAAGCGCTCCGGAATGATCGATATGTCCGGGCTGGTATCCAGCTAAGCCAAGCGCAGGTAGCATGATACCCGTGGCTAGCGCCAAAGCTGCCTTTGAAAAAAAGGCAAGGAGTGCATAGTAGCGGCTCGCGGCTCTCTCGTGACGCATGATAGCAATATGATCCGCGATAATGGCGGGAGGCAGTGCCAGATCTGCCCCGAATGCAATGCCCGAAAGCAGGCAAATGGCGGCAAACGCCCAGATATCACCGGGGGCAAGCATAAACGCCCAGACAAAGGTAAGGCATGCGAGCGCCATGCTCATGCACCATGCATAATGCTTGCTGCGCTTGCGGGCGATTTTTTGCCATAATGGCATGGCGAGTGCGCCGCTGAGGAAATACAGAAGCAGAAATAATCCGGTCTGCTCCTCGGCTTGCAGATGATCGCGAATAAAGAATAAAACCAGCACGCCGGGAATGGACGATGCAAAGGTACTCAGCCCATACACAAGCATGAAACGTCTTAGCCAGGCAGTATTCCAAAGCTCGCTAAACGTGATGGGAAATGAAGATTCAGGTTTGGCAAGGCGTGCATCACGCAGCCAGCGAAAAAAAACAAAAGCGCATGCGCCCAGCATTGGCAGGTATAGCAGCGTCAGTATATGAAAGGCATGTGCGGGTTGATAGCGCTGCACAAGCACCGCTGGAATAACAGATGCTGCAAGCAATCCAATCAGCCCAAGCGCCTCGCGCACACTGGCAACGCGCGTGCGTTCCTCAGATGAAACCCGCCATAATCCCCCCGCCGCCTGCAGATTAATGATCGTTATGCTAAAGCCGGTGGTGCAAACTATCATGCTCATTGCGAGCCAAGTCAGCGGATAAGCAGGGTTGGGATGAAATACCATCCAAAATCCCACGCCAAGCAACACGATACCAATTAAAACAATGCTGAAACGCTGGCGGTGGAAACGGTCACTCAAGGTGCCGATAATCGGGTCCTGAATCGCATCAATCACGCGCAGGAGCAACAAGACAAAACCGATAGATGCGAGAGGTATACCAAGCTCTGTTGCATAAAAATCGGGAGCATGAATATAAATCGGCAAACCAGCAAATGCGATCGGAAATGCCAGCAATCCATAATGCAAAAGACTGAAGCGCTGTATGGTCATTGTTCGATCCCCAACAGTTTTTTACGCAGCGCAGGTTCAGATGTTTTTGGATCAAGCCAGATGGCAAAAAAGCGGTTGGTAAAGGCTTCGTCTTCAACGCTGCCAATCAAAATATCGTCCAGATAAAATAGCGACCGACCATTCGCAGCCCGAATGCCAGTGAGCGTATTACCTTCCTTCACATCCGGGAAAATCTTTTCCATGGCCTGCTGCCATGCTTTCAGCTTGGCTTCGTCCTTAAAGCCTTGCTTTCGCATTTCCTCAACCGAGCGCTCGGCAATATCCGCACCTTTCAGATCAATCAGGTATGAAAGTTTTAATGCAAAAGGTTCGCTGGAATCATAGCGCTCACCGGGGGCATATAGCTTGGCATCATACACATCCCAGATGAAAAAACTTAAGCGGCCAGACCCCACTTTCTGTGCTTCAGGAACATGCTGTAAAATCGGCTGGCTGCCAGCTTGTGCAGATTCAGAAAAGAAGGTCAGAGAAATATACAGCAGGATTAAAAGATTACGCATGGCTAAGCTCCAGTTGAACAACATTGGTGCGGCCACAACGAAAAGCAGCGATGCATGAAGCGAGATAATAGCGCCACAGACGAACAAACCGCTGATCTTTACCTTGAGCAAGAATGGCTGCTTCCTGAGCATTAAAACGCGATAGCCAATGCTCTAATGTGCGTGCGTAGTGTTGCCCGAACTCGTAGCGGTCGGTGATTACAAGCCCGTTGTTTTGTGCCACCTTCTTGAGGCGCAGCTCGCTTGGCAAGAGTCCACCGGGGAATATAAGTTGACGAATGGCATCGCCCTGTTTTCGATAAGCGTTAAAATAGGCATCATCAATGGTAATGGTTTGCATGAGAAGCCGCCCATGAGCCGCAAGCAATTGCTTTGCCTTGCGAAAATAAACCGGCCAATATCGTTCGCCCACCGCTTCAAACATTTCAATCGAAACAATCGAGTCGTAACGCCCATGTTGGTCTCTGTAATCCTGAAGCTGGATATTGGCACGCCTGCGATGTTTGGAAAGTCGCTGATGCGCATATTCACACTGTGCCGGAGAAAGAGTAATCGCGCGTAGTTTATGATCTGTCTGCGTGACGGTGCGCTCGGCAAAACCTCCCCAGCCACACCCAATTTCCAATACGCTCTGAGAGGTGAATCCGATTCTGCTTAAAAGCCTGTCGTATTTGTTATTCTGAGCCTCATAAAGCGATTCTTCTTCATTCAAAAATAGTGCAGAAGAATAAGTCATTCCCTCATCAAGCCATAATGCATAAAAATCATTTCCCAGATCATAATGCGCCGATATATTACGCATGCTGCCTTTGTAGCTATTGCGACGCATGAAATTCTGGAAATGATGGGCTGCGCGCCGAATACGCGTGCCATTAATGTATCTAGACAGGTTGTCTTTATTGCTGAGTCCATAAAGAATCAGCGCGCCTAAATCGTCGCTGTCCCACCATCCATCGCGATATGTTTCAGCTAAGGCAACATCGCCGCCTGTGGCGATGGCAGGGATAACCGAAAGATCATGAAGCTTCAGATGCGCTGTTGGACCTTCGTTTGAACCAAAAAAGCAACGCGATTGTCCATCGGGAAATACCAGGTGCAATCGACCAAACTGGCTTTTTTCAAGTGCATTGATAAATAATGTCGCGATACCGTTATTAAGCATATGTCTATCGAACCTCAGTTATTTTTCTTATCTTGCACATCTGAGGTATCTGATGGCCTTACACACACATGACATCGGTGTAAGGTTGAGCTATTTATTGTAAGCCGTGGGTGATTAAGGGATTGATGGCTATTAAGATGTGCTTAAGTGACAGTTCGCCAGAATGTTTCACGTGAAACATTTTCTGGCGTTGTCCTCATGTAATCAATCCTATGCAAATCAAAAAAATCCCTCTTCCTGAGCGGCGAAAAAAATGCGCTGGAAAAATCAAACCGTATAGTCCATATTCGCATGGCTTGCGCCGAGCGATAAGCTGTAATAAGCTTGCTGGCAAATAACAGTGGATGACCATGAACCTCAAAACCCCACTTCACGCAGAGCATGTGGCGCTTGGCGCTAAAATGTGCCCGTTTGCCGGCTATGACATGCCGATTCAATACGCGCTGGGCGTGATCAAAGAACATGAATGGACACGCGAGCATGCGGGCGCCTTTGACGTCTCGCATATGGGGCAGGCATGGGTGAAGGGCGCGGGCGCCGCTGAATTTTTCGGGCGCATCACCCCATCCTCTTTTTTGAAAACGCCGCGTAGCCGCGCGAAATATACCGTGCTGACGAATGATAAGGGTGGCATCATCGATGATCTCATCATCACCCGGGGTAACGACGAGACGTTTTTTGTGGTGTTCAATGCCGGCCGCAAAGAGGTCGATATCGCGTGGTTCAAACAGCAGCTGCCCGCTGGTGTGAGCTTTGAATTCTTAAGCGATCAGGCGCTCATCGCGCTGCAAGGCCCAAAAGCCGAAGAGGTGCTCGTGCGCGAGATGGCCGATATCGGGCTGCGCGCCATGCCCTACATGACGATGAAACAATCGAGCTGGCCGCCTGCGTTACACTACGGCGAGCCTGGTGAAAATAAAGCCGCGCCGAAGCAAAGCGGAGGCGGGAAAAACACTCCGGTTATCATCAGCCGTCTTGGCTATACCGGTGAAGATGGGTTTGAGATTAGTGTGCCCGCGCCTCAGGCCGTGGCGCTTTGGCGCGCGCTGCTTTCGCACTCGGAAGTAAAGCCTATTGGTCTTGCTGCCCGCGATAGCTTGCGCATGGAGATGGGCTACCCGCTCTATGGCCATGATCTGGATGAATCCACCACGCCCGTGGAAGCGAGCCTCAGCTGGGTGATGAGCAAGGGACATGGCGGTTTTATTGGTGAGCCTAATATCGCAAGCGAGCCTGCAAGAAAACGCGTCGGCATTAAACTCACGGAGCCCGGCATTGCCCGCGAAGGCTCGGGCATTTTTGTCGGCGATGACAAGATCGGCACACTCACCAGCGGCGGCTTCTCGCCGACGCTGAAAATGGCAATCGGCCAGGGCTATGTCGCTGCCAGTCACGCTCAGGAAGGAAAGCCTGTCGCGATTGAAGTGCGCGGCAAAAAAATCGCAGGCGAGATCACCCCGCTTGCTTTCCTGACTCCTAAAACCAAATCATCCATTTTATCCCCTCTCCCCTCCGGAGAGAGGGATAGGGTGAGGGGTGGTGCAACGAATTAACCCTCACAAATTGATCATATGACCCTCACTAAAGCCCTCTCCCTAGAAGGGAGAGGGCTAAGTAAGAAAGGAAAAGAAATATGGCTAATGTTCCAGCAAACCTCAAATATACCGAGCAACATGAATGGTTGTCGCTGGAAGGCGATGTCGCGACCATGGGCATCACTGACTATGCGCAGGGCGCGCTCGGCGATGTGGTGTTCATTGAGCTGCCGGCCGTGGGGCGCAAGGTGAAGCAGGGCGAGTCATTTGTGGTGGTGGAATCAGTGAAAGCTGCCAGTGATGTTTATGCCCCGGTATCGGGCGAGGTGGTGGAGGTCAATAGCGCGCTTAGTTCCACACCCGAAACAATTAACCAGCAACCTTACGCCGGCGGATGGATTTGTAAGATGAAGGTATCGGATAAAAATGAAATCGCGAAATTATTGGAGTCTGTGAATTATGAAAAGCTGGTGGCTTGATGGCCGTCATCCCGGAAAATTTTGTAGTAGCAAAATTTGTCCGGGATCCAGAAAAGAAAAATGTCAGGAGACATTTTTCGTCACAAACAAAAACTGGATCCCCGCTTTCGCGGGGATGACAAAAGGATAGATTATGCGTTATCTTCCGCTCACCCCCCATGACCGCGCTGAAATGCTAAGTGCCATTGGCGTGGACTCTGTCGATGCCTTTTACCAAAATGTGCCTGAGGCGGCGCGCAGAAAAGAGCTGCTTGATTTGCCACTGCATCAGGGCGAGATCGAGGTGGAGAAAGCCTTGAGCAGCATGGCGGCAAAAAATCATCCAGCAGCAAACGGCCCATTTTTCCTTGGCGCGGGTTGTTATTTTCACCATGTGCCCGCGACCGTGGATCACATCATCCAGCGCTCGGAGTTCCTCACTTCCTACACGCCCTATCAGCCGGAAATCTCGCAAGGCACGCTGATGGCGGTGTTTCAGTTCCAGACGATGATTGCGAACTTAACCGGCATGGATATCGCCAACGCCTCGATGTATGACGGCGCGACCGCGACCGCCGAAGCCGTGCTGATGGCGCGGCGCATTACCAGTCGCCCGAACATCCATATTCATGGTGCGCTCCACCCCGAATATCGCGAGGTGATTGAAACCTATATTCGTAACTACCCCGAGATGAAGGTGACGTCCGGCGCGCCGGATGGAAATAGCTCCTGCGTGATTGTGCAGACACCGGATTTCCACGGTGTGCCGCAGCAGCTGGAAGCGCTGCGCAAAGAGTGCAGCGAAAGCGGCGCGCTGCTCATTGTGGTGGTGACTGAGATTTTATCGCTTGGCTTGCTGCCGCCGCCCAGCCTTGCCGATATCGTGGTGGGCGAGGCGCAGTCGATCGGGGTGGGCATGAGCTTTGGCGGCCCGCATCTGGGCTTTTTTGCCTGCCGCAAAGATTTTCTGCGCCAGATGCCCGGCCGCCTGTGCGGCGAAACGGTGGATCGTGATGGAAGGCGCGGTTATGTGCTGACATTATCCACGCGCGAGCAGCATATCCGCCGCGAAAAAGCGACCTCCAACATCTGCACCAATCAAGGCCTGTTTGCGCTGGCCTTCACCATCCATATGAGCCTCTTGGGCGAGATTGGCTTTAAGCAGCTCGCGCGCCTGAACCATGAGCGCGCCTGCATGCTCGCAGACAGGCTTTCAAAGGTGAAAAACCTGCAAGTGAGCGGCGCACCATTCTTCAATGAATTTGTGGTTGAGCTTCCCGTTTCTGCTAAAGAAACGGTGGATAAGCTGGCGGCGCGCGGCATCATCGCAGGGTTGCCGCTGGAAGGCGGCAAGCTGCTGGTTGCTGCCACCGAAATGACCAGCGAGCAGGATATTGAAATTTTTGCCGGTGCGCTGGAAGAAATGATTAATCCTGTGGGCCGCGCCAGCGGCAGCACAGGAACTCAAACCAATAATCAGGGAGATCCTGCGCAGTCGCTACCGCGCCTCGCAGGATTTAAAGCATGACCACCGAAGCGCTTTCTAAAGGCCGCGGCCTGAATGTTGAAGAAAACCTTCTTTATGAAAAAGGCACGCATGGTGCCTGCGGCGTTGATCTGCCGGAGCCGAAAGGCCTTGCGCTTCGCACCGGTCAGAAGCCGCGCGAGCAAGTGGGGCTGCCGGAAGTGAGCGAGCCGCAAGTGGTGCGTCATTTTGTGCGTCTTTCCAAAATGAATTACGCGATTGATATGGGGCTGTACCCGCTCGGCTCCTGCACCATGAAGCACAACCCGCGCCTGAACGAAAAGATTGCGCGCCATCCCGGCTTTGCGAATATCCATCCGCTGCAGCCGCAGTCCACCGTGCAGGGCGCGTTGGAACTCATGCACACGCTGGAGCATTGGCTGCAGGCGGTTTCCGGCCTGCCGCATGTGACGCTGAATCCCGCTGCCGGCGCACACGGCGAATTTGCCGGCATCATGACCATTCGCCGCGCGCATGAAGCCAAGGGCAGGGCGCGTAAAATCGTACTCGTGCCCGACAGCGCGCATGGCACTAATCCGGCGACCGCTGTTGCTTGTGGTTATGACACCAAAACCATTCCCTCCGGCAAAGACGGCACCGTGGATTTGGATGCCTTCAAAAACGCGATGAGTGACGAGGTGGCGGCGATCATGCTCACCAACCCGAACACCTGCGGCGTGTTTGAGCCAAACGCCAAAGAAATCGCCGATATCCTGCACAAGGCCGGCGCTTATTTTTATTGCGATGGCGCGAATTTCAACGCCCTTGTCGGCCGCGTACGCCCGGCGGATTTCGGCGTGGATGTCATGCATTTCAACTTGCACAAAACCTTCTCCACCCCGCATGGCGGTGGTGGCCCGGGCTGCGGCCCGATTGCTGTATCAGCGGAGCTTGGCCCGTATCTTCCGGTGCCGAAAGTGGTGAAAGACAAGGACGGCTATCGCCTGGTTAAAGAAGACAGCCAGAGCATCGGCCGCCTGAAGGGGTTTAACGGCCAGTTCGGTATGATGGTGCGCGCGCTGTCCTACATGATGTCGCACGGCGCGGATGGCTTGCGTCAGGTCGCGGAAGATGCGGTGCTGAACGCCAACTATATCTTAAGCCAGCTCAAAGACCTCTACCATGTGCCGTTCTCCGGCGCCTGTATGCATGAGTGCCTGCTTTCCGACAAATTCCAGAAGGAAAAGGGCATCACCACGGGCGAAATCGCCAAAACACTGATCGAGCACGGCATTCACCCGATGACGGTGTATTTCCCGCTGGTGGTGCAAGGCGCGATGCTGATTGAACCGACCGAGACCGAAACCAAGGCGTCGCTGGATCATTTCATCGCGGTGATGCGCGAGATTGCCGAAAAAACCGCCGCGGGTGATGTGGAAGAAATGAAGCAAAACCCAGTAAGCGCGCCGCGCAAACGCCTCGATGAGGTGCGCGCCGCGAAAAACCCGGTGCTGAAATGGGGGGGCTGACGAGATCCCCGATGGCGCCAGACGCCGCCGAGGATGACCCAACAAATTAGCCAAAGCTTAACTATTGGATTGTAACCTTGGCGGGTTATGCTCGCTGCGGTTGTGTATCTCCGATGATTGCCTCGCTTTTCCAGCGCTCGCTGGCGCGGCGCATGATCTCCTATTTTGTGGATCTCAACCTGCTGATCTTTTTTCTCTGCGGGTTTGGCGCGTATTATTACATCGACCACCAGCTGCATGACATGCTGGAGAAGCGCGCGCGCAGCCTGATGGTCTCGCTGGCTTCGCAGCTTCAAACCGGCGGTGAAATTAAAGCACTGCGTCACATGACTGAGCAGCTGTCCCATCAGCCGGATGTGCTTTATGTGCTGGTCATCGGTGAGCAGACGGACGGTAACCTGACGGTGCTGGCCGCCAGCGAGCCGTCATGGCAGGGGCTTGCCGCGGAGGATATTCCGCTGCAGGCGCATGCGCTTGGGGATGTTCGCGCCTCACTGGCGGGCAATAACACCATCTATCATGAGCATGAGCAGCTGCAGATTGTGGATCTGACACAGGCGGTTTCGCTGCCTGCGCACGGCCAGCAGCCCGCCATGCGCGCGAGCGTGCATCTGGCGCTTGATACCTCTGCGCTGCATAATGCGCTGCGCCGCGACATTGTGCTGATCTGTGTGGTACTGTTTGCTATTATTATCGCCAAGCTCGCGGCCATTTATATACTGATGCGGCGGCATATTTTCAGACCCGTTCTGCACCTGCGCGATGTGATGCGCCAGCGCACACAGGGCGATAAAACGGCCTTTGCTAACCTGCCTAGCCAGAATGAAATCGGCGAACTTGCCCACTCGCTGAACGTGATGATCGAAAGTCAGGCCGCGAGCGAAAACAAGCTGCGCACGGTGATGAATACCATCGCCGATGGTATTATCATCACCAGTGCCAGCGGCGATATTCTTGGCTTTACTCCGGCGGCAGAAAAAATATTCGGCTATCAGGCAGAGGAGGTGATCGGAAAAAATGTTACTTTGCTGATGGGCCCGCGAGATGCACAGCGGCACCACGATTACATGGCGAAATATGAGCCTGACGGTAAATCAAGAATCATAGGCACAAGCCGCACCCTTGAGGGGCGCCGGCGCGATGGTACGTTATTTCCGATGGATCTCACCATCAGTTCTACGACCATTGGCGCCGACAGGATTTTTGTTGGCATCACCCGCGATGCCACTGCACGAATACAGGCGGAAAATAAGCTGGCGAGCTTTGCTTCAGCGCTGGAGCTAAAAAATATTGAGCTGGCGATTGCTAAGAATGAAGCGGAAAAAGTCACGCAGCAGAAAAGCCAGTTTCTTGCGAACATGAGCCACGAGATTCGCACCCCGATGAACGCGATTGTTGGCATGGGCCAGCTGCTTGGTGACACACCGCAAAGCCCCGAGCAGAAGCACTACACAGAAACCATTCTTCGCTCTTCGCAGCATCTGCTGGAGCTGATCAACGATATTCTCGACCTATCAAAAATCGAGGCTGGCAAGCTGGTGCTGGATGAGGTGGAAACCTCGCTGCACAGCATGTTCGAGAATATCTGCGCCGCGTATCGCCCGCAGCTGCGCGGCAAGCCGGTTAGCTTATCGCTGAGCATTGATAGCGACGTGCCGAAAACTGGTGTGGTGGATCCGATCCGCCTGAATCAGATAATCACCAACCTGTTATCAAACGCCGTTAAATTCACGCAGCAAGGTGATATTATAGTGCGCGCCAGCTGTGAACCAGCATTGCTGGATGTTCAGCCCGGCGAATGGATGCTGAGGATCTCTGTTCAGGATACCGGCATTGGCATTTCAGCCGGAGCGCAAAGCCGTATCTTTGAAAAATTCACCCAGGCCGATAGCTCGACCACGCGCCACTATGGCGGTACTGGCCTCGGCCTTGCTATCTGCAAGGAGCTGATCGCCGTGATGGGCGGCGATATTGGTGTGGAAAGTGAGCCGGGCACAGGATCTACTTTCTGGTTTACGGTGCGCGTGAAGCCCGCCGCTAGAGGGCAGCAGGTGTTGGGCGATGCCGCTGAGCCCGATGCCGCTGCTAAGAATTTCAGCGGCATGCGTGTGCTGCTGGCGGAGGATAATCCCGTCAACCGTGAGATTGTCCGTATCATGCTGGAAAAGCTCGGTTGCAATGTTGCCCTTGCAACCAACGGTCAGGAGGCGGTCGACCATGTGAAAGCCCATTCCGGGGTGGATGTGATCATCATGGATTGTCAGATGCCGGTGATGGATGGCTATGAGGCGGCGCGGCAGATCGCTGCCATGAAATCGCGCGGGGAGGTGGGTGATGTGCCGATCATCGCGCTCACCGCCAACGCCATGAGCGGCGACCGAGAACTTTGTCTGGAGGCCGGAATGCAGGACTATCTGGCCAAACCGCTGCAGCGCGAAGATCTCGCGGCGATGCTGGCGCGCTGGCGAGGCAAACGACATACGGCTTGACTTATGCTGCAATGGCTGGGCATAAAACGCCAGTTGCGGGTGTAACCAGTTAGCTTTTCTTACCGAACGTAGTGAGTTAGAAAAACAACTGTCCTCGGACGAGCGAATGCGAGATCCGGGGATCCCGTTAAGGGTTACGTGATGCGGGTGTAGCTTAGTGGTAAAGCTCCAGCCTTCCAAGCTGGCTATGAGGGTTCGATTCCCTTCACCCGCTCCATCCCTACGCCATCGGCTCACTCTTTTTAGAGAGCAGGCGAGCTGCGTATCATCCAGAAATACACTTGCCTCTCCAAAAAAAAACGCCTACAAGCGTGCCATCTTTTGATCATCATCTATTTTAGCTGAAGGATAATCATCATGACCAAAGAGAAATTTGACCGCAATAAGCCACACTGCAACATTGGCACGATTGGCCACGTTGACCATGGTAAGACATCGCTGACGGCAGCGATCACGAAAGTGCTGGCAGAAGCTGGCCGCGCGAAATACACCGCCTACGACCAGATCGACGCGGCGCCGGAAGAAAAAGCACGCGGTATTACAATCAACACCGCACACGTGGAATACGAAACCGACAAGCGCCACTATGCGCACGTAGACTGCCCCGGCCACGCGGACTATG
>CANHDY010000025.1 GCA_947459535.1 Rickettsiales bacterium | reverse complement strand
TGGCAAGGTACAGCGCCTCTTCCACCGCGCTATTGCCGCCGCCCACCACGACCACTTCTTTGCCTTTGAAGAAAAACCCATCGCAGGTAGCGCAGGCGGAAATGCCGTAGCCGGCGAATTTCTTCTCGCTCTCAGTGCCCAGCCAGCGCGCCGATGCGCCGGTGGCCACCACCACGCTATCCGCCGTGTAAGTATCGCCCGATTCACCCACACAAACAAACGGGCGCTTCGAAAAATCCACCGACATGATCATGTCGTCAATCAGCTGCGTGCCAACATGCGCCGCCTGTTTTTCCATCTGCTCCATCAGCCATGGGCCTTGCACGGCATGCTCGAAGCCCGGGAAATTCTCCACATCGGTGGTAATAGTCAGCTGGCCGCCGGGCTGCATGCCGCGCACCATGATGGGTTTCAGCATGGCGCGCGCAGCATAAATCGCGGCGGTGCAACCCGCCGCGCCTGAGCCAATGATAAGGATTTTGGTGTGATGAGTAGTCATAAAAATTATTTATTACCTAACCATTCTTTCATGATGGCAATTTCCTGACGCTGGCTACGGATGATGTCGCGTGCCAGCTGACGGAGCGTTTCGTTCTTGCCATGCTTCAGGAGAATTTCTGCCATGGCGATCGCGCCTTCATGGTGTGGGATCATGCCATTCATGAAATCAATATCCGCATTACCGGTGTAGTTGATATTCATGGCCTTGTGCATGGCCTGCATCGCTGCCTCATACTCGGCAACAATCTTGTCTCCCTCTTTCGCCGCAGCCAGCTTTGCATTATCACGCACTTCCAGCCAGCGCTTCATCTGGGCGATTTCCACCTGCTGCATGCGGCTCATATAATCCGCGAGTTTCAGCAGTTTTTCGTCTTTGCCGTGCTTTTTTAAGACCGCAATCATATCCACTGCGCCCTGATGATGCGGCACCATCCCGCGTACGAAATCAATGTCTGCGTCGCCAGTGTAGGTGATGTTCATCGCCTTGTGCATCGCATTCGCCGCGGCTACATATTCCTTAACTGCCACGTTTTTCTTCAGTTTAGACGGCACCTTAACACTCTGGTGATGGGCAGCGTGCTGACTATGGCCAGCCTGATGATCCTTGCTGCACATAGCCTGCGCCTGAGCAGGTAGGGCAAGAGCCGCAATGACAAGCAAGGGGCGCATGGGAAACTCCTTGAAGGAAGTTAAAAAAATGACTAGTAGGAACGCCTGTATATAAGCACTCTTTGCATCAGCTTCAAGCCAAACCTATGAGCTTTACCAAACCCCATCCTTTCGCGTGGCTATTTATCGTCACCAGCACACTGCTCACCACCACGCTCGGCATCTGGCAGGTGCAGCGCCTCGCATGGAAAAATGATTTAATCGCACAGGTGCAAAGCGTTCAGGATAAACCAGCGCTCAGCGGCCTTCCTGCAAATGAAACCTTGATGCAGGAGCGCTACCGCAAAATCACCCTCACCGGCGACTTCCTCATGGATTTCAGCGTTTTCCGGCCGATGGCGATGGAAGGCGGCAAAAACGGCTTTCAGGTGTTCTCGCCGCTCAAACTAGAAGGCGAACCGCGCATCGTGCTGGTGAATCGCGGATTTATCAATGGCCGGATGGAAGTGGTGAGGCAGGCTCTCGAAAAGCAGAAAAACAGCGATGTCACCATCGAAGGTGTGCTGCGTGACCCACGCGAGCGCCGCTATTTCATGCCGGAAAACCAGTATGACAAACGCATCTGGATGTATGAAGATCTGGCCACGCTGGAAAAAGAAACTTCTAAACCGATGCTGCCACTTGTCATCGAAGAAACCACCGCTTGTAAAGATTGCGAGATGATACGCAGCGATGGCCGCGTGCGTTTGCGTAACGATCACCTTGGCTATGCCATCACCTGGTTTTCGCTCACCATCATCGGCCTCGTCATGTTTGCCATCTACCACCGCAGGAAACCTGCATGACCCGCTACATCTCCACACGCGGCGAGGCGCCGGTTTTAAACTTTGAGCAGGTAGTACTGGCTGGGCTTGCGAGCGATGGCGGGCTCTATGTGCCAGATCAAATTCCGCAGCTTCCCACCGATGAGCTCAGGCGCTTCAAGCAGCTTTCCTACGCCGATCTTGCCTGCGAGATTATTCCGCGTTTTGCGGATGATTCGGTCGATGCGGCGGCACTTAAAAAAATTATCCATGAATCCTACCGCGAGTTCAGGCATCCAGACGTCGCGCCGCTGAAAAAACTGGATGATACCACCTCTATTCTCGAGCTGTTCCACGGCCCCACACTGGCCTTCAAAGATTTTGCGCTGCAATTCCTCGGCCGCCTGCTGGATCATATTCTGAGCAAGAAAAATCAGAAGGTGGTCGTCATCGGCGCGACTTCCGGTGATACTGGATCGGCAGCAATCGCTGGTTGCCGCGGGCGCGGCAATATGGAAATTTTTATCCTGCATCCGCATGAGCGCGTCTCGAATGTGCAGCGCCGGCAGATGACAACCGTGACTGATCGCAACATTCACAACCTCGCCATTTGCGGCACGTTTGATGATTGTCAGGATATCGTGAAGGCGCTGTTTAACGACCACGCTTTCCGCGAAAAACACCATCTAACCGCCGTGAACTCCATTAACTGGGCGCGCATTCTCGCGCAGGTCGTGTATTATTTTTATGCCGCGTTCAAACTCGGCGCGCCGGAAAAAACGGTCAGCTTTTCCGTGCCCACCGGCAATTTCGGCGACATCTATGCCGGCTATATCGCAAAGCGCATGGGGCTTGAGGTGGAACAGCTGATCATTGCCACCAACCGCAACGACATCCTCGCGCGCACACTGGAGACTGGAACCTACGGCATGGAAGGCGTCGTGCCCACCATCAGCCCGAGCATGGATATCCAGATTTCCAGCAACTTTGAGCGCCTGCTGTTTGATCTTTACGCGCGTGATGGCAGCGCCATCCGCGAGATGATGACGCGCTTTCGCGCGGATAAAAAACTCACCCTCTCGCCTCAGGCGCTTGAGCGCCTGCGCGCCGATTTTTCCGCCGGCCGCGCCAGTGATGAGGAAACCTCGTTTGCTATCAACGCTGTCTATCAGAAGCATGGCGAGCTGCTCGACCCACATACCGCGATCGGCTATGTGGTGGGCGAGCGTGGGCGCGTGAGCAAACAAACGCCGCTGGTCGTGCTCGCCACCGCCCACCCGGCCAAATTCCCCGCCGCCGTGAAAGCAGCAAGTGGCGTAGACCCCGCCCTACCGCCGCACATGAGCGACCTGTTTGATAGGCAGGAGCGGTTTGATGTGCTGGAAAACAGCACTAAAGCAGCCGCTGATTATATTGACAAAAATTGCCAATAAATGCTAAAATTTAACACAAATTAGCAGGAGGCAATATGGCAACCATCAATATTTCTATCCCCGATGATATGCGTGATTTTGTTGAAGCGCAGGCCGCCGCTGGATCCTATACAACCAGTGAATATGTCCGCTTCCTCATTCGCCAAGATAAAAAGCGAAGCGAAGAAGAAAAATTTGCTAAACTCAACGAATATCTGGCGCGCGCAGAAATGCAAATCGCTCAAGGAAAAGTGAGCAAACCCAATTTTGATGATATTACGCGACTCTCAAAAGCGATGCGCAAGAAAAAAGGCAACCCCGCCAGCAAGCGTTCGTCCTAATGCTTGAAATTCTTCTAACGGATGACGTCAACCGCACACTCGCTTCAATTCATGATTATACGACACAAACATGGGGTATTTCACAAGCCGACACGTATCTGCACAACTTACTTAAAAGTATGGAACAGTTAGCAATCACTCCTGCAATGGGTCGTAGCCATGAAAAGATTGATACAGACTATCGTCTTTACAACTCCGGCAGGCACATCGTTGTCTACCGTTATGATAAAAAACACCTCATGATCGTCGCCATCCTCCACGAGTCGATGGATATCGTAACCCGTATAGAAGATCTTATTGATCCTTATCACTGATATGACCTACCAGCTCACCACACTTCCTTCTGGCCTGCGCGTGGCCACCGAATTCATGCCCTCAGTTGAGACGGTGGCAGTGGTGGCGAGCTGCGGTGTCGGTGCGCGCTATGAAAGCGAAGCGGAAAACGGCATCTCGCATCTGCTCGAGCACATGGCCTTCAAAGGTACCAAAACGAGGAGCGCGCAGGACATTGCCGAAGCATTTGATGCCATCGGCGGGCAGGTCAATGCCTACACCTCGATGGAACACACCGTCTATTTCGCCAAAGTGCTCAAAGATGATGTGCGCCTTGCGGTGGATATCCTTGGCGATATTCTGCAAAACTCCACCTTTCTCGAAGAAGAACTGGCGCGCGAAAAAGATGTGATCATTCAGGAAATCGCCATGCACCGCGATACGCCGGATGATCTGCTGGTGGATTATTTCGACGAAACGATGTTTCCAAACCAGCCGCTGGGACGCTCGATTTTAAGCACCGAAGCGAAAATCGCCGCCACCACGCGGGATGATGTCATCCGCTACATGCACACCCACTACACCCCGCCGCGCATGGTGCTGTCGGCGGCGGGCGCGGTGGATCACGCTGAGTTCGTTTCGCTGGCGGAAGAATATTTTGATCTGCCGGCGCGTGCGGCAGGGCCTGACCATGTCATCGCACGCTATGTCGGCGGCGATAGGCGTGAAACAAGCGATCTCGAGCAGCTGCATCTGGCGCTGGGGCTACCGGGCGTGGCCATGCATTCACCGGATTTTTATGTGATGCAGCTTTATGCCAGCATCCTTGGGGGCGGCATGTCATCGCGGTTATTCCAAGAGGTGCGCGAGCGCCGCGGGCTGGCCTATAGCGTCTATGCCATGGGCTCGGCTTATGCGGATGTCGGCGTGCTCAGCATCTATGCCGCCACTAGCCCGGATAAAGGCGGTGAGCTTTCACTGGTGCTGTGCGATGAGCTGAGGCGTATGGCGGATTCCATCAGTGATGCCGAGCTTCAGCGCGCCAAAAATCAGATGAAAGCCGAACTCATCATGTCGCGCGAGAACCCGCAGAACATCGCCTCGTGGATCGGCCGCCATTTGCTGAATTATGGCGAATACCGCCAGATGCCACGACTGCGTGAGCGCATTGATGCGGTGACGACCAAAGACATCAGCCGCTTTGCATCCACGCTGCTTTCAAACCCACCCACTCTTACCGCGCTGGGTGATATCTCAGCCGTGGCTGATTACTCAGCGCTCAAGCAAAGACTGGCCTGATCGCTCCCTCGATTGTTCTATTCACGTCGTTTTTTTCTATTTGACAAGCATGAAGCTATCTCTTATCTGATGCGAATGATAATGATTCGCAATTTCAATAACGGATAACACCATGCCCTCCTCACTTCGCTTCCTACTTGCCACCAGCGCCTTTGTCTGCCTTACCTCACCCACCATCGCGGCAACCAGCGCAGATCCCAAAAAATCAGCGAAACCTGCTGCGGACAACATCACTGAAGCGAAGCCAGCTGAGAATAAGCAAGGAGCGCAGGCCGAGGCGCCGCGCACCGGTGTGGATGATGCGCGGCGCATGATCCGGCCGCTCAAAGTCTACATCACCAAAGGTTACTGGGAGCCGGTGAAAGACCTTCCCGGCTCGGCTTATTACATTGATGAAAACACCATCGACAAAACCAATGCCAGCGACATCAACCGCCTCGTGCAGCAGGTGCCCGGCGTTAATATCGTCGAGGAGGAAGGTTTCGGCAACAAACCTAATATCGGTATGCGCGGCAGCCGCATTGATCGCAGCGCCGACATCACCCTGATGGAAGATGGCGTGCTCGCCGCACCCGCGCCTTATGCCTCACCACAAGCATATTATTTCCCGCGCATCGAGCGCATGGAGGGCATTGAAGTGCGCAAAGGCGCAAGCGCGATCGAGTTCGGCCCCCGCACCACCAACGGTGCGCTGAACCTGCTCACCCACCGCGTGCCCAGCGGGCCGATGCTGCATGCGGATGCTGCAGTCGGCTCTTACGGCGGTTTCAGAAACAGCCTGCGCACCGGCTCGGCCAGCGGCAATGTCTCGTTTCTGCTCGAAGGCCATAACGAAGCCAGCGACGGCTTTAAGGAAGTGGATTTTGTCGGCGGCGATACCGGCTTCAACCAGCAGGACTATATGGGCAAGCTGAAATTCAAAACCGACGCGAGCAGCGACCTCTATCAGGAACTGGAACTCAAAATCGGCTATAACGAGGATAATTCCAATGAAACCTACCTTGGCCTTACCAGCGCGGATTTCAACGCGAACCCCTACCGCCGTTACGCTTCATCTCAAACCGACCAGTTTGATGCCGTGCATAACCAGTTTCAGCTTTCGCACACCATCGAGCCGTTCAAACATGCGAGCATCAGCACACAGCTTTATCGGAATGACTATACACGTACCTGGGACAAGCTCGAATCCGTCATCATCGGCGGCACGAGGCGCTCCATTGCCGCCATTTTGAACGATCCGGTGACGAACGCCGCTTATCTGGATATATTACGCGGCGGCAATAGCGCGGCCAATGCACTCACCGCCACCGAAGCGCGGCGCGAGTTTTTCTCGCACGGCATTCAGAGCAAGCTGAATTATAATTTTAATGCGGGCGAAATTAAGAATGAGCTCACAACGGGTATTCGCATCCATAAGGATCGCTACGACCGCCTGCACCGCGATAAAAACTATCAGATGACTGATGGCATCATGACACTGACCAGCCAGGGAGCGTTTGGCACGCAAACCAACCGCATCGGCACCGCGCGCACCTGGTCGGCTTTTACGCTCAACCGCATGAGCTACGGCGCGCTCAGCATCACCCCCGGCGCGCGCTATGAATATATCGATCTTAAAACAGAAAATTATGGCACATCAGACCCTGCGCGCAGCGGCGCGAATCTGCAGAACTTCCGCTCGACCATCAATGCCTTCACCCCCGGCCTCAGCACTGAATATGCCCTAAGCAACGAATGGATTCTGCTGGCCGGCGTGCATAAAGGGTTTTCGCCGCCAGAACCGCCCACCAGCGCGAATGCCGCCGAAAATGCCAAAGCCGAAGAAAGCATCAACTACGAGCTGGGCACACGTTTCAGCGGTAATAAGTTCAAAGCCGATGTCGTCGGTTTCCTTACCGATTATGAAAACCTGCTAGGCGCCGATACATTTTCATCTGGTGGCGGCGGCGGCGATCAGTTCAATGGCGGCGAAGTGCGCACCTACGGGCTGGAGGCAGCCTTCGGTTATGAAGCTTCGAAAGAAGTAGGGCTTGATGCAGCAAACATCAGGTTGCCGCTGCAATTCAACTACACCTATCTGCGCAGCAGCTTTGAAAATAGTTTCAACAGTACGTTTGGTGAGTGGGGCAATGTGAGCAAAGGCAACGAACTGCCCTACATTCCGCGCCACCAGTTCTATGTCAGCGCCGGGCTGGATCATGATGACTGGTCGGTCACCATCGGCGGCAAGTATGTCGATAAAATGCGCACCGTCGCCGGCAGCGGCCCGCTACTCTATGAACGCAGCACTGATGCGCATTTCATCATGGATGTGAATGCCGAGATGCGCCTGATTAATGATGTGCGCGGCTATGTGAGCCTGACCAACGCGTTTGATGATGAATATATCGCCGCGCGCAGACCGGCAGGTGCACGGCCGGGCGCGCCGCGCATGATCTATGCTGGTGTGAAGGCAAACTTTTAGAGATTGAGCATGAAGCTGTCGTAATTTTCTCTTGCCGCAGCGAGTGCCGCCAGCGCGGCGATGGTGCCGAACGAACGGAAATGACAATCTACCAGCGGGCGTGAATCCGGGCAATCCGGCTCTTCCCCTTCATCGCACATGCCGACAAAGCGCATGCCGGCGGCGTTGAGGTTATTAAAGGCATCGCGCTCAGAGTTCACGCGCCACATACCGCCAATCGGCACACCGTCAATCATGTACACCATCGGCTCGGCAGGCGCGCCGTCCACCGTGTCGGTGGTGGGAATGCCCTCCTGAATAATCACCTCGCTGACCTGCGCGCCTTCCTTGATGACATTCATCTTGTTGCGCTCTTTTTTATTCATCTCGAAAATTTCATCCGGCGAGCGCACGGTCATGATGCCCATGCCGTAAGTGCCGGAATCGGCTTTCACAAACACATAGGGCTCATCTTTGATGCCATGCTCCTCATGCTTGCGCCGTGCATTATCGAGCACTTTTTTCACCGCTGCCGCAACGCGGTTGATATTCGTGCGTTCTTTGAAGTCCACCAGGCCACAATGAAAAAAATCCGCCTTAAACAGCCACGGATCCAGTCCGAACACACCGCAAAACTCGCGCAGCAACTTGCGATATTCATCAAAATGGATGCTTTTCTTGCGGCTATACCAACCCATGCCCACCGGTGGCATCACCGGCTGGGCAAGGTCGATCAGCTGCGCGGGCGCGCCGGACGTCATGTCATTATTCATCACCACAAGGTCTGGCGTGAAACCATCCTCGAGGCGCAGCGTGCCACCCTCGCGCACCAGCGGATATTGGGTGAGATGCTGGCCGGAGGGTGTTTCAAGCTCGATCGGCTGGCCAGTTTCTGCCGCTAAGCTGCCAATGCGCACGTCAAGGTTCAAAGCGGCAAACAGATGAGTCATCACCGCTAGGTTTTCGAGATAGCCGAGGTTGCGCGTATGGTTTTCCGGTATGATGAGGATTCGCTTCGCCTGCGGAATATGATCTTCCAGAAAATGGGCAATGAAGCGCGAAGCGCGCGCCCGTGCGCGCGGCGAAAGATTGTTAAACCCCGCGGGAAACAGGTTAGTATCCACCGGCACCAGCCGCCGGCCGTTATGGCGCAGATCCACCGAGGTGGTCAGAAACGGCATGGCTTCGGCGCGCTTCAAGGTGAACCACGCTTCGATCTCATCGCCGCGCGTGTCCTGAAGTTTTTTGAGCCGCTCTAAAATGTCACTCACGATACACTCCTATTCTTCTCGCACTTCGTGCGATTGGGGCTCTTTGCCCCAAACCCCGCCGCTTCGCGCCGCGCCTTGCGCGGTGATAGCCAAATCTTCAGACGATTTGGCTATAAAATGGGGCTTTTCATTCCAGTCACCAACCTGCGACATCACGCAGGCAAGCGCGGCGACCGCCGCCGTATCTGCCCTCAGGATCCTCGGCCCCATGCCAAAACCCCGCGCGCGGGCAAAGACCTGAAGCATATGGTGCTCATCTCTCGAAAATCCACCTTCGGGGCCAATTAAAATAGCATATTTAACCCCCTCTCCCTCTGGGAGAGGGTTGGGGTGAGGGCATTCTTCAAGCAGCTCTGCAAGCGGTTTGCCTTGCCCGCTTTCATCGCCGTAAAGCAACAACCGATCCTCGGGCCACTCGGCAAGCAGGCGGCCGAGATTCTGCGCTTCCTGAATGGCCGGCACATCAAGGCGTTCGCATTGCTCCGCCGCTTCCACAGCGTGGGCAGCAAGCTTGTCATGGTTAATGCGCACCACCACGCTATGCTTCATGTAGGTGCAGATGATGTTGGAAGCGCCAAGCTCGGTCGCTTTTTCAATCACCGCTTCTGTTTTCATTTTAATCGGCGCAAATACCAGCCACACATCCGGCGAGGCCACTTGCGCGCGCACCTGCTGCCTCAGCTGAAGCCTGAGCGCTTTCTTGCGAATCTCGGTGATATCCGCCTGCCACTCACCATCAACGCCGTTGAACAGATGGATGGCATCGCCCACCTCGCAGCGCATCACCTGCGAAAGATAATGCGCCTGCTGTTCTGCTATCTCGATAAAACCAAGCGCAGATAGCGGTTCAGGGACATAGAGGCGGATTTTTTTAAATGTTTGCTTCATAAAATGATAATACATCGACAAGATATTAGGCCAAATGTAAACTCATTTATATGAGACAAGTTCGAGAAGCAGCCGCCCGCAGAACCGGAATGTAGCGGCGCTACATGAGGATTCGAGGACGGATGTGACGAAGAAATTGGCCATAGAAATGAGTTTACCTCACTTCCGCCTGATGCGACTTCACCAACCGGTGGGCATCTGGCTGCTCTTCTGGCCATGCGCATGGGCGCTCACTCTGGCAAGCGAAGGCTTTCCAAAGCCACAGCTGCTGCTGGCATTTTTCGCAGGCGCGCTGCTGATGCGCTCGGCCGGCTGCATCATCAACGACATCGCCGACCGCGAATTTGACAAACAGGTCGAGCGCACCAAAACCCGCCCGCTGGCCAGCGGTGAACTAAGCGTCAAACAAGCCCTGGCGCTGCTTCTGGCGCTGCTGGTGCTGTCGCTGCTGGTGGCGATTTATCTCGGGTTGGCCGTGGTCATATGGTCGGCGCTGGCACTGGTGCCGGTTGCTATTTACCCGTTCATGAAGCGCATCAGCTGGTGGCCGCAGCTTTTTCTGGGACTCACCTTCAACTGGGGCGCGCTGGTGGGCTGGGTAGCGGTGCGCGGCGAACTCGAATGGCCGGCGCTCCTGCTCTATGCGGGCTGCGTGCTTTGGACACTCGGCTACGACACCATCTATGCCCATCAGGACAAATTCGATGATGCACGCATCGGCGTTAAATCCACCGCGCTCAGGCTCGGCAACCATACCAGGAGCTTTGTAACGGCCTGCTACCTGCTGAGCTTTGCCAGCTGGGCGCTGCTTGCCGCGGCGGCCATCACCCAGCTTTGGCAGTGGTTGTGGCTGCTGCCAGTGGCGCTGCATCTTGGGTGGCAGGTGACCACGCTGGAGATTGACTCGCCACAAAACTGCCTTCGTCGCTTCCGCTCAAACAGCCAGCTTGGGCTGGTGTTGGCACTAGCGCTGTGCATGATAAACGCAACCAGCTGAAATAATTTAATTTATTATTTTTACATGCGCCGCCTGCCAGCGCCGATGTACCTTTTGAAGTAACGATTTCTTACCAGTGTTTTTAGCGATATTTTACCTTTATGTGCCAAAGTGATGGTTCAGGCATTGTGATCAAATTCGTCAGGCCGCAGCAAAAACGTGGTTTTTTTAGAAAACCCGTCTTTGCAGCAAGGTATGGTAGCATTTGATCACTGTGCCGAGGCATGCCGCCACCACCACGAGCCTTGGATGTACACAACCGGAACCCAGCCCCCCGAACCCACGCATGGCTTCAGCGCCAGGTCGATCAGCACCAGCGAATCTGGCGGGCTAGAGCTGGCTGCGCCCAGCTATCCGGGCAGCACCTTCTATCCGGCTGATTTCATCAACATGCTGGAAACCAGCATCCATAACGTGATTCGCGATCACACTTGCGGCACATTGCTGCTAGTCTCGCTAGAAAACTTTGCCATGGTGATCAATGCTTATGGTCATGACACGTCCGAAATTGTGTTTCATGATTTGAGCAAAACGATTGAATCGATGCTGCATGATGGCGATGTGATCCAGCGCCTTCAGCGCGATCAGATTGGTATCATCCTCATGAACAGCGCGCCGGAAGATGCCGCCGTCATGGCGCAGCGCATCCACAACACCATTCAGAATTTCGGGCGCGATAATGTCGCCACCGCCTCACTTCATCTCATCGGTGTGATTGGCAGCGTGAATTTCCCTATTGAGTCCACCAGCGCGCATGATGTGCTTGATAAAGCCTACATTGCTGTCAGCAGCCCACATACCGTGCCGCACCGCACGGTCGACATGATCCGGCAGGATGCTGATCAGGCACGCCAGCAGATGGGGCTCGCAAATTACCTGCTCAAAGCCTACAAGGAAAAGCGCCTTCGGCTTGCCTACCAACCGGTCATCCAGAGCACCACCGGCCGAACCGTTCATTACGAAGCGCTGCTCAGGCTGGTGAATCCTTCCGGTAAAATTACCTCGGCGGGCGCACTCATTCCGGTAGCGGAAAAGATGGGGCTTATTGACATCATCGACACCATGGTGATGGAGATGGTGATTGAAGAACTTAAGCAATCTCCGCAGATATCGCTGGCGTTTAATGTATCGAACCACACCACGGAAAATGCCGTGTGGCTGGACTCGATTCAGCACCTGCTCAAAGACCGGCCGGATATCGCCTCGCGGGTGATTGTTGAAATCACCGAAACGGCGATTCATCGCGACCTGCGCCGCACGGCGTATTTTGTCGCCTCATTGCAATCGCTGGGATGCTCGGTAGCGCTTGACGATTTCGGATCCGGTTACACTTCCTTCCGTCAGCTCAAAGCGCTCTCGGTGGATATGGTGAAAATCGATGGTGTATTCATCAAAGACTTAGCGCAAAGCGCTGATAACCAGTTTTTTGTCAAAACCCTGCTGGATTTTGCCAAGGGATTCGGTCTGGAAACCGTCGCGGAATACGTCGAAACGGGTGAAATCGCCAAGATTCTTATGGGTCTTGGTGTTGACTGCATGCAGGGCTATTACTTCGGAAAACCCGAAAATCACCGCAGCTGGCTCGATAGCGGCGAATATGGGCGCGACTAGCGCAGCATTTATTAAACTTTTGTGACAAGCCGGATAATTGCTGATTTTCAGCACGTTAAACTTGTTCGCCGCCGCCGCCGTAGGTTTGACCGCGATAGGCGCCCATGTTAGCATGAAACCATGACAAATCATGAGGAACATCCTTCCGAAATATCCAGCACGGCAAGCACCATACTGCGTTTTGCCGCTTACCCGATTTCCGCTGTTTCGGCGTATCTGGCGGGCGATGTGTATGTGCGCAATGCCATTTACAAAAACTTTGCCAAGCATGGTTTTTTTGACGGAAAAACTCGCCAGTGCGATGGGATTCAGCAGCGCGTGCATGACGAGTTCAGGCAGGCTGTTCGCGATGGCTATGTCAAGAGCATTCAGACGGCAAATACAGATGCTCAGCTTGAACGCCTGGCCTGCAATGCCCAGAAATTCAATGTATTGACCGAGCAGGAAGTGGCGCCGCTGGTGAACAACCCGGAGATTATGAAGCGCGCCGCCAGCCGGCTGAAACAGGACCTCGGAAAGCCATTAGCACAGAGCGCCGAGCACAGCAGCGTGACCTCGCGGCTTGCCAAGAATTTTCATACTTACCGCCACGAAGTGCGCGAATTTTTTGAAGATCTCGGCATTCGTAACCTGCGCGACTATGTTAAAGTCACCCACCGCAACCAGAAGGTGGAAGCCGCCGTTTTTGCCCTGACCGCCGCCGGTATTTCGCTGGGCGCAGTGCTGACGCTATCGAACAGCAAAGGCCTGATGGATATGCTCACAACCAAAGATCGCAGCCACTCTTCACAAGTCGGTTGATTATTCGTTCATCTTCGCTTAGGGATGGCGCGGTGTGCCGCTTTAGCTCAGGGGTAGAGCAACCGCCTTGTAAGCGGTAGGTCATGTGTTCAAATCACATAAGCGGCACCATCCTACGCTCGCTTGCGCGATCTTCGGATGGCAGGCCACCGAAAATGTTTCACGTGAAACATTTTATTACCAAGATGACAAATATTTCATTATTCCACCACTTCCCGACCAGCGAATTGTGTGCCTATTTGGCCATGACGGTTTGAATGAGCTGCGCGAGGCGCTTCATGAATGCCTCCTGATGAGCAGTCCTCCGCCAGCATAGCGCAATGCGCCGCCATGGCGGCCGCGCAAAAGGAACATAAACAATGCCGCGATCTTCCTGAACGGCGAGCTTCGGCATCAGCGTCACCCCGCCGCCAGAGGCGACCATGTGGCGCAGCGTCTCGAGGCTGGTCGCGCGAAAACTCTGCGATTCACTGGCGCCCACACGCTGGCATACCTCCAGCGCCTGCTCACGCAGGCAATGCCCCTCATCAAGCAGCAGCAGCGCCTTGCCATCAAGATCATCCAGCTGAACGCGCTTCTTGCGCGCCAGCGGGTGACGCTCTGACACCGCCAACATAAATGGCTCATCAAACAGCGGCTCACAATTCAGCAGCGGCGACATCACCGGCAGCGCCAGCAGCGCCGCATCAATTGCGCCGGATTCAAGACGGCCAAGCAACTGATCGGTTTTTTCTTCCACCAGTTTCAGCGAAAGCCGCGGAAAACGCTTCACCACCGGCGGCATGATGATGGGCAGCAGGTAAGGCGCAAGGGTGGGGAAAATGCCAAGCGTCAGCTCGCCGCTTTCAGGGTTTTCCTGTAGCCTTGCATGCTCCATCATGCGCTCACACGCCATCAGCGCCACTTTAGCTTCCGCCACCACCTGCTCGCCCAGGCGTGTGAGCATCACCTTGCGGTTCGTGCGCTCAAACAGCGGCGCACCAAGCGTTTCTTCCAGTTTTTTGAGCTGCATGGAGAGGGTTGGCTGGCTGACATGGCACCGCTCTGCCGCCTTGCCGAAATGCTTGGTCTCAGCTACGGTCACCAGATACTTTAAATCACGCAGGTTCATATTGATAGATTATATCTATCAATGGCATAAAAACAATAGATTTTACCTTTGTTCAACCCCGGGCTAACTTGCCGCCACATCAAGGACACTGTTATGAAAACCAATTCCAAAAAACATGCCTCTCTCAGCAACGCCAATATGCTTGCTCTGCTCAACCAGTCGCTCGCGGAGCTGATCGCCCTGAAGCTGAATGCCAAGCAGGCGCACTGGAACGTGAAAGGCAAAAACTTCCAGCAGCTCCACGAGCTGTTTGACCAGGTGGCCACCGAAGCGGACGGCTTTGCGGATCTGGTCGCGGAACGTGTGGTTCAGCTGGGCGGCATCGCGGAAGGCACCATCGCCCACTTGAATAAACGCGCCAGCGACACTACCTACCCTGCCGTACAGGAATCGGAAAAACACGTGAAGCTGATAGCAGGTGCAGTGACCGCTGCCGCCATGAAAATGCGCGCCGCGATCGATACCAGCGCCGAGCACAGCGATCAGGTGAGCGCCGATATCTTCACTGAAATTACCCGCGGACTCGACAAGCTTGCATGGTTTGTCAGCTCGCACCAAGCCTAACTATTTAACCCCAAGGAGTACTTACTTATGATGAGTGTTGGTCAAAAATTCCCGCAGTTTAAGTCGAAAGCGACCATATCGAGCGATATCAAAACCGCCTTCAAAGATGTTTCGAACGCTGATTTCAAAGGCAAATGGATGATCGCCTTCTTCTGGCCGAAAGACTTCACCTTTGTGTGCCCGACCGAGATTGCAGAATTCGGCAAAATGAACAAAGAATTCAACGATCGCGATGCGATGGTCATGGGCGTTTCGACCGACTCTGAGTTTGTGCACCTCGCATGGCGCCAGAACAAGGAAGAACTCTCGAAGCTGCCATTTCCGATGCTGGCCGATGTGAAGCGCGAGCTTTCTGAAGCGCTCGGCATTCTCGACCCGCAGGAAGGCGTTGCTCAGCGCGCCACCTTTATCGTGGATCCGGAAGGCATTATCCGCTTCGTGATGGTGACCGATCTTTCGGTTGGCCGTAACGTTAAAGAAGTCATGCGCGTGCTCGATGCACTCCAGACCGATGAACTCTGCCCATGCAACTGGCAGCAGGGTCAGGACACGATTAAGATCGCTGCTTAACACCTCATCCTGCGATCTCGCCGTAGCGCAAGCGAAGGCGGATGCGCAGGATCTTTAACCCACGGGATCCTGTGCTCGCTGCTTGCGCAGCGACACAGGATTACACCAGAAAGGAATTCTTATGTCCCTCACTCTTGTGAAGGCTGGCCATGTGCTGCCTGTGAATATGGAAGCGCTGCGCGACTCTATGGCTGATTATGCCAAAGATATCAGGCTGAATTTAAGCAGCGTGATGACACCCGAAGGCGCGCCCGATCTTTCGCAGGCGCAGATCGACGCGATTGCGCTGGCCTCGGCCTATGCGACCAAGCATCATGATGTGGTGTCGGCGGTGTATGGCGAAGTCGCGCCGCGCATGGATGCCAGCATGCAGCAAGCCGCTAAAGCCGCCGCCACCGTGATGGCGATGAACAACATCTATTATCGCTATGTGCATCTTTCAAACGATGAAGAGATCAAAAAAATGCCCGCCAAGCTGCGCATGAGCGTGATTGGCAGCCCGGGTGTGGCCAAAATCGACTTTGAGATGATGTGTCTTGCGGTTTCCGCCATTAATGGCTGTGGCATGTGCATCGAAGCGCATAACCACGAGCTGATCAAAGCAGGTGCCAGCAAGCTGGCGCTGCAATCCTGCGCCCGCATCGCTGCCGTGATTAACGCGGCTGCTCAGGCTCAAACGATTGGATAAGATGACTGCTAACGGGTACCAGTGCCGCGCTTGATCGCTTTTTCAACCGGCACTGGTGCCGAGAAGTAATAACCCTGGAACAAATCAACCCCCAGCGGCTGTAGTTGCTGATAGCTCTCAGCATTCTCAACACCCTCAGCTACCACCGTGCCACCTGTGGCATGTGTCATATCAGTGATAGCGCGAATGATATCGCGGCTGCGCGCGTTATCTGTGTGCTGCGAGAGCTTCATATCAATCTTCACAAAATCGGGCTTGATCTCGCCAATCAACTTGCGCGCGCCCTCGATCGTGTTGATATCATCGAGCGCCACCGAGTAGCCCCGCGAGCGCGCATATTCGCACACACTGCGAAGATGTGCGAGATCGCGCGGCGTTTCAGATTTCGTGAACTCCAGTACCACGTGCTTGGGAATCACGCCGTGGGTGCGAACCGTTTCGCTGAGCCCTTCCAGATAAATGGCCGGGCGATGAATAAAACCGGGCAGGAAATTCACAAACAAGAAGCCATTAAAATCGCTGGAGACGAAGGTCGTAATCGCCTGCACCTGCAGCAGCCGATCAATCATGAATTCCATGCCCAGCGCACGGCTGGCAGCGATGATGGCATCCCCCGCGATAATACGGCCATCCGGCAAACGCACGCGTGCGAATGATTCGTAGCCAAATACTTTGTCTTTCTGGCTGAGAATTGGCTGCAGATAACAAACCACACGATCTTCTAAAATGGCATCGCCGAGCCAGAGGCTATCGGCAATCGCCTGAATCTGCGCCACGGTTTTATGCTCAGCTCGCCCTTGCCCATCACCGGGTGCCAATGAAACTTCTACCATCGGCAGCGCATTGGCTGATTGCAAAGCGGCGCTGATCGATGCCCATGCATCCTCCCAGTGACGATGCGTTTTAATACTGAGCGCGCCAGCAGAAACAAACTGCATGCCTGCAGATTTGAGGGCTTCCGCGAGTGTAGGGGTAAAATTGCCCCCCTTGGCATAGACGCCAATCGTGTAGCTATCATGCTGATGCCACGGGAGGTTAATGGGTTTTGTAATCATGCAACACTTACCGGTTAATCGGTTAGCAGCCTATCATACTCTTCGTTACTTTTTTCTTAAGGCACCTGCTTGAATTGTAGCTGGGCGAGTCTTGCATAGAGCGGGCTGGCTAAAAGAAGCTCACTGTGTGTGCCTATGGCAGCAATGCGCCCCTCATCCAGCAGCACAATCTGGTCAGCGCGGGTGATGGTCGAAAGCCGGTGAGCGATCACAAAGGTCGTGCGCCCCCACATCACCTGCTCGAGCGCCTGCTGAATATGGTGCTCATTTTCAGAATCCAGTGCGGAAGTTGCCTCATCCAGCAGCAGAATGCGTGGATTTCTGAGTATGGCGCGGGCAATGGCAATGCGCTGGCGCTGCCCGCCGGAAAGCTGCACCCCCTTTTCGCCCAGATAGGTATCAAGCCCCTGCGGCAGCTTTTCCAGAAATTCAAGCGCTGAGGCCGAGCGCACCGCATGCATCAGCTGCTCCTCGGTGGCATCGATATTACCCATAAGGATATTGGCGCGCGCACTGCCAGAAAAAATCGTGGCATCCTGCGGCACAATGCCAATCATCCCACGTAGTTCCTCCAGCTTCATTTCGCAAATATCACGGCCATTGATGCGTATGGCGCCTGAGTCCGGCTCATAAAAACGCAGCAGGAGATTAAACAGCGTGGTTTTACCCGCGCCGGAAGGCCCCACAAGCGCGATCATCTGCCCGCTTTTCACCGCCAGCGAAAATTGCGAAAGTGCCGGCTTTTCAGGCCGCGCCGGGTAGGTGAAAGACACATCGTCAAACACCACCACACCGCCCGTCGGCATCGATAGCTCCGGGCTCATCGGCGCCTGCGGCAAGGCAAAGGACTTACCCGCCAGCAGTAGCTCTCGTAGCCGATCCGCCGCGCCGGCGGCGCGCTGCAGATCCGTAATCACTTCGCTGATGGCACCCACCGCACCCGCCACAATCACCGAGTAAAACACAAAGGCCGATAAATCACCGGCGGAGATACGCCCTGCCAGCACATCCTTGCCGCCAAACCACAGCACCGTGACAATCGCGCCAAAAATCAGCGTGATGACCAGCGCGGTGAGCAGCGCGCGCGTGCGGATACGGTGGCCGGCTGCCAGCAAAGAACCCTGTAAATGGCGCTCGAAACGCTTGCCCTCATGCGGCTCCAGCGAAAAAGCCTGCACCGTGCGAATGCCCGAGAGCGACTCTTCGGCATGGGCGCTGATTTCCGCAATACGCTCCTGCGACTCGCGGCCATAAAAGCGCACGCGCTTGCCCATGATGATAATCGGCGCCACCACCAGCGGCAGCATCAGAAACATATAGCCGGTCAGCTTGGCGCTGGTGAAAAGCAGCAGGATGATCGCGCCGACCATGGTAATCAGGTTACGCGCCGCGACCGACACCGAGCTGCCAATCACGGTTTGCAGCAGGGTGGTGTCCGTGGTCAGGCGCGAGAGCAGCTCGCCAGTGCGTGTTTTTTCAAAAAACGGTATCGGCATGGCAAGCAGGGTGCGGTACACATCACGGCGAATATCCGCCACCACGCGCTCCCCCACCCACGATACCAGATAAAAACGAATATACGACGCCACCGCCAGCAGCAGTGTCACGCCGATGAGCAGCAGAAATGCGCGGTCAAGCAGGCCACTATTGCCCTTGGAAAGCCCTTCGTCCACCAGATATTTCAGCCCCCAGCCCAGCCCAAGCACCGCAGAGGAGGTAAAAAGCACCGCAATGCTCGCCCCCAGCACCTGCCACTTGTAAGGCAGCATGTAGGAAAGCATCGGCAGCAGGTCTGCTATTTTGCCTTTGGGACGATCGGCCGCGCTTGGGCTAGAACGAGACATGAAGCCCCGCCAGTTGCCGAAGTTCGCCCGCCAGCAGCGCTGTCAGCTCGCGGCCATCGGCCAGCTGCCAGACGCCGGATTGGTGCGAAAAATGAAGCCCGCCTGAAAGCGGTGATGACAGCCAGATCTGCTGGCTTGGCTCATGACGGCTCACCACAAAGGTTTTGCCGCTCTCCAGCACGATGGTCATGACACCGCCGGCGATTTCCAGCTCAAGCAGGCCATCGGCATCCGCCTCTTCCAGCGCTGCTTCCAATTGGTTAAAAATGCTATCTGCCAGCTGATGATAGGGGATGGCTTGCATGGCGGCTATCTTGAGAAAAACGATTATTATGCAGTCGATGGTATCGATTAAAATTAGATAAAATGCAAGGCAACTTTCTGCTGGCAATCTCGAAAATTTAACACAATGTTCACATCATTCTTCCTACAATATAGCTATTATGTTCACGCTATACTACGATGAAAAGGGAATACCCATGATACAGATGCATGAAAACAGCCATCTCTACCATCTGCATGAAATGCAGTATGCCGCGATGGCACCGCTTCACGCGATTGCAGAAGCCAGCAAAGCGCTGCACCGTCATCCCTTTTCACCACTCGCCTACACCGGCTACGGCCGCCATGTTGCGGCGGCGTCCGAGCTTATCGAGCGCATCACCGATCGCTATGGCAAGCCGCAGTTCGGCATTACCCATACGAAAATGGGTGGCAAGCAGGTCGCAGTGGATGAAACGGTGGTGCTGGAAAAATCCTTCTGCAGGCTGATTCATTTCAAAAAGAAAACCGCCCAGAAACAGCCCACTTTGCTGCTGGTTGCTCCCATGTCCGGCCACCACGCCACCTTGCTGCGCGGCACAGTGGAAACCATGCTGCCCCATTGCGATGTCTACATCACTGACTGGCTGGATGCGCGGTTTGTATCCATGTCGGCAGGCAGCTTTGACCTCGATGACTACGTGCATTACCTCATCGAATTTCTGCATTTGTTTGATGAGAAAGTGCATGTGATGGCGGTGTGCCAGCCAGCGGTGCCGGTGCTCGCGGCAGTGAGCGTGATGAACGAGCTGAAAGACAAAAAAACCCCGCTCTCCATGACGCTGATCGGCGGGCCGATTGATACGCGTATCAACCCCACCAAGGTGAATAAGACTGCTGAGGAGCGCCCGCTATCGTGGTTTAAAACCCATGTCATCACCCGCGTGCCGTTTCATTACCCGGGATTCATGCGCCGCGTTTATCCAGGATTTCTGCAGCTGACCAGCTTCATGTCGCTGGATATGGAGCGCCACATCAACGCGCACAAAGACCTGTTCAAGCATCTGGTGGAAGGCGATGGTGAATCCGCCGCTGCACATAAAAAGTTTTATGATGAATATCTATCGGTCACCGACCTGCCTGCCGAGTTCTACCTCGATTGCATCGAGAAAGTATTCCAGAAACACTCGCTGCCGAAAAATGAACTGGATTTCGAGGGGCATAAAATTCGCCCGTCGCACATCACCCAAACTGCACTGCTCACGCTGGAGGGCGAGCTGGATGATATTTCCGGCGTTGGCCAGACACAGGCCGCGCACAAGCTATGCAGCAGTCTGCCGGCCGAAATGAAAAAGCACCACCTGCAGAAAGGTGTGGGGCATTATGGCATTTTCAATGGCCGTAAATTCCGTGAGTTCGTCGCACCAATTATTGTGGATTTTGTGAATAAGCACGAAGTGTAGAAAAGCATTTGATGGCGACGGCTCCGCGAGCTAGATTCAGCGCATGATAAGTTATGCAACCCACCGCCATCTTTACTGGGTTTCCAGCGCGCTGGTGTTTATTTTCTTTGCCGTGGTTCTAAGCGGTGAAGCACCCGGCATGTTTGGTGATTCTGATATGCTGTGGCATATCGCCGCCGGTGATTACATTCGCAAGATCGGCGAAGTGCCCATGCTTGATCCATGGTCGTTCACCGCCGGCGATCATCGCTGGATTAACGTGGCATGGCTGTGGGATATCGCCTTCAGCTACCTGCATGAACATTTCGGCTGGCATGGGCCGGTGGTGATGAATGCCGTAACGATTGCTATCACGCTCGCCATTCTGTTTGCTCATGGGCTGCTGCGAAGCGGCGATAATCTCATTCCTATTGTTATTGCGCTGATAGGCGTCATCCTGATGATGACGGTGATTCTAAGGCCAATGCAGGTGACACACCTGATGACTGCTATCTGGATGCTGATTCTGGCACAGCACTCTCGTGGCCTATGCAGTCATCGCTGGCTTCTCGTCATGCCACCACTGATGCTGCTATGGGTCAATTGCCATGGCGGCTTCATTGTGGGGCTGATGGCGCTGGGCTTCTTTTTTACTCAAGCCTGGCTTACAAAGAAAAAACCTGAAGCAATTTGGCTTTTTTGCATCGGCGCCGCCTGCTTTGCCGCGACATTTATCAACCCCTTTGGCTGGCGGGTTTATGAACTTCACTGGGTTATGCTCTCGATTCCTTCCAAAGCTTATATCAGCGAGTGGCTGCCACTTACACTTTCCTACAGCACGCTACTTTTAAACCTGCTTGCTGTGATTTTTATTCTACTGGTGCCGCGCAACAACTCTTTGAATTTTTCTCATGCAGAGCGCTGGTTTGCTTATGTATGGTTGATCATGGGGGTGACTTCCATGCGTAATATGAGCATTTTTGCGGTGGTGGCGTTCCCGCTGGTGGTGGCGGCACTTGCCCAGTACCTTAA
Source organism: Rickettsiales bacterium (assembly GCA_947459535.1). Classification (GTDB taxonomy): domain Bacteria; phylum Pseudomonadota; class Alphaproteobacteria; order Rickettsiales; family SXRF01; genus JAJTHB01. The sequence goes on along the minus strand of CANHDY010000025.1, from coordinate 1,306 downwards.
GCCTTCAGCCGCCACCCCCAACCCAACCGCCAGAGCCATCGCCGATCGTTGCCTCGCTCTGCTTAATCGCAAACAAGCGGCTGTTTCTGCGTTGCTGGCAAGCGCGGCATTGGTGCCATTTCTTTTTTCGCCAAACGCCATGCGCTGGCTTACCATCGACTTCAAGCCGATTTCCATTAAATCAGAGATCGCTTTTATTGAACAGCATATTGCCTCGCCACGCGTGCTTAACCACTATAATCTCGGTGGCTACCTGATTTATGAGTCGCGCGGCCGCGTGCCGGTATTTGTTGATCCCAGAGCTGAAACGATCTTTCCTTCATCGCTGATGCAGGAATACTGGAATTTTCAAAGTGGTAGCCAAGATTGGGATGGCATTTTGAACCGCTATCATATTAATGCCATCATGATACCCAACAAAAAAACCATGCCCGGACATGACCGACTTCATGGGTATTTGGCCATGCTGCCGGGTTGGCGTCTTGCATTCGAAGGGCCAATTGCTGTCATTTATGTTCGCACTGACGTTACTAACTAATCATCAATATCGACTAGTTATTCTGCTACGCCTATCACCCAAAACCATTTAGAATGTCAGCCTTGCCTAGTCCATACCCCACTGCTAGTGCTAAGCATATGCTCGATAGCACTTTACATCGCTCTATCATCATCCAGTCCTGCCTGGTGTTTCTTGCCTTCATGGCCGCAATATTGGTCGATGGCTACAATATGCTCTCGGACAGTGATCCGCTATGGCACCTGGCCGCCGGCGATCTGATTCGAGAAAGCAGGGCAATTCCGCTGACCGACCCATGGTCATTTACCGCCGGGGATTATCGCTGGCTGAATGTTGCATGGCTGTGGGATATTGGTCTGAGTCTTGTGCATGAACGCTGGGGGTGGCATGGCGCGATGATGATCAACAGTATCATCGTGGCGCTGATCCTCGCCCTGACCTATGCAAACTGCGTGCTTCGCTCGAAAAGTGGCATTGCGTCGCTGCTCGCTGTGTGTCTGTTTTTTGTGCTGCTCACCATGTATCTCAGGCCGCTGCAGATAACCCATCTGATGATCGCCTTCTGGGCACTGATTCTCGGACTGTGGGCGCGCGGCGAGTGCCGCAACCGCTGGCTGGCATTGCTGCCTGTTTCGATGGTGCTATGGGTCAATTGCCATGGCGGTTTTATCCTCGGTTTTTTATTGCTCGCAGCGTATGGCATCCACACGCTGGCTTCGCGCAATATTCAGCGTATTGCTATGTTTTCAGCCATCTGCCTGCTGTGCCTTATCGCCATCTTAATCAATC
>CANHDY010000024.1 GCA_947459535.1 Rickettsiales bacterium | reverse complement strand
GGATCCCCGGTTCGCGCTAATGCGCGCCCGAGGATGACCGTTTTCTAAGCAGCAAGCTGGCTATCGCAGGGATCCCCGGTTCGCGCTAATGCGCGCCCGAGGATGACCGTTTTCTAAGCAGCAAGCTGGCTATCGCAGGGATCCCCGGTTCGCGCTAATGCGCGCCCGAGGATGACCGTTTTCTAAGCAGCAAGCTGCTAAGAAAACGGTCAGTTGGCTTGTCTTCTGAGGAATGCTGGGATATCGAGATATTGCTCTTCTTCGCTGGGCTGCGGCTTGCGCTGCGCTGCCTCCGCAATGCTGCTGCGCTGCACCACCTGCACGCGCTCACCCGCCTCCTGAGGTTTATTGGAAAAAGCACGCCCCACATCCAGCGCACGCTGCAGAAAGCCTCGCGATGCAGCCTGAGGGTCATCACGCTCCTGTGCTGGCGCTGATGGCTCACGACGCGGCGCATGGGCAGCAGGCGCCAATCCCTGCGGCGCAAATAAATCCGGCATCGACGGCGCCGCCGAAGCTGGCATACGCTCTTCCACGCGAAACTCATTCAAGCGCTGCGGCAAAGAGGCAGCAGGCGCGCTCTCAGCAGGCATGGTAGAATGTACGGGCGCAGCTGGGTGAGCCGCTGCCACCGGCTCTGGCTGAACCAACGGCGCTGGCATCGCCGCGCGCATTTCTGCGATCGGCTGTGCCGCGCGCGGCATCTCGCGCTGTGGCGGCTCAAAGCTGGCCGCACGCGTGATGGTCTGCACCGGCTTGGCAGGCTCGGCCTTGGCGCTGGAACCAAAGCTGTAAGGGCGCTTTGGCTCACTGAACACAGTTTGTTTCTGTGCATGCTGCTGCATCTGCTGTGCATCAATGCCGGTAGCAACCACCGACACACGCATTTTACCCTGCATATCATCCGCAAAGGTGGAACCAAAAATGATGTTAGCCTCCGGATCCACCTCTTCACGCACACGGTTAGCCGCTTCATCCACCTCAAAGAGCGTCATGTCACTGCCACCGGTGATGTTGATGAGCAGCGCACGCGCACCTTTCAGCGACACATCATCGAGCAGCGGATTGGAAATCGCCGCCTCGGCAGCCTCAACGGCACGGCGCTCCCCAGAAGCTTCGCCCGTGCCCATCATGGCTTTACCCATTTCCTGCATGACGGTGCGGATATCCGCAAAATCGAGATTAATCAGCCCCGGGCGCACCATCAGATCGGTGACCCCACGCACGCCGGAATGCAGCACCTCATCGGCCATCTTGAACGCATCAGCAAAAGTGGTGCGTTCATTGGCAACGCGAAATAGATTCTGGTTGGGGATGACAATCAGCGTGTCAACAAAATCCTGCAGCTCTTTAAGTCCCGCTTCCGCCAGCTTCATGCGGTGGGAGCCTTCAAACTGAAACGGCTTGGTGACCACAGCCACCGTCAGCGCGCCCTGCTCCTTGGCCACACGCGCCACGACAGATGCAGCGCCAGTGCCCGTGCCACCCCCCATGCCGGCCGTGATAAACACCATGTTGGAGCCTTCAATATGCGCGGCAATTTCCTCGCGGGATTCCTCCGCCGAAGCACGGCCAACTTCTGGCTTGGCGCCGGCGCCAAGCCCCTTGGTGATGCTGGCACCGAGCTGAATCGTGCGATTGGTATGCGAGCGATCCAGCGCCTGCGCATCGGTATTGGCGACCACGAAATTGACGCCCTCGAGATTCGCCATGATCATATTATTGACCGCGTTGCCGCCCGCGCCGCCGACACCAACCACAGTAATGGTGGGGCGGAGAATATCATTTTTCGATGGAATCTGCAGGTTGATGGTCATGCGCTTGCCCCCTTGAGTGTCGTCATCGTTGATCGCGATATTGGCGTGATACCGGATGTGGAATAATTAAATGTGTTTTACCACTATATTTTGTGGTTTGCACTAAAAAATTGATGAAAGATCATCTGGTGAAGTGACGAAAAGAAACAGCTGTAATCATTAGACTTCTTTTACAGCCGAAGTGATGAACCATTGATTGATGTTCTTCACCCCAGCTGGGAGCCCTCTACGTTTCACTATAGTCGAGCCCATGCACAAGCCTCGCTGAAGTGTAAGAGGAAGCGGGAGAGTCGGCGAAAGGAGCGAAAAAACTAAGCTCCCCCTTCCCTGCTACCAACCCTCACCCTAACCCTCTCCCTTGAAGGGAGAGGGAAGCAGCGGCTCTGCCGATGCGGGTGAGGGTGCATGATTAAATCAAAAATGCTGTGTATCTGATTAATCAGCTGTAATCATGCAGATGTTCGATGGCGGAAACGACGTCACCAACCTTTTACCCCCCCTTTGCCTGAGAGAAAGAAGGAATTTAAGAGATCAAAAATTCTCGCGAAACCAGCTGACGACTTTTTCAAAACCCGCAGCCAGCCCCGTGCGCCGACGATGCGCATCAAACATCTGTTCTTCCATGGGTTTCTTGATGCTGTACTCAATCATGCCCAGCACAGTGGAAAAGGCCGGGCCACTCACCGCCTCGGCCAGCCCGGGCAGCGGCCGCGGCCGCGCAAGACGCACCTGCTTGCCGAGAATGCTCGCCGCCATTTCGCGCACACCAAGAAGCTGCGACGCGCCGCCAGTGATGACCACACGCTTACCAGCAAGCCCAGCCGCGCCGCCCACTTCAATTTTGCTGCGAATCATTTCAAAAATTTCTTCGATGCGCGGGCGAATCACCCCCACCAGCACCCCGCGTGGCAACGAATTGATTTCGCCGTCATCTTCCTCGCCCAGCGGTGGCACTTCGATCATCACCTGATCATCGCTCGCAGAGGCAATCGCGCTGCCATGCAGCGTCTTTAAGCGCTCTGCATGCACCAGCCCGGTGGAAAGTCCGCGCGCAATATCATTGGTGACATGCATGCCGCCAATCGGGATTGCATCCGTGTAGATATTTTTGCCGCCGGAGAAAATGGAAAAGCTGGTGACCCCGCCGCCCATATCAATCAGTGTCACACCCAGCTGTTTTTCATCCTCTTCAAGGCACGACAGCGCCGAGGCATAGGGCGAGGTGATATACTCATCCACATCCAGATGACAACGACCAACACAATGCGCAAGGTTGCGCGTGACACTCGGCAGGCCAGTGATGATATGCAGATCCGCGCCCAGCTTGCGCCCATACATCTTACGCGGATCATTGATACCGCGGGCGCCATCCAGATAATACGACACCGGAATGGAATGAATGATGTCCGACTCACTATGGGCAATGGATGAACGCCCCTGCTCGATGATGTCCATGATGTCGCGATCCGTCACCTCTTCGCCAAGCATGGCCATCTCCACACTGACATTGCGCGACGTGATATTGCCGCCCGACAGCGACACCGTGACATGCTCCACCGTCTCGCCAGCCATCTGCTCCGCCGCGTGCACAGCAGCAGCGATCGATGTTTCGGCCTCAGCAAAATCCGTGATCACCCCTGAACGGATGCCCTTAGAAAGCTGGTGGCCAATGCCCACCACGCGAATTTCCCCGGCTGAATCAATATGCGCAATCAGGCAGGCGATTTTCGACGTGCCGACATCCAGCACCGCGAGGCTGCCCACACCACTTTTGCGAAGTGTTTTTTTGTCTTTCATGCTCCCTCTTTTCCTCCCCCTGCCGGAGGCAGGAGCAAGGAGGGGGGCTGGTTGAGTGCCCCCACCCTATCCCTCCCCCGTGCAGGGAGAGGGTGTAATATCTAGGTTTCTTTCGCGCCCGCCGCATCAACCGCAGGCACCTCATCCGGAGACAATTTAATAAACAACCTGCCCGACACACGCAAGTCAATTACTTGCACTTGACGGCTAAGCAGTTGCTGCTGCTTCTCCAGCTCCGCCAGCTGATTCCATGCCGCCAGCGCCCCCTGCTCCGGCAGGCGAACCTCTTTGCCATCTTTCAGACGCATGTTCCAGCGCCGCTCGCCCACACGCACCATCGCTATCACATGCTCCGCCAGCTGTGGCTGCGCTGCCATCAGCGCAAGCGCCTCTGTCACATGCTTTGGCGCATCCGGCCCGACCATCAGCGGCAGATGAGGATAGGACGCCGCCGCCACACCATCCATCACCACACCATTATCATCCACCAGCACCTGCTTGCCCTGATGCTGCCACAGCGCCACCGGCTCACGCTCGATAATGCGCACATGAAGCGTGGAAGGAAGCGTTCGCTCTACCGCCGCCTGCTTCACGCTGGGAATCGCCTCCAGCTGACGGCGCATTTCATCCAGCGAGGCACCCAGAATCGGCGAGCCTTCACGCACGCCAATCGCTTTCATAATTTCATCCATGGAGGTGCGGCTGCGGCCTTCGAGATAGAGCCTGTCCAGCTGAAATCCTGCCTTGGCGCTGACATGGTAGGCACCATCACTGGCGGCTTGCAGCGTGCGGCTAATCACTTCATATTTCCATATCCAGAAACCGCCGAAAAGCCCGATAGCGCACGCCGCTACCGCACCCGCCGCCTGCAACCGCTTTTTGATTTCTTTGCGGCGCAATGCCTGCGCCTTCTCGCGCATGATGCGCTGCGACTGTTTCTGGCGTGGTGTCAGTGTTTCGTTTTTGCGTGCCATGATATCAAGCCGACGCTACTTCCCCAGTCTTGCATCCTCTACCAACAATCTTACCAATTCGTTAAAAGAAATGCCAGCATGCGCGGCAATTTCCGGCGACAGCGACAGCGCCGTCATGCCCGGCTGCGTGTTCACCTCAAGCAGGTAAAATTCTTTGTCGTCAAAGCGGAAATCCGCACGCGTGAGACCGCGGCAGCCCAGCGCCAGATGCGCGCGCAGCGCGAGGAGCATCACCTCGTCATAGCGTTCTTTGGCAAGCGGCGCCGGGCAGAGATGCTCGGTTTTGCCGTCGGTGTATTTATTCTCATAGTCATAAAAACCGCTTTTGGGACGAATCTCGGTGACCCCCAGCGGCTTGTTGTTTAAGACCGCCACCGTGATCTCACGGCCGGGAATATATTCTTCAATAAGCCACTGATCGGCACTTTCATGAACTACCTCCGCCAGCGTGCGCGCATCGTCCGGCAGCATGATATGAACCCCAACGCTGGAACCCTCGCAGGCGGGCTTGGCGACATAAGGGCGCGTTATAGGGTCACCCCCCAGCATCGCGCTTCGCGGTATCACCTTGCCCTTCGGGCAGCGCAGCCCCGCGGCTTCAAAAATCATTTTAGCCATGGGCTTGTCCATCGCCACGCTGGAAGCAAGCACGCCCGAATGGGTGTAGGGGATTTGCAGCATCTCCAGCACCCCCTGCATGCCGCCATCTTCACCAAACGTGCCATGCAGCGCATTAAATGCCACATCCGGCTTCAGGCGCACCAGCACCTCAGCCACATCACGGCCAACATCAATGTCGCTCACCTTATAGCCCAGCTCACGCAGCGCCTTCGCACACGCCGCGCCAGACTTCAGCGACACTTCGCGCTCCGCCGACCACCCACCCATCAAAACCGCAATATGTTTCATGGCGCTCTGGCCTCGTTCATATTCATCCAGCACAACCTCAGACCTTGAATCTGCTGATCGTGGCACATCGGCAGGTGATAGACATAAAAAATAAACACGCCGAGATAGATGAAAAACGTCATAAACAGGTAATCCGCCGAAGACATGCCCTCGGATTCCTCATACGCCCAGTGCAGCAGCACATGCAGCACAAACGCCACGCTGATATAAATAAAAATCGTATAGTTGACGACCATGCTCATGGCTTACCTACCCTTCTGATTTCCCATTCCAACGTGATGCCGGTGGCCTCACGTACGCGGCGAATCACCTCATCGCCAAGCTGCTCCAGATCGGCCGCAGTGGCGCTGCCGTTATTGATCAGGAAGTTGCAGTGCTTGTCCGACACCTGCGCACCGCCGATGGCAAGCCCGCGGCAACCAGCGCGATCAATCAACTCCCAGGCCTTGTGACCCGGCGGGTTTTTAAACGTGCTGCCGCCAGTGCGTGAGCGAATGGGCTGGGTATCCTCACGCGCTGACTGAATTTCCTGCATGCGCGCCGCAATGACTTTTTGATCGCCTTGTTCGCCGCGAAGCACGCAGCCCACAACAATAGCGCCTTCCGGTAAATTGCTTTTTCGATAAGAAAAACCAAGATCGCTGGCACTGATCTCGCGAATTTCACCACTGCGAAGTACGACGCGCGCACGCACGAGAATATCCTTCATCTCTGCGCCATAGGCGCCAGCATTCATTGCCACCGCGCCGCCAATCGTGCCGGGAACACCGCACAGAAATTCCATTTTGGCAATGGAATGCTCGCAGGCAAACTGCGCCACATGCACATCAAGGCAGGCAGCGCCGACTTCGATGGCTGTATGGCTGGATGATTCAACAATACGCTGCTGAGTAAACCCCCGCCCCAGCTTGATGACCACCCCATCGATGCCACCATCGCGGATGATGATATTGGAGCCCACACCCAGCACACAAACCGGCACATGCGACGGCAACTCGCGGAAAAAATCGGCAAGATCTTCGGCGCTTTCAGGCTTAAAGAGCCACTGGGCAACTCCGCCGACACGAAACCAGTTGGTTTTGGAAAGATCGGCGTTTGCGCGCAGGCGACTTACGAAGTAAGGATCCGGGCTCCAGGCTCTAGGCTCTGGGGAAGTGTTTGCAACTAATTTCATCATTGCACCTTCATCTTCGCCGAAGCACGAAGGCCACCACCCAGAGACTCCATTTCGCCAGGAAGCGCATACGCCCATTTCGTAATCGACCCGGCGCCAAGGCACACCACCATATCGCCCGCCTGAGCCACATCGCACACCAGCGCTGCCAGCGCCTCAGGCGAGGCAAGCTTGTGCACATGCTTGTGCCCGGCACGCTGGAGGCCTTCCACCAGCTTGTCCGCATTCACGCCATCAATCGGCTCTTCTCCGGCGCTATACACATCCGCCACGATGACGCTATCCGCATCGTTAAAGCAGGTGCAGAAATCATCCCACAGATCGCGAAGCCGCGTGTAGCGATGTGGCTGCACGACCGCCACCACACGGCCACTACCCGATGACTGCGCCGCACGCGCTGCTTTCAGTGTTGCTGCAATTTCTACTGGATGATGGCCGTAATCATCAATGATGGTGATGCCACGCGCCTCGCCAGTTTTGGTGAAGCGCCGCTTCACCCCGCCAAATGATTTCAGCGCCGAAACAATCACGCTGTCTTCAAACTTCAGTTCGCGCGCAATCGCAATCACCGCGAGGCTGTTTCGCACATTATGCTCGCCATGCATGGAAAGCAGCACATCACTAATCACGCGGCCATCCATCACCACATCAAAACACTCGCCGCTGGCAGTGGAGCGAATGCGCTGCGCGCGCACATCCGCCTGTGGATTGGTGCCATAGGTGATGATGCGCCGGTCAGGCACGCGCGCCGCCAGCGCCTGCACCTCGGGATGATCGGTGCACAGCACCGCAAAACCATAAAATGGCAGGTTGGTCAGGAAGGTTTGAAACGCAGCTTTCGCGGCATCAAACGAGCCGTAATGATCGAGATGCTCAGGGTCAATATTCGTAATGATGCCGATGGTGGCGGGAAGCTTGGTGAAGCTGCCGTCCGATTCGTCGGCCTCCACGACCATCCACTCCCCTTTGCCAAGATAGGCATTGGTGCCGCGCGCATTCAAAATACCGCCATTGATAACGGTGGGCGCGAGGCCGCCCGCCTCCAGCATGGCTGCCGCCAGCGCGGTGGTGGTGGTTTTGCCATGGGTGCCGGCCACCGCAATGGAGAGCTTCAGGCGCATCAGCTCCGCCAGCATTTCTGCACGCCGCACGATGGGAAGACGCGCCGCGCGCGCCGCCTGCAACTCGGGGTTATCTGCCTTGATGGCCGACGAAATAACCACCACCGACGCCTGCTTCACATGCTCGCCCGCATGCCCCACAAACACAGCAACACCCGCCTTGATAAGACGCTGGGTGTTGTAACTTTCTGATGCATCCGACCCTTGCACTTTGTAGCCAAGATTATGCAGCACCTCAGCGATGCCGCTCATGCCGATGCCGCCAATGCCGATAAAATGAATGATGCCCACAGAAAGCGGCAGCTTATGGCCTATTGGTAGCGCTTGTATCATGCAGCCTCCGAAGCGGATGATGGATGATGGATGTGAGATGATAGAAGAGATGATTGATCTGGTTTCATCTTATCTCCAGCATCCGTCATCCGGCCTCTATCATCCGCGTGCAGCACCAGATCCGCCAGCTTCTGCGCAGCATCTGGATGACCGATGGATTTAGCATTGACTGCCGCCTTGGCCAGCGTATCGGGCGCCGTCAGAAACGCTTCAAGCCGCGCTGATAGCGCCTGCGGCGTGAAACCATCCTGCGCCATCACCCAGCCACCACCGACATCTTCCAGTGCGTTCGCGTTATAATATTGGTGGTTATCCATCGAGCTGGGCAGCGGCACCAATATCGCCGGGCGACCGGCCACCGCCAGCTCTGACACCGTCGATGCGCCTGCGCGCGCTACCACCAGATGACTGCCGGCAAGGCGCGCCGGCACATCCACAAAGAATGTCGACAAATCGGCATTCACACCCATTTCGCTATACGCATCACGGGTGCGGGTTAGCTCGCCATCGCCGCGGCATTGCTGATCGATGCGCACGCGGGAGCGCAAATTCGCCGGCAGCAACGCCACTGCCTGCGGCACCACCTCGGAAAACACCGATGCGCCCTGCGAGCCGCCGGTCACCAGCAGGTGCATCTTGCCATCCTGTGCCAGCGTTGGATAAGGGACATCTTTCAGCGCACGCACCGAACCGCGCACGGGATTACCGGTCATCACCACCTTGGCGCTGTCACGGCTGCTGATCATCTGTGTCATCGGAAAAGAGGTGGCAATCACATCCACACGCCGCGCAAGCATTCGATTAGCGCGCCCGAGCACCGAATTCTGCTCGTGAATAAAGGTGGGCGCACGTCCGCTTGCCGCAAACACCGTGGGAAAAGAAGGATAGCCACCAAAACCAACCACCGCCTGCGGACGAAGCTCACGCAATATGCTGCGTGCCTGCACCACCCCCACCATAAGCCCGAGCGCTCCCAGAAGTTTCTGGTACCAGCGCCCACCAGACGGCGAGCCAGCATGAATGGTGCGTATTTCTGTTTGCGAGAAAATGCCAGTTTTGAAATGGGCAAAACGCTTATCCGTGACCAGCACCACGCGCTTGCCGCGCGCTATCAGCACCTCAGCGAGTGCCTCTGCCGGAAAAATATGGCCGCCTGTGCCGCCAGCTGCCAGAATAATCGGTGCGTCATGTTCCATGGGGGGATATTAGTCCAGCCCCTTCGATCTTCAAGCAGAATTGCCGCATGCGATGAACTCCTTTTCCCCGCTCGGAAGAGGGAATTATTGAGAGCTACCGTATTTCTTACGTGTCAGCGCCAGCATCATGCCTACCGCAATCGCAATCGCCACCACCGAGGAGCCACCATAGCTTACGAAAGGAAGCGTCATACCCTTGGCCGGAAATAAATTCACTGCCACGCCCATATTAATGATCGCCTGAATGCCAAACTGCGACAAAATACCCGCCACCGCCAGCAGAATAAACAGATCGTTCTGCCGCCACACACGCGATAGCCCGCGCAGCACAATAAACGCATACAACCCCAGAATCAGCAGGCACAGCACCACGCCAAACTCCTCGCCCGCCACCGCGAAAATAAAATCCGTGTGCGAATCCGGCAGTGTGTGCTTTACCTCGCCCTCACCGGGGCCACGACCAAAAATGCCGCCACTTTTAAACGCCTCGAGCGAGCGGCTGATCTGATAATTATCGCCCGATGATGGATCCAGAAATCCATCGATGCGCCTGGCCACATGCGGCAGAAACATATAGGCCATCACCGCGCCCACCACCGCCGCCACGCCAATCAGCACCACCCACACCATCGGCAGCCCCGCCAGAAATAGCTGAATACCCCACACCGCCGTCACGGTGAGTGTCATACCAAAATCCGGCTGAACGATGAGCAGCAGCACCACCAGCAGGTATAAGCCGATCGCCAGTGTGTAGCCGGGAAAATCCACACGCTTCTGGTTTTCCGCGCAAACCCACGCCATCACCACCGCAAAGCAGGGCTTCATGAACTCAGACGGCTGCAGTGAAAAACCACCGATCGCAATCCAGCGATGTGCTCCTTTGGTTTCCATGCCAGTCAATGGCACCAGCACCATCAGCAGCATGCTGACCGAAAAACCAACCACCGCCAGCCTGCGAATCATTGGCGGGGTGAACATCGAGATCACCACCATCACCACCCCAGCCAGCAGCAGAAACGCCAGCTGGCGCTGTACAAAATAAAAATCCGGCAGATCCAGCCGTTTGGCCACAGGCGGGCTGCCCGCCGCCACTAAAATCGCGCCAATCAAAACCAGCAAAACCAGCGCCGTGATGTTGAGGCGATCCACCGTCCACCACCAGCGCGCCAGCGCCGAATTACTGGTGCGATCCAGCCGCATTCAGCGCCTCCACGTAGCCACAGAACGCATCACCGCGCTGTTCAAAACTTTTCCACTGGTCAAACGAGGCGCAGGCCGGCGAAAGCAGTACCACCGCCTGCGGTTTCTTCTCGCGCCACGCCAGTGCTGCTGCTTGTTTGGTGGCAGCCTCTAGCGTGCCAGAGTGCGTGTAGGGCACCTTGCCCTCCAGCGTGCGTGCGAATGCATCGGCTGCCTCGCCAATCAGAAACGCATGACGGATTTTTGGGAAATATTCCGCAAGCGAAACAATGCCGCCCTCCTTAGGCTTACCCCCGAGAATCCAATAAATGCTATCGTAAGGTGCTAGTGCGTTGGAGGTGGCGTCGGCATTGGTGGCTTTGCTGTCATTGATAAAACGAACGCCGCCAATCTCTGCCACCAGCTGCAGCCGGTGCCTTAGCCCGGGAAAGGTTTTCATCGCGGCAATAATCACATCCGGCGCTACACCCGAAGCCCGGCACGCCGCATAAGCCGCCGCGGCATTCTGCCAGTTGTGGCGGCCAGTGAGGGAAGTAATGGCAAGCAAGGATTCAGGCTTCAGGCTTCGGGATTCAGGGAAATAGTGATCGACTAAAAATCCATCCACAGTATGAATGCCACGATCTAATTTTTCGCTGGCAGACACAGGGATAATTTTGCTCCCCTGAATCCGCAATACCGAATCCCGAATGCCTCTCGTATACTCGTCATCCACCGCCAGCACCGCCACATCGCCCGGCTGCTGACGATCAAAAATGTGACACTTAGCGGCGACATAGCGCTCCATCGAGCCATGGCGATCGAGATGATCCGGCGTGATATTCAGAAACACCGCTACATGAAAGCGCGTGCTGTGCAGCAGATCAAGCTGGTAGCTCGAAGTTTCGAGCACATAGATGCCATCATCCGCAAGTGGCTCCAGCGTGAGCGCCGCCGTGCCGATATTGCCGCCCACCTGCACATTGCACCCCGCTTCTTTCAGAATATGGCCGATGAGCGCGGTGGTGGTCGATTTGCCGTTAGTGCCAGTAATCGCAATGTAGCGCGCCTCTGGCTGGGCGCGCTGCAGCAGCTCGATATCCCCAATCACCGGTACATGATGCTCTCTCGCCAGCACCACCACCGGATGCGGCGCCGGATGCGTAAGCGGCACGCCGGGCGCGAGAATTAGGGCTTTGAGCTGAGGCCACGGCCACTCACGATAGTGGACGGTGGACGGTGGACGGTGAACAAGTTCGTTTATCTTTGTGTCTACTGTCCACTGCCTACTGTCCACCGCCTTATCATCCCACGCAAAGACCTGCGCGCCACCCGCTGCGAGCGAGGCGACGGTCGCGCTGCCCGCCTTGCCAAGACCAAATACGCCGATATTCTGGTTTTTATATTCCGTGATAATAATCATAATCTCTAAACCGTCATCCCGGAAAAAGTTGCAGTAGCAACTTTTATCCGGGATCCAGAGAAGAAAAATGTCAGGAGACATTTTTCGTCATACTCACATGACTGGATCCCCGCTTTCGCGGGGATGACGATTACCTCAATTTCAATGTTGATAAGCCAATCATCGCGAAGATGCAGGCGATGATCCAGAAACGAATGACAATCGTAGGCTCTGCCCAGCCCATTTTCTCGAAATGATGATGAATCGGCGCCATTTTAAACACGCGCTTTCCCGTCATTTTAAACGAGGCCACCTGAATCATCACCGAAAGCGCCTCAATCACAAACAGGCCGCCGATAATCGCCAGCACAAATTCATGCTTGGTGATGACGCTGATAACCCCCAGCGAGCCGCCAAAAGCGAGGCTTCCGGTGTCGCCCATAAAGACCTGCGCCGGCGGCGCATTGAACCATAAAAAGCCAAGGCTCGCGCCCACCAGCGCCGCGCAGAACACCGCAAGCTCGCCGCTACCCGGCACAAAATGCAGTTGCAGGTAATTAGCGAAAATCGCATTGCCCACGAGATAGGTGATGAGCGCGAAACAGCCGGCCACAATCATAATCGGCACGATGGCAAGGCCGTCCAGCCCGTCCGTGAGGTTCACCGCGTTCGATGCGCCCACCATCACCACCGCAGCAAACACAAGGTAGAATACCCCAACATCAATCAGGATATGTTTGAAAAACGGCACCGCAATCTGCCCCGCCAGAGCGCTGGGCGCTACCGCGTTAATCGCCACCACGGCAAGTGTCGCCACCACAAACTGCCACAGCAATTTTTTGCGGCTGGAAAGCCCTTTGCTGTTGCGCTTGGTGAGCTTCAAATAGTCGTCCGCAAAACCGACCGCGCCAAAACCGATCGTCACCAGCAGCACAATCCACACATAAGCATTGGTCAAATCCGCCCACAGCAGCGTGGACAAGCTCACCGCAAGCAGGATCATCGTGCCGCCCATGGTGGGGGTTCCTTTTTTGGTGAGCAGGTGAGACTGTGGGCCATCCTCGCGGATTGGCTGGCCTTCTGCCTGCTTTGATTTCAGCCAGCGGATGATTTTTGGGCCAAAATAAAAGCTGAGCAGCAATGCCGTCATCACCGCCGCGCCACTTCTGAAAGTGAGGTATTGAAAGAGATTAAACAGCGCGAATTCCTTCGCATAGGGCGCAAGGAGATTATACAGCATGAGAGCGGTCTCCGTGAGTGATAAAACATGCAGCTAAACGATACATACCGCTGCCGTGCGAGCCTTTGATGAGCACAATATCACCAGCCTCCAGACGCGCTGCAAGCAGCCCTTCCAGCTGCAGCGGATCCGCCACATGCTCGCCGCGCATGGCGGCCGGCAGGGCATCATGAAGGTATTTCATGCGCGCACCGCTGGTATGTACCTGCGAAAAGCCGTATTTTTCGAGATCCTCTGCCAGCTGCTGGTGAAATGCGATTTCCTGCGAACCCAGCTCCAGCATATCGCCCAGCACCGCCACCTTGCGACCGCGCGTGCCCAGCGCTTCGCAGAGCTCGCTGGTTTTAGCAAACGCCGCCCGCATCGAGGCGGGGCTGGCATTGTAGCTGTCATCAATCAGCGTGGCTTCACCGCCGCGCGCCTTGATAACGCTGAGCCGGCCGCGACCCGCCGGCTCGCTGAAATCAGGTAGCGCCTTCGCCGCCGCCGCAGGATCAAGCCCGAGCGCTTTCACCACTGCCATGGTGGCCAGCGCCGTGCGCGCCCAGTGGCGACCAATCGCCGCCAGCTGCGTGCGCAGCAGATCGCCGCTGGCGCTGATATCGATGTCGCAGCCACGCGCCGTTGGCTGATAGGCAATCAGACGCAGATCCGCCTCATGCGAGTCACCAAACGTGAGCACCTGGCTGATCCCCTGACGTGCCGCCGCCATTTTCAGACGATTTAAATAGCGGTTATCAGCATTCAAAATCGCTGTACCGCCTTCGCCGACTCCTTCAAAAATTTCTGCCTTGGCATCGCAGATGCCATCGACCGATTCAAAAAACTCAAGATGCACCGCCTCCACGGTGGTAATCACCGCAACATGCGGGCGCACCATGCGCGTCAGATGCGCGATCTCCCCGGCATGATTCATGCCCATCTCAAACACCGCAAACGGAATATCCGGCGGCAGGTTGGCGAGATTCAGCGGCGTGCCGATATGGTTGTTGTAGTTGCCGCTGGTGGCATAGGTCTCGCCATAGGCCGCAAGCGCCAGCCTGACCATGTCCTTGGTACTGGTTTTGCCGACACTGCCGGTAATGCCGACCACGCGACCATTAAAGCGCGCACGCGCGGCGCGGCCTAAATCTTCAAGGGCTTTGAGCGTATCAGGAACCAGCAGCGTGCTGGCGCCCGCCTCCAGCGGCCGAGACACCACAGCAGCAACCGCGCCCTTTGCCAAAGCTTCGCTGGCAAACTGGTGGCCGTCAAAACGCTCGCCTTTAATCGCAACAAACAAATCACCCGGCCGGACGCTGCGACTGTCGATGACCACGCGCGAGGCCTGCCAGCTGCGATTAGCAGTGCCGGAGGTGGCCAGCGTAGCAGTGCGATCGTTCCAGAGCATCACAAGGCCAGTTTCAATTCTCTTGCGCCTGCGCGCGCTACCTCAGCATCATCAAAAGGCAGCACCTTGCCGGCAATCGTTTGTGTTTTCTCATGCCCCTTGCCGGCGATGACCAGAACATCCCCCGCGCGAAGCTCACCGAGCGCAACATAAATAGCTTCACGCCGATCCGCAACTTCTTTAGCGCCGCTGCTTGCCGCCATGATCTGGCTACGGATCATCGCCGGGTTTTCGCTTCTTGGGTTGTCGTCGGTGACAATCACGCGGTCGGCCAGCTCAGCCGCAATGCGTCCCATCTCCGGGCGCTTGCCCGCATCACGATCACCGCCGCAGCCAAACACCACATGCAAAAGCCCCGGTGTGTGAGGACGCAGCGTGTGCAGTATATTGGCAAGCGCCATTGGTGTGTGCGCATAATCAATATACACCACCGCGCCGCAATCTAAATCCGCCACCTTTTCCAGCCGCCCCGGCACACCGGCAAGCTTGGGAATCACGCTCACGGCGCGCTGGATATCGCCGCCGCTTCCCACCACCAGCCCGAGCGCTGCCAGAATATTCATCGTCTGGAACGCCCCGACCAGCGGCACCTCCACCGCATACTGCCTGCCGAGAAGCTCAAGCTGCGCGCGCTGGCCATGCGGCAGTAGCTCAAGCGAATGAATGCGAAAATCCTTGCCGCTGCGGCCAAACCCGA
This sequence comes from Rickettsiales bacterium, assembly GCA_947459535.1. Taxonomy (GTDB): domain Bacteria; phylum Pseudomonadota; class Alphaproteobacteria; order Rickettsiales; family SXRF01; genus JAJTHB01. The sequence continues at coordinate 8,224 of CANHDY010000024.1, read as the reverse complement.
TGATGCGGTGGCGCCGCGCAGCGCAGCGCGCGTGAAGCTCGCTGTAGCGCTTGTCATCCTGATTAATGACTGCCGTTTTACCCTCGCCCAGCAGCGTGTCAAACAGCCGTGCCTTGGCGAGAAAGTAATTATCTTCTGTCTTGTGATAATCGAGATGATCGCGGCCAATATAAGTGAAAGCCGCCGCCTCCAGCCGCACGCCATCCAGACGCGACTGGTGAATGCCATGGCTGGAAGCTTCCATGCACACATAATCCGCAGGCAGACTTGAGAGCTGCTGGTGCAGTGTCATAGAATCAGGCGTGGTGTGCGTACCTTCCGAGAGCAGCTTGCCATTACCGCCGGTGATGCCCAGCGTGCCAATCGCCGCCGATCGTGCGCCCATCAGATGCCAGAACTGGCGATAAAAATCCGCAGTGGAAGTTTTGCCGTCCGTGCCGGTGACCGCCACCACATGCTCTGGCTGGCGCGGATAAAATGCCGCCGCCAGCTGGGCAAAAGCGCGCCGTGTACTAGCCACAGGAATAACACGCGCATCTGCCGCCAAAACGCGTTTCTTATCTGCAATCACCGCGAGCGCGCCGCTTTCTAGCGCCTGCGCAATAAACGCGTGGCCATCCACCTTCTCACCCTCAAGCGCCACAAACACAAAACCCGGCCGCACTGCGCGTGAATCCGCCGTGATGCCAGAAATCTCCATATCAGGCGCACCCGACCATGACGGCTGTTCATCCAGAGCGCCGAGCAGTTCAGTAAGTCGCGGCATGGATCACCGCCTTTGGAGCTGCTGGTTTTGTTTTTTCGTCGCGCTGCGTCCAATATTTCTCTGCATCATCCTCGGGAACATCAAAGCGTGGCGTCATGCCATAGAGCATGCCCATGCGCGACACCACATTGCCCACCACCGGCGCGGCAATCCAGCCGCCCGTGGCAAAACCATAGGTCGCATCTGTGCCCTTGGGCTCATCAATCATCACCAGCACCAGATATTTCGGCGCATCACTTGGAAAGACCGCAACAAAAGAAGCAATTTTTGCATCTTCAGTATATCTTCCTCCGGCATTGATTTTTTCTGCTGTGCCAGTTTTTCCACCCACACGATACCCAGGAACATCCGCCTTTGCACCCGTGCCATGCTCCACCGCCAGACGCATGAGCCGGCGCACATCGCGTGATGTTTTTTCACTGATTACGGGATCGTTTCTTTTGTTTTCATGCCGCTGGCTGTGTAGCAAAGTGAGCTTGGGCAGCATCCCGTCAGCCACGACAGCAGCAATACCCCGTGCCAGATGCAGCGGCGTGACTGAGATGCCATGGCCATAAGAGATGGTCACAATATTGACATCACGCCATTGCGCCGGCACTTGCGGCGAAGCTTTCTCCGGCAGCTCAATATCCACCGGCTTCATCATACCAAGCTTGTCTAAAAACTCCTGTTGGCGCTTTCCTCCCACTTCAAGGGCCATTTTGGCGCTGCCAATATTGGAGGAATAGGCAAAAATTTCTGGGACAGAGAGCCAGCGTTTTTTGGGATGCGTATCGGAAATTGTAAATGTTGCGACCTTGAACGGGTTGGTCGCATCATAACCACCACGCATATTCACCACCCCATATTCCAGACCCATGGCCATGGTAAAGGTTTTGAAGGTCGAACCCATTTCGTAGGTGCCGAGCGTCACGCGGTTAAATTTCTGCGCGTCACTTGCGCGTGATGGATTGTGGGGATCATAATCCGGTAGCGACACCATCGACAGCAGCTCGCCCGTTTCTATCTCAAGCACCACCCCCACCGCACCAATCGCACGGAAACGCCCCATCGCCGCGCGTAGCTCTTCCCGAACAATCGCCTGCACGCGAATATCCAGCGACAACGCCAGCGGATCTTCCGGCTGGCTACTGCGCCTGAGCTGCTGGTCAAATTGCTTTTCAATGCCGGCAAGCCCCTTGTTATCCACGCCAACATAACCCACCGCATGCGATACAAGCTGGCCATACGGATAAACACGACGCTCCTCCGGCAAAAAATACAGGCCGGGTATGCCAAGCCGGTTTGTTGCCGCTTGTTCACGCGGTGTCAGGTTGCGCTTGAGCCATACGAATGATTTATTGCCCTTCAGTCGCTTGATCAGCAGATTTTTATCCATCGCCAGCACCGGCGCAAGCTGTGCCGCGACCGTTTCAGGACTACGAATTTCTTTCGGATTCGCAAAGACAGAAGCGGTGCGCAGGCTGGTTGCAAGCAATTCTCCACGCCGATCCACCACATCGCGGCGCTTGTGGTGCGCTGCTTCCTCCGATACCTGCACCTGCTCCACCGCATCATCATCCGGATTAGACACCGTGTAGGTGACGCCACGCGCAGGCTGCAACACCGCCACATCGAGGAGCCTGCCGCCAATCGCGCTGAAGCACAGCACAAACATGAAACCAACCATCGTCAGGCGCACTCGCCCCTGATCCATCAGCCGAACTGCACTGCTTTCCTGAACAATCACTTTGCGTGATTTCACTGGCCAGCCCCCACTAAGGCCGATGCCGGCATCACCGGCAGTTCACCCGCTGCCGACGCTTCGAGACGATGCGGAAATGCAATCGCCTCCACATCCGCCACCTGCTGCACCATCATGGTCTGCGCCGCAAGATGCTTCTGCGCAAGCTTTTTAATCCGCTCGGGACGACTGAGATAGGCCCACTCTGCCGCGATCACATCCAGCGTTTCATTCTCCTGCTCCAGCACCCTCGTAACACTCGCAATATCCGCCCGGACACGCTGAACTTCATATTTAACCTGATAGAGACTCAGCGCAGCAACCATGATGACCAGCACCCACAGCGTTATGGATAGGCGGGTCATAGAGCGCTCTCCTGCCGCCGCATCAGCAAACGCATGGTAGCAGAACGCGAGCGTGGATTATCGTTTATCTCAGCCTCAGAGGCTGTTTTTTTCTCCGGACGGGGCAGAAAAAAATGGGGAGCCTCGTTTGCCGCCGCGTGCATTGGCACATGGCGCGAGGGCTCCCCCAATCTACCGCAACGGGAGTGGTAGTGCCGTTTAACCAGACGATCTTCCAGTGAGTGGAATGTCACCACCACCAGCCGACCCCCCGGCGACAGAAGTGAACCAGCAGCGACAAGGCCGCGCTCAATTGATTCAAACTCCTGATTGATATGAATGCGAAGCGCCTGAAAGCTGCGCGTCGCAGGATCCGACTTCGAATGTTTGCCGCCGAGCACGCCGCGCACAATCGCCGCCAGCTGCTGCGTGCGAAAAATCGGTGCTTTGGCCCGCTCCGCCACAATCGCGCGGGCAATCGCGCGCGCCGCTTTTTCTTCACCGTAATAATAGAGGATATCCGCAAGCTCAGACTCGCTGGCCTCATTGACCACATCGGCCGCAGATAACCCATCCTCGCCCATGCGCATATCCAGCGGACCATCTTTTTTAAACGAGAAACCACGCTCAGCTTGATCCAGCTGCATCGAGGACACACCGAGATCCAGCACCACCCCATCTGCACGCCGCACCCCATGCATCGCCGCGAGCGAGCACATATCGGCAAAGTTCCCCAGAATCCACACAAAGCGCCCGGGAAATTCCTGCTCAAGCGTTTCCGCGAAACGCTTGGTGCTGGGGTCGCGATCAATGGCATAGACCTGACAATCCGCCGCCGCCAGAATCGCGCGCGAATAGCCGCCCGCACCAAACGTGCCATCGATATAGACTTCGTTATCCTGCGGCCTGAGCCACTCCAGCATTTCCGCAAGCATGACGGGGGCGTGGGCTGAGTTTAGCATGCACGCCTCGTCTTGTATGAGGTTGCGAAAGTTTCGGAGGTTGCGTAAGTCGCGCAGGTTAAGCATTCCAACCTACGAAACCTCCGCAACACACGAAACCTACTCAACCTACTCACAATACATCCCCCTTGAGTGTGGCGCGCTTCTCACGCACAATGCTACGGTTGCGAAAGTTTCGGAAGTTGCGCAGGTCGCGCAGGTCAAGCATTCCAACCTACGAAACCTCCCCAACACACGAAACCTACTCAACCTAGTCACAATACATCCCCCTTGAGTGCGGCGCGCTTCTCGCGCACAATACTGCGCACGCGCTCAATGTAGCGCTCAAAGGCCTTCGGCGCCCACAGCTCGAAAGTTTCGCCTTTACCCACAATCGTCACCTGCTCGGAAAGCCCGGCAAACTCAATCAGCTGCGGCGGCAGGCTGACACGCCCCTCCGCATCCATCGCCAGCTGCACCGAATCACCAAAGAGCATGGCCGAAAAAGCATCACGCTCCGGCGAATAGGGCTCGAATTTTTCCACACGCTGATTGAATTTCATGATGCGCTGCATGCCACAGGCCTCCACGCACTCATTGATGGGCGATGGATAGGCGATCACCGCCGGTGATTCCTGCGCCGTCAGCACGGCGCGGAACTGAGCAGGAATGGATACCCTGCCCTTCTTATCGATCCGGTTGTGATAAGTGGATAAAAATAACATCCCCGCCCTGCGCATTTTTTATTTTTAATTGTCCCTTTGCCATCGCCGCCCAAGAAAGCCTTTTGGATAGGAGGTGTTCTTTGATGGGATAACATGGGTATATATGGGAAAATATTGGTATTAGATGGGAGTGTCAAGCAGCTATTTTAGCGGAAATATTATCCACAGCCCTATCAACAGCATGAAAATCATAGAAAAAATAACAAAAATCCACAGCCAGCGTGCGTTTCGCAATTATCTGGGGCTGTGAGTTAACGGCAACAGGGAAAGTTAACTACATACGCAGTCAACGGCGATCACATCTCATGCGATTGGTGATATCTAACCAGCATAAAAATTACTTATTTAACCGCCAAGAGCACGGCCGGTTCTTGGCTCGATTGCCGCTGTCCAAGGCCGCCCATCTACTCTTTGTGCAGTACCAGCGGCAACTAAAGGCTTCTGGTTAATGCTCATAGCTTCCATCATCTCGCCAATCATCATTTCTCGATAATCTTCCGGCGAAAAATGATAAGAAGTTACATAATCGCTTCTTGTTGGCAATCCTTTGATTTTTAGTACTTTGTTCTCATTCTCAATCGCAGGAATTTCCATACGCTCAACATAGTCGATAAATTCAGGATGCTGCGCGACCTGTGCATTTAGCGCTTTGCCCATAGGAACAGATACTTTATTCACATACTGCTCAATCAAAGCCCGCCCAGCCTGTTGATCGGGAGCTGCCATCGCTTGTGCAAGCAATTCATTATGGGCGGTAATTTCTTCAGGGCTAAAGCGAGACATGTATTTTCCCTGAAATTCAGCTTCAACCGCAGCTCTCTTAAGCGCTGCCTCGATAAAATCTTTCTGTCCTGCATGCGTTAACTCGTGCGCGATAGCCCCTTCAAGCGAAGTAGGCTGCAATACTCCATCCGCGTTACGAATATGTGCCATATCAACGTGACGGGGGTTGATCCTGATTTTATGATCTAGAAAATAGGCATTCTGGCCATGCTCAGAAGCCTCAATCAGTAACGGCTCACCATGCAGTTCATGTGCCAGGCGCAAAAGTTTTTCGCCAAGCCCCTCGGCAGCGGGAGATAAAAGCCATTCAACAGCCTGCTCAACACGCCTAAGGGCAGGAGAACCAGCCTCACCAACGATTCTGAATAACGACCGAACATCAACTGCCATATGTAGATTTTACTATAGGGCAGCCACTATAATTATTAAGATTTAGAGAATATTGACAAAAAAAACCGGCATAATGCCGGCTTTTTTTATCGACAGGATCCCCGCTGAAGTTTACCCCGGCGAAGGCCGGGGCGGGGATTTATATTACCGTGAGTAGAATTCGATCACGAAGTTTGGCTGCATCTGCACCGGATAAGGCACTTCAGCAAGCTTCGGAACGCGCACGAACTTGGCTTTCATTTCCGCTTGATCGAACTCGATATATTCAGGCACCGAATGCTGCGGGTTCTGGATCATCTCCAGTACCGTCGCCATCTGCTTGGATTTCTCTTTCAGCTCGATCACATCGCCTTCCTGTACGTTGTAGGATGCGATATTCACGCGCTTGCCATTAACCTTCACATGGCCGTGGTTCACAAACTGACGCGCTGCAAACACCGTTGCCACCACGCCCATGCGATAGACGACCGTATCCAGACGGCTTTCGAGAAGGCCGATGAGATTTTCGCCAGTATCACCACGGCGGCGCGAGGCCTCGGCATAAATTTTACGGAACTGACGCTCAGTGATGTTGCCATAATAGCCGCGCAGTTTCTGCTTTTCGCGCAGCTGCGTGCCATAGTCGGAAGTTTTTTTGCGCTTGGCTACACCATGCTGACCCGGCGCATACGCGCGCTTGTTCACAGGATCTTTGGCATTGCCCCAGAGGCTCGCGCCCAGGCGACGGCTGATTTTGTACTTGGCATTAATACGTTTACTCACGATGTCATTCCTTCTGTTGTCCCACCCAATTTTGGCAGCCAGCCTGATGTATCTGGATAACGGCGCTACGCGCCGAGATGACGGTTAAACACTAACGGACTGCGGAATATAATGATAAATTACGCGCTGTCAATGGGGATTACATGCCCAGTTGCTGGCCACCGGCGCGGCTGGCCTGAACACGGGCTGCGTGCTCGCCTGGCTGGGGCTGCATGCCCATCATGGTCTGGGGCATATCCATCGCCAGCGGCGGGGGAAGATCATTCAGCGCCGCCGCGGTCATGGCTTCGGACGAAGACTGCTGTTTCTTTCCGCCGCGAATCGCATAATAAACACCAGCCGCCGCTGCCGCAATCGCCGCCACACCGATGACTCCCTTTAAAGAAGCCACGGGGCTTTTAACAATACCTTTGGCAACTCCGGCCGCGCCACCAGCAACAGCACCTACACCACCGACAAGCGCGCCGCCAACGGCCTTGGCGCCCTTGGTGCCTGCATCCACGACGGCGCCGCCAGCCTTGTTAAATAAACCAACAGCACCTTCGCCTGCCGCAGAACTTTTTTGAAAAAATCCGTCTAATTTCGCCATAAACTACTCTCAAGCTACCTGAGGCTGCGCACCAGCTGCTTGCTGCGCCGCGCGCTTATCCACAACATTGGCCGTATGGCTGCCCAGCACCGGCTTCTGGCCAGCGGCCTGCGCCATCTGCGAACGCAGCTGCATTTCCTGGTGCTTCTGAAGCTCCGCAATCACGCTCTGCTGACCAGCCTGCGCGCCCATAACAAAGGCCTGCTGCGCAATCGCCTGTTCGCGAGCAACAATGGATTCGCGCACGTTCGCCTCACGGTTTTCAAAAGCGGTTTTTTCGCTTTTCACACGACCTACGCCGCTGAACATGCCCGCCACTGCGCCAATCGCACCGCCAATCACTCCACCTCCGGAAAACGCAGAGCCAAGGCCGCCGACCACAGCGCCGATAATGCCCGCCGTCAGCGCCGCACCACCCACACCCACGCCAATACCAACAGCGCTGGCGCCGGCGGCGGCAAGAGCCGCAATGCCCGCAGCACCAGCACCAAAAATAACAGCGCCAATAAGACCCACAGCAACCACGCCTTTGACACCACCCTTAACGGCATCGTAAGCCACTGATGCTGTGCCGCTGACTACGCCATGATCTACGCTTTTTACCATATCATCCAACCTTTGTTTTAACTTAACCTTATGATTCCATACCGAGTGTCGTTTCTACAGTGAAACTTTTGTGACACCCCACCTTAGACATTACGAGTTTGTGACTGCGCCTGCGCCATACCAATCGCCTGCGGGCTGATACCACCCATCTGCTGACCCATCTGCATCGCAAACATCGCCTCCGATTTAGCGCGCTGGGCATTGCGCGAATACGCCATCACACGCTGCTCTTCCGCCGCATCCGCCGCCTCGTCCATGCCGGAGACGCCCTTGCCAAACCCGACAATCCCTCCAAGAATTGCGCCAACCTGTGCGCCGCCAATCGCCGCGCTGATCACGCCCGACGTGCCCACCAGCCCGCCAATAATCGGAATCGCCGCCACAGCGCCCGGCAGAATCGCCGCAGCGACCGCCACCACTGCCGCCGTCCAAAGCGCGGATTTGATGGTTTTTTTCACCACATGCTTGCCCATCTCCAGCGGACGGCTGTAGTTTTTCAGCGCCGGGTGATTATTCTCACTGCCGCCTAAACCAAGCGTTTCCTTGATGGTATCGAACATTGACATGGCCTTAAACCTCTCTTTACCATTGCAGT
>CANHDY010000023.1 GCA_947459535.1 Rickettsiales bacterium | reverse complement strand
AGGATCGTTTGTTCAAGAACCCAAAGGTTTCCGTGGAATGGAACGCGGAGGTGGATGAATTTCTCGGCGGCGGCGAGCCGCTCGCGCTCACCGGCGTACGCCTCAAAAGCACGAAAGATGGCAGCACCAAAGAGCTGGCATGCGACGGCGCGTTCATCGCTATCGGCCATTCGCCCAACACCGAGATTTTCAAAGGTAAGCTTGCGATGGATGAAACGGGCTACATTCTCACCACCCCCGGCTCCACCAAAACCAGCGTGGCTGGTGTTTTCGCTGCGGGCGATGTGCAGGATAAAATCTTCCGCCAGGCGGTGACGGCTGCGGGCACGGGCTGCATGGCGGCGCTAGAGGCCGAGAAGTGGCTCGCGGGGCACTAAATTCTGATAAATGATGAACAGATAAAAGATGAACTGGTTTATTTTTAATCTGTTCATCTTTTATCAATGCATCTATCATCGTATCTTATGATGGATTGGGACAAGCTTCGCATATTTCACGCCGTGGCGACTGCCAGTAGCTTTACCCATGCCGGACAGGCGATGGGGCTCAGCCAGTCCGCTGTCAGTCGCCAGATTGGCGCGCTGGAAAAATCGCTGGATGTGCAGCTTTTTCACCGCCATGCACGCGGGTTGATTCTCACCGAGCAGGGCGAAATATTATTTAAAACTGTTTCGGAGATTTTTTCCCGCCTTGCTGCCACGGAAAACGCGCTGCTGGAGAGCAAAGACAGGCCGCGCGGCCCGCTCAAAATTACGGCACCGGTGGCGATTGGCACCACGTGGCTCACGCCGCATATGCGAGAGTTTTCAGAGCTTTATCCCGAGATTGTGGTGACACTACTGGTGGATGACCGCGAGCTTGACCTTGCCATGCGCGAGGCCGATGCGGCGATTCGCCTGTTTCCCGCGCGCCATCCTGATCTCGTGCAGAAAAAAATCACCACACTGGCGAACTCGCTCTATGCCTCGAATGATTATCTGCGCGAACATGGCGTGCCGCGAAAACCGCAGGATCTTGTTCATCACCGCCTGATTACTTACGGCGAGGATACGCGCCTGCCATTTGCCGAAGTGAACTGGATTCTGCGCGAAGGGCTGATGCGCGGCGAAGAGCGTCAGGCCTCGTTCAAAATTAACAGCCTCACAGGGATTCAGGCGGCGGTGGAAAGCGGCATTGGTATTGCCGGTCTGCCGGATTATATGGTGGGTGGGGTGGTGAATGTGACCCGTGTGCTGCCCGAGCTGAAAGGCCCGCGCACGGATGTGTATTTTGTCTATTCCATGGAGCTGAGAAACTCTAAAAGATTAATGGTTTTCAGGGATTTCCTGATGAGAAAGCTGGCCGAGGACGGATTGAACAGGGCTTCCTAGCTATGCGTTTAATGCATGGCAAATATGTTTTTTTATCTCTGTTCATTAAAAAATGTATAGCTATAATAAACGTAGAGTAGTTTTATACACTCCATTATCAGGCGACGCTTGATAATCCTCCCTGTTATAGCTTATGGCCAGCCCTCGGGCTGGCCTTTTTTTCATCAAATCTTCACATGCTTTTGGCGGTTGTTGCTGGCAAGCTGGGCAGTATTTTATGGAGAAGATGTATAATGAAAAAGAAAAGATTTCTGGGTGAGCGGGTTTATGTGCCGCCATTTGATGAGAAGTTTTTTGTGCTATCAAAGCTTGATCCGGAAGCTGATCCTCAAATGGTTGATGGTAAAAACTACATGCTGACGCTGCCTGATGCCGTTCAGTCAGAAATTGACAAAGCGGGGATGGCAGTGACTGCTTCTGTAAGTGAAGAAATCGGCAAGAAAACTTATGTTATTGAAGGCGATTCCGTGACCATTGATAAGCTGATTAATTTTGTTGCCGCCATCGAGCTTCATAAAGCTGGTTTCAAATCATCAAGTCATGTCTACAAAGCCGTCTTTGATCAAACGCGCCAGACCATCCAAAACGCTCTTGATAAAGAAAGACGCATCCAAGGCTTAACTAGCAGAGAAATGGGCCGTGATATCTAAACTCTGCTAGGTGAGTTTCTCGCACGCGGTTTTGATGCGGCCAAGCGCATCTTTCAGCTGCGCTTCACCGGTCGCGTAGGAGATGCGGAAATAGCCGGGCATGCCAAACGCGCTGCCAAACACCGCGGCCACCAGTGCTTCTTCCAGCAAATAGTCGCAGAAGCTTTTGCAGCTATCAATGGTTGTGCCGCCGGGGGTTTTTTTGCCAATCAGCCCCTTCATGCTCGGGAACACATAAAACGCGCCTTCCGGCTTTAAGCATTTAAGGCCGGGGATGGCATTGATGCCCGCGACGACTAAATCGCGGCGTGCCGCGAAGTTTTTTTTCCACTCCTGAAGGAAGGTTTGATCGCCGTTCAGTGCGGCAACCGTCGCTGCCTGCGTGATCGAGCAGGGGTTGGAGGTGGAGTGGGACTGGATGTCGGAGATGGCGGCAATCAGCTCTTTCGAGCCGCCCGCATAGCCAAGCCGCCAGCCGGTCATGGAGTAGGCTTTGGAGACGCCATTCACCGTGAGTGTGCGCTCATAAAGTTTTGGTTCCACCTGCGCGATGGTTTTGAATACAAAGCCGTCATAGCAGAGATGCTCGTAGATATCGTCCGCCATGATCATGACATGGGGGTGCTTCAGCAGCACATCCGCCAGCGCGCGCAGCTCAGCTTCGCTGTAGGCGGCGCCGGTGGGGTTGCTGGGGGAGTTTAAAATCAGCCATTTGGTTTTGGGGGTGATGGCTTTTTCAAGCACGGTGGGCGTAAGCTTGAAAGCGTGCTCTTCGCCGCACTTCACTTCGATTGGTGTGCCTTCCGCAAAAATCACCATGTCTGGGTATGATACCCAGTAGGGTGCGGGGATGATGACTTCATCGCCGGCATTTAAGGTCGCCATGAAGGCGTTGAAAATAACATGCTTGGCGCCAACGCAGGCGACAATTTGATTGGGTGCGTAATCAAGACCATTTTCGCGCTTGAATTTATCGCTGATGGCTTTTTTAAGTGCCGGCGTGCCGGCTACCGGCGTGTATTTCGTTTCACCGCGATTGATAGCTTCGATGGCTGCTTTCTTGATATGATCCGGCGTATCAAAATCCGGCTCGCCGGCGCCAAGGCCAATGACATTCTTGCCCGCGGCTTTCAGCTCGGCGGCTTTCGCGGTGACAGCAAGGGTGGGAGAGGGTTTGACGTTTTTGAGGCGGGTGGCAATAACTGAGGACATATTCTTTCAACGCGGGATGAGTGATGAGAGATGAGAAGAAGGATGAGAGATGATAGCGACCATCTTATATCGCTCATCTCTTATCGCTTATCCTCTTAAGGCAGTGCTCTCACTTCGACAAGCACGATTTCATTGTTTGGCAGCGCAATGTCAATCATCGGCGGATTGCCCTTCATGGTTTTGTGGAATTCCGGCGGTACAATGAGCAGGCGCTCGCCGTGTGGCTGCATGCCGATGATCCCTTGCTCAAGGCCTGAGAAAACCTGCGCCATACCGGGGGTGAATTCCAATATGGTGCCGCGTGCGGCGCTATCAAAAATCGTTTTGCCGCGCACATCATGAATTTTGACATGAGCGCGCGCGCGCGTGCCGCAGAAAATGATTTGGCCGCTGCCGGGCTGGGTATCAATGATGCGAAACGCGGTATCGCCAGCCGCAGGCATGGGCGGGCTGACCGAGATGAGCTCCAGAGTGAATTTGATGGTGCTGCCCGCGGGGACATCGCTACGCTGGTGGCCGGGTGCATCGTAGGCCATGTCGGGCGAGGCGATGACCTCGCGCTGGCCGCCCGGATTCATACCGATGGCGCCGCGTTCCAGCGCAGGCATCATACGGCCTTCACCCGCCACAAAGCTTACATTCACGGGTGTATCGGCGCCTTCAATCGGGGTATTTGGGCCAAGATCAGAACGGTAGGTGATGGTGATGGTCTGGCCGCAAACAGCGGGCGCGCCATCACCTGTTTTGATATCTTGAACACGCAGGTTAGCAACAATGCTGGGTACCATACGCGATGAAACATCCTGCAGCGGCGCGACCTGTGATTCGATGGTTTCTCGAATGCTGGCAGGTTTCGTTTCCGTGGTGTTTTCAGGAGAAGATCCGGTAGGTCTGTTTACAAAAAAAGCATATAACACCACGCCGAGAACTAGAAATGTTGCCCAGCGAGGGGTCGGTTTTTGCGGCCGTTTTTTAAAAAGCAGGTCGAACATTACGTATTAAACCGGAAGTGGAGCACATCCCCATCCTGTACCACATAATCTTTGCCTTCTAAACGGAATTTACCAGCCTCTTTGGCACCGGCTTCACCTTTGCCAGCGATGTAGTCCTCATAGGCGATGGTTTCGGCGCGGATAAAGCCCTTTTCAAAATCCGTGTGGATGACACCCGCAGCCGCTGGCGCCATGGTGCCTTTCACAATTGTCCAGGCGCGGGCTTCTTTCGGGCCCACGGTGAAATAGGTGATGAGGTCAAGCAGCGAATAGCCCGCGCGGATGATGCGGGCTAAGCCCGTTTCAGAAAGGCCGATGGTGGCAAGAAACTCCTGTTTTTCTGCTTCAGTTTCCAGCATGGAAATTTCCGCCTCAATCTTCGCTGAAATCACCACCACTTTCGCGCCCTGTTTTTTAGCCGCGACACTGGCTGACAAGCTGTTGCCTTTTTCTGCCGAAGCTTCATCCACATTGCAGACATACATGACCGGTTTGGTGGTGAGCAGCTGCAGATCACGCAGGATTTTTTTCTCATCCGCATTGTTTGCTTCGGTCAGCCGTGCTGGTTTGCCTTGATTCACCACGGCGAGTGCGCGCTCAATCATGGCCACCTGAGCGGCAGAATCCTTATCGCCGCCCTTGGCTTTCTTTTGTAAATTCGGCAGGCGCTTTTCGAGGGACTCCATATCGGCGAGGATCAGCTCGTTTTCGATAATATCGCTGTCACGCAGTGGATCGACTGAGCCTTCAACATGCGTCACGTTGCCGTCTTCAAAGCAGCGCAGCACATAAATAATCGCATCCACCTCGCGGATATGCGAAAGAAACTGGTTGCCGAGGCCTTCGCCTTTAGAGGCGCCGCGCACCAGCCCGGCGATATCCACAAATTCCAGCTGGGTGGGGATGATGGTTTTAGAATCCGCAATTGCCGCCAGCTTGTTGATGCGTTCATCGGGCACGCTGACACGGCCAACATTTGGCTCAATGGTGCAGAATGGGTAGTTCGCCGCTTCCGCCTGCTGCGTGGCGAGCAGGGCGTTAAAGAGTGTTGATTTGCCAACGTTGGGAAGCCCAACAATACCGCATTTAAATCCCATTATATTTTTATTCCTTGTGTGATGATGGATTGAATTTTTTTGTCTCGATGGTGCTTACGGGTTGCAGAATAATAGCAACACCCCACAATGTGCAAGGCCGGTTGAACGAGCAGAAAAATATGGAAATTCTGAGTTGCCATAAAGGCAACCAGACAGAAAATGGTGTTGGCAGCAAACCATGCGTAGCTCACGCCATATATTTTTATAGGTTCGATGAACAAATTCATGATTTCTCGTTCGCCGTACGTTTTTCTTAACGTTTCAAATTGTGCGCTTGCCTGATTATTGCCTGCCTTTTCGGCTTTGGTTACAATCTGACTTTCTATTTTTTTTATAACGCTTTTTTCCCGTTCGTCTGGGGGGGTGTCTTTAGGAGCGGTATGCCAAGGAATTTCTTTTCGCCTTCTCTGGATTTCGAGCATGTTTTGTAGTACGGCGATAGGGTCTTTGTTGAATAAACGTTTCATGGTATTTACTTCTTTATTCCGGCGATCTTGTTCATAAACCCTGCTGCGTCTCCTGCAAGCAGTAATCCCATATGACGCGAAATATCCACGAGCTGTTCGTCCACCGTTTGCTTTTCCGCTTTAGAAAAATCCGACAGCACATAATCGCTCACCAGGTTTTTGTCCCCCGGGTGGCCAATGCCGATGCGCACACGGTGGTATTCTTTGCCGATATGGGCGTCGATGCTTTTCAGGCCATTATGGCCGCCATGCCCACCGCCCTGCTTGACGCGGATTTTGGCCAGCGGCAGATCCAGCTCATCATGAAACACAATAATGCGCTCCGGCGGGATTTTGTAAAACTGCGCCGCGGCTGCCACCGATTCCCCGGAGAGATTCATGTAGGTGAGTGGCTTCAGCAATATTACCTTTCCCTCCCCATTAGGGGGAGGGTTAGGGTGGGGGCTTTCTCGTACGGCTGCTGCCGGACTGCGCCCCCCTCCCAGCCTCCCCCCTGCAGGGGGAGGAGTAATTCTTCCTTCGGAAAGCAGGCCGCTGAATTTTTTCTTGAACGCGGGAAATTGATGGTGTGTGGCGATGCTACCCACCGCCATGAAACCGACATTATGACGGTTGCCGGCATATTGATCGCCAGGATTGCCTAGGCCGACCAAGAGAGTGGCAGAGCGATGAGTGGCTGAGTGGCTGAGTGATTTTAAAAAAAACATAACTCATTTCACCACTCAGCCACTCGCTGCTTTGTCACTATTTCTTCTTCTCGTCCTTCTTCGCATCTTTGGCGGCTGCCGCAGGTGCTGCTGCGCCTGCTGCCGGCGCGGCCGCAGCTGCATCCGCTGCTGCGACTGGTTTTTCTTCATCCGCAGAGCTGCGACCCGCGATGGTGGCAACGGTGAAATTGCGCTTGATCACCGGCGTGACACCGTCTGGCAGCTTCACATCGTTGATGTGGATCGAATCACCGATATCCATCGTTGAAACGTTCAGTTCAATCGACGCCGGAATGGATTCCGGTTTGCAGACAAACTCGATCTCATGGCGCACGATGTTAAGCACGCCGCCGCGCTTCAGACCCGCGCACTTATCATGACCGGAGAATTTCACCGGCACCTGTACGCGCACTGGCTGGCCAGCTTCCACGCGGATGAAATCCACATGTTCAATCTGATCCGACACCGGGTGGAACTGCACATCTTTCGGCAGCGCCTGAATGACTTTGCCATCGATTTTAATTTCCATCAGGCGCGAGCGGAAGCGGCCGCGGCGATATTCGATGGTGACTTCGTTCGCAGAAAGGGCGATGCTCATCGCTTCTTTGCCGTGGCTGTATACGATGCCCGGCACTTTGCCTTCGCGGCGCAGGCTGCGGGATGAGCCTTTACCCACGCGATCACGCAGGCTGGCGCTCAGTAATGGTTTGGTTGCGGTATTCATAGACATTCTCCTTAGGTTAATCAAATAAGCTGGATACAGAGGTTTCTTCGCTGATGCGCTTGATCGCCTCGCCAAGCAGTGGTGCGACGCTGATGCTGCGAATATTTTTGCACGACCTCACGGATTCGGTGGCCATGATGGTGTCGGTGATGACCAGCGAGCTGAGCGTGGAGGCCGCAACGCGCTCGACCGCTTTGCCGGAAAGCACCCCGTGCGTAACGTAAGCGGAAACGGAGGTAGCGCCGTTTTTTTTCAGCGCTTCGGCGGCGTTGCAGAGTGTACCTGCGGAATCCACAATATCATCGAGCATGATGCAGTCACGCCCATCAATCTCGCCGATGATGTTCATCACCTCTGACTGGCCAGCGCGCTGGCGGCGCTTATCGACGATCGCGAGATCAGCACCAAGGCGGCTGGCGAGCGCCCGTGCACGCACCACCCCGCCAACGTCCGGCGAAACGATCACCAGATCGGATGGGTTTTTGTGATGTTTTCTGATGTCGTCAACCATTACTGGTGCGCTGTAGAGGTGATCCAGCGGAATATCGAAAAAGCCCTGAATCTGACCGGCGTGCAGATCCACCGTGAGCACACGGTTTGCTCCGGCCGCCGTGATGATGTTGGCCACCAGCTTGGCAGAAATCGGTGTGCGCGAGCCCATCTTGCGATCCTGACGTGCATAGCCATAATAAGGAATCACCGCCGTGACGCGGCGCGCGGAGGCGCGCTTAAGTGCATCCAGGCATACCAGCAGTTCCATGATGTGATCGTTCGCGGGAAAGGAGGTAGACTGCACCACAAATACATCCTCGCCGCGCACATTTTCGTGGATTTCGGCGAACACTTCCTGATCCGCAAAGCGTTTGACACTGGCGTTGGTCAGCGTCAGACCCAGATAGTCCGCCACGCCTTTGGCAAGCGCCGGGTTGGAGTTGCAGGTCAGAATTTTCATAATAATAACTCTACTGTGGCTTCAAATCTGCTTGCGATGTAGCCTCAGCGAGTTCTTGAGAAGCTAAACACCACTGCCAAAAGCAAAAGCACCCATCCGCTTGGCACCGGATAGGTTCGGCCTGTTTAAAGCTGGCTCAGCTTGTTACTTTTCTGAATGCGCGCACTATAGCCACCGAGGCGCCGCTGTCAAAGGTTAATTTGCCTGTGTGGCATCTTTTTCTGCTGTGCGGGTGAGCGCGTAGTCTTCCGCCCGGAAAAGCTCGATAATTCTTGAGATTTCCATCTCACTGATGCCCAGCGATTTCAGCAGCGCGCCGCCCAGCTGCAGGCTGGTTTCAAACATTTCGGCCACGGCGAGGTTGGCGCCGGCTTTTTCCAGTTTCTGCACCTGTTCGATATTGCGTGCGCGGGCAATAATCGGCAGGTCGGGGTGGGTTTCACGCAGGTTATTGATGGTCTGCAGCGCCACCCTGGTATCGTTATGGGTGATAATCAGCGCCCGCGCGCGCGCTACGCCAAGGGCGCTCAGCACATGCATGCGCGTGGTGTCGCCATAATAAACAGGCACGCCATTTTTGCGTTCCCGCGCCACCTGAAACGAATCCATATCCACCGCAACATAGGGAATTTTTTCTTCTTCCAGCAGCCGCGCCACGGTGTGGCCAACACGGCCAAAGCCGCTGATAATCACGTGGTAAGAGAGGTCGACGGTTTCATTAATCATCGCCTGCGGGCGGGAGATGGCCATGCGCTCCAGCGCAATGGCGGCGCGCTGCCCCAGCTCGGCTGCCAGCGGGGTGAGCGCCATGCTCATGGTGACCACCACCAGCAGCACTTGTGCAATTTCCGCCGATAGCATGCCGTTGGTGGCCGCAAGGGTAAAGAGCGCAAAGGCAAACTCGCCGCCCTGCGATAGCAGCAGGCCGAGATGAATGGCGGTGGACAGAGTGAAGCCGAAAATGCGGCACAGCGCCATGATAATCAGCGCTTTGGTTGCCATCAGCGCGATGGTCAGCCCGATGATGTTCAAAAACTGCTCGCCGAGCATATCGAGGTTCAGCGACATGCCAACCGTCATGAAAAAAAGCCCCAGCAGCAAGCCTTTATAGGGCATGATGTCAGATTCAACCTGCGGCTTGAACTCGGTTTCGGCAATCAGCAGCCCGGCCATGAACGCCCCCAGCGCCGGTGAGAGGCCAAAACTGCTGGTGAGCCATGCCACGCCGATGACAACCAGCAATGCTGTGGCGGTAAA
This sequence comes from Rickettsiales bacterium, assembly GCA_947459535.1. Lineage (GTDB taxonomy): Bacteria > Pseudomonadota > Alphaproteobacteria > Rickettsiales > SXRF01 > JAJTHB01. The sequence goes on along the minus strand of CANHDY010000023.1, from coordinate 14,178 downwards.
CAGCTCGGTATTATCCAGCGAAGCGATGAAGCGCAGCATGGGTCGCAGCAGCAGCTTACCCGCCAGAATAATCACGGCAAAACACAAGAGCGCTTTGATGCCGGTTTCAGTGAGGGCGGAGGAAAGATCCGTGGCTTCGGCGCCCCACATCGCGACAAAGACCAGCAGTGGAATCACCGCTAGATCCTGCAGAATCAGAATGGCGAGCGATAATCTGCCAACCTGCGAGGATTTTTCGCCCTGTTCCTGAATGACCTGCAGCACAATCGCCGTGGAAGAAAGCGCAAGGCCACCGCCAATGACAATCGCCGTGGCATGATCTCCACCAAAGCCGATAAAAAACGCCGCGCATAGCCCGGCGGTAATCAGCATCTGCCCGCCGCCAAAACCAAACACATGTTTGCGCATGCTGCGCAGCCGATCCAGCGAGAGCTCGAGTCCGATGATAAACATCAGAAAAATAATGCCAAACTCAGCAATGCCGGCGGTGGTTTTCACATCGGCAATCAGCTGCAGACCGTAAGGGCCGATAAACGCGCCCGCTGCCAGATAGCCCAGCACCGGGCTCAGCCTGAGCACGCGGAACGTGGCCACCGTCAGCACCGCTGCGCTGAGCAGGATAACAATTTCCATCAGATGCACATCATGACCCATGTCACCGCTCTACAGGATATCGCACCTGCTGTCACGTCTGGAGGAGGGGGCAGGGCTGTGGAAAAGTGATAGGCAAAAATTGCCTATATGGGGATAAAATTGGAATGGCTCCGGAATGATTATGCACAAAAATGACGCTGGCTGTCACATTTGTAAATATTCTCTTAAATCACCCTGTGCTTGTACTTAACGAAGTTTCTATATCTAATAAAATCAATGGGATATTTGATTGCCTAAAAAATAGGCAACTTGGCGGCTACTTAAGCTTTTCCGCGTTTGCGATTCCACTCGGCAGGGTTGCGCACAATTTTATCCACAAGTTTCGTGGATAGTTTTTTCGGCGCACTGCAACATCATTGCAAAGCCTTCATTTCACGATAGATTAGCGTGATGAACGACGTGAATGATGCAATGTCACCGCTTGCCCGTGGTCAGGCCGTTATCCGACGTTATGTGGCGGAGCTGCCCGGCAGCCCTGGCGTGTACCGAATGCTGTCGGAGGATGGTGCGCCGCTCTATATCGGCAAAGCGAAAAATCTGAAAAATCGCGTGGCTAACTATGCGAGTGTCGGTGCGCTCAACACGCGGCTGCAGCGCATGGTATCGCAGACCGTGGCGATGGAATTCATCACCACCCGCAGCGAGGCCGAGGCGCTGCTCTTGGAGGCGAACCTTATCCGCAAGCATGTCCCGCGCTACAATATCCTGCTGCGCGACGATAAGTCCTTCCCTTATATCTTTTTTTCAGGCGATCATGATTTTGCCCGCATCAGTAAGCATCGCGGGGCGAAAACCAAAAAGGGCAAATATTATGGCCCCTTTGTATCAGCCGGCGCGGTGGATGAAACGCTGGCGCTGCTGCAGAAGGCGTTTTTACTGCGCCCATGTGCTGATACGGTGTTCAAGCATCGTTCGCGCCCCTGCCTGCAATATCAGATCAAGCGTTGCTCGGCGCCATGTGTTGGAAAAATCAGCAAGGAAGATTATGCCGAGCTGGCCGCGCAGGCGCAGGCATTTCTTGCCGGCAAAAGCCGCCAGATTCAAGATGAGCTACTCGCCCAGATGCAATCACTCAGCCTGAAAATGCATTTCGAAAAGGCCAGCGTGATCCGCGATCGGCTGCGCGCGCTGGCATCGGTGCAGCAGCAGCACGGCCTGTCTGCGGCGGCGATTGGCGATGCCGATGTGATTGTGCTGGCGCGCAGCAATCAGGATGTGGCGGTGCAGCTTTTTGCCTATCGCGGCGGGCGCAATTACGGCAACCGCACGTGGTTTCCAGCGCAGGCTGCGGAGGTGAGTGATGGCGAGGTGCTGTCGCATTTCATCGGCCAGTATTACCAGACGCAGCCTATTGCGCCCACCATTCTCGTCAGCCACCTGATCGAGGATGCGGCTGTGCTGGAGGAGGCGCTGCGACTACACACGGATCACCGGGTGGATATTATTCATCCGCTGCGCGGCGATAAGCGCGATGTGGTGGAGCAGGCGCTGCGTAATGCGCGCGAGGCGCTGCTGCGTCATGTGTCGATGCATCTGTCGCAGCGCGAGGCGCTGGAAGGAGTTCAGCAGCTCTTTGCGCTGGAGGAATTGCCGTCGCGTATTGAGGTGTATGATAATTCGCATATCAGCGGCACCCATGCGGTGGGGGTGATGGTGGTGGCAGGCCAGAGCGGTTTCATGAAAGGTGAATATCGCAAATTTAATATCGCCGGCCAAACGCTTACCCCTGGTGATGATTACGGGATGCTGCGCGAGGTGCTGGCGCGGCGCTTCAAACATTATGGCAGCGGCAAGGATAAAAAACCCGACCTGCTGCTGATTGATGGCGGTGCGGGGCAGCTATCCGCCGCGCGCGGGGTGTTTGAAGAGCTGGGCATCAGCGATCTGGTCTATGCGGGTATTGCCAAGGGAGAGGATCGCAATAGTGGGCGCGAGTGGTTTTTCATGCCCGGGCGCGAACCATTTCAGTTGCCGCCGCATGATCCGGTGCTGCATTACCTGCAGCGCCTGCGTGATGAGGCGCACCGCTTTGCCATCGGCGCCCATCGGGATCGCCGCAGCCGAGCCATCTCGCGCTCTTCGCTGGATGGGATTGTCGGTATTGGCCCAACACGTAAAAAGGCGCTGCTGCATCATTTTGGCTCCGTGCGCGCCGTTTCCGCCGCAAGTGTGGACGAGATGATGAAAGTCGAGGGCATCAGCCGTGTGATGGCTGAACTGATATACAGCCACTTTCATGGATCATAACGCGATCGCTTTTTTACGACATCCACCTAAATCAGTAGCCTAGGATTTTGTCATCCAACCTGACTCTGGCGGTTTTAATTTTATCCTTGTTCACTGGTGATGCCAGCGCGCGCATGTAGGAGGCCAGCGCGTGATTGCCGATATCGTCGGTAATGGCGCCTTGATCGTCCTGCATCGCAAGTTTGATAACTTGAGTATTATCCCTGTAGCGCGTTCCAAAGAGTTTGGTGGATATGTCCGTATCAGAGAGGAAAACCACTTCTTTGGCTTGTGGCGGGGTGGTTTTTTCGTCAAGCCTGTCTGCGCCTGCAATGCCAATCAGACGCAGACCTGAAATAAGCTTATTCGCTTTGTAGGTTGTGCTGTACATGGGGAATACATTGTCTGGCTCGCTGGGGTAAGCGGCAACATGCCCCTGATCAATAATGTGATAAAGCTGCCTGACCGCGTCTTTGTTGGTCATGTGGCCGGCACTGTAGCCAAAGAACACAATATGTTTCAGTATTTCATCAGCATCTTCTCGCAGCACAGGGCGTCCTTGCTCCAGCATCACGCTGCCATCATCGCGGCGCTCCAGCAGCATATCCAGAAGCTGGTAGTAGGTGACCTCTGCCGCGGGCGATAGTTCGTCATCTTTTCTTTTCTCAAGGCCTAGTTCGCGGTAGCGTGCTGTGGTATCGCGGGCATTAGCATACACGTGCGGCTTGCTGAAATAGCTGCCGGCGATAACTAGTTTCTTTCGCTCTCGCTGGCTGGGAAATAACGAGCTGGTAAGTTTAGGAACCAGTGATTTAGCCGCTAAAAATACATCCGCGAAATTTTGCGGGGATACGAAGTTGCCATTGCTGACCATGACCAGTGTTGGCCATTTTTCTTTTTTGCCTTTTTCAAACAGCATGCCCAGCTCGGCGACATCGGCGATGGGGGTCGCCCGGTCTTCAAGATGACTGAGAACGAATAGCTTGTGGTTAAGCTTTTCTGTTACATCTTCTAAAGTGTGCCCCTGTTTTTCCAGCGTCTTGCCGCTATGATTGATCAGCGCAATCTTGGCGGCGTGAGGAAGTGCCCCTACCGCTGTGCCTACCATGTTCTGCAATGGTTTCGGGGGGAGGTTCTGGCCATGGCGCGCAATTTCTTCCTCAGCCCGGCGAAGCTCGGACTCGGTTAGCAGGCCATCGTAAAACTTAACATAATCGGGTTTATTCATTAATACAAAGTAACCAAACCACAGTCGGTTGTAAAGTGTGCAAAAAAAACCCCGCAGCTAGGCGGGGTTTTTTTGTCACTTAAAAGCAGCTTATTTCGCGGCTTTTTTCGGGCTGGCAGAAGCAGAGGCTTTGCTCAGCTCTTCCATTTTCTCAGCAACGCGGCGGTTCATCACATCGTAAGCTTCGAAGCTGGATTTGGTCACCATTTCGGTTACTTCGCGCATGTGGGCGAGGGCGCCTTCATAGAAGCTGCGAGCTGCCTGAGCATTTTTAGAGATGCTGGCTTCCGGGCTGGTGCCGCTCATCATCTCTTTACCTGCTTTGAGCATGGCTTCCACGTTTTCGCGGGCGATTTCCGCGTTACGGCGGGAAATTTCCTGCGCGCTTTCCACAGCAATCTGGTTGATGGCGGAAGCGGCCTCGATATCGCGGCGCTGGCTGGCAAACATCTGGTTGAAATCAAAGTTGTTTTTAAAGAAATCATTGAATGCGTAGTTGTAGGTCATAACAGTCTCCATGGCTGGGGTGTAAAGCGGCGGGGTTGCCGTTACTGGAGCGCACTATCGCAAAATAACTGCCCGGCGTCAAGCAAAATTGTTGCGATGCACAAAATAGGCAAAGACGCTATCTAAGTAGCGCTCAGAGCTGTTTTGAGCGGGTGATGGCGCGGCTGACCGCATCATTCACCAGCTGTTTTAGCCCGCCTTCTGACATGAAAGCGGTTAGCGCGGCCTCGGTGGTGCCGCCCGGGCTGGTGACGCGCGCCCTGAGCTCTGCCAGTGGTGTGGTGCTGGCGGCAGCGAGTTCGGCGCTTCCTCCCAGCGTGGCCACGGCCAGCTGACGTGCGAGCGGTTCACTGAGGCCGCGCTGCATGGCTGCGTCCATCAAGCATTCCATGAACAGGAAGCAGTAAGCAGGCCCGCTGCCCGCGATGGCGGTTGCGATATCGAGCTGGGCTTCGTCATCAAGCCAGGCGATATCGCCCAGCGCGCGCATCAGGCTTTCGGCGTGTTGCCGGTGTTGGTGGTGGGTGGTGGTGCTGGCGACCAGTGTGGTCATGCCTTTGCCGATGGCAGCCGGGGTGTTGGGCATGGCGCGGATGATGGCCGCATGCTCTCCGAGATGCTGGTGCAGGTAGCTGAGTGTTTTGCCTGCGGCAATGGAGATATAAAGTGGTGATGCTTCGGCAAAGCGCGCACGATATGCTGGCAGAAGCGTTTCCATCTGCTGTGGTTTGATGGCAAACACGATGCACTCGAACGCGGCATCGGCGGGCAGTAGCGAGAGCGATGTGAGCCAGCGCAGCCGAGAGCTTTCTGGATGAGACGGCGAAGCAGGATCAATCACCGTGATATGCGGCCGCGCGTGCTCATGTGTTTGCTGCCAGCGCGATAGCATGGCAGAACCCATGGCGCCGCAGCCAACAAGAAGAAGTGAGGTGGGATGCATATTGGGGTTCAAAAGTCAGAAATCAGGAGCCAGAAAATAATAGAAAATCTATTCCGGTTTGTGATTTCTGGCTACTGGTTTCTGTCTACGCTTCCGCGATGGTTTCAAACAGAGAGATGACCAGCGCCTCAGCGGGCGTTTTGCCACCCCATGCCACAGATTGGAATGCGGGGAAGAAGCGTTCACACTCGCTGACAGCGATATCAAGCAGATCGTTTAAGTGCTCCTGCGTGGTGCCGGCGCCATCGCGCAGCAGTAGCGAATGGCGGAAAGTGACCTGCGCATCTTCCGACGAAATATCAAAATGCCCCAGCCAGATTTTTTCATTCACCAGTGCCAGCAGCGTATGAATTTTCGGCAGTACCGATTTCGGAAATTTGCTGTCGAGTGAACAGGAGAGCATCAGCCCGCGTGAATCTTCCTGCCAGTTGAGCCACACACGGTAGTTGCACCAGCGGCCGCTGACTTCGGCAAGGAGTTCGCTTTCTGCGGGGCGTTCAAACACCCAGTCACGATCCATGATCACCGACTCAGCGAGATCGAGCGGGTTATCGTAGTCCATCGCCTGTAAAACCATTGCAGTCATGGAATTATTCCTTGATCAGAAAGAGTGGAGTTGATTCTTTGCGAAAACAGCAGTGTTTCTGCTGTGTTCTCAGTCAATCCTGTCACGGAATAATATAAAAATCTAGGGAATTAAAAAAGAATAAATAAAAATATTTTTATCTATATCTATCAATGGCTTGCAAGGCGATTTTGCTAAGTGCTTATGGCTGCGTATTTTTTTCCTGATGCAGGCGTGCCAGCTCCTGCTTCATTGCTTCCTGCTCCAGGCGCAGCTGGATGACCATCTCGCGTAGGGATTCACATTCCTCACGCGTGGCTAGGTTCATATTTCTCAGTAGCTTATCAAGCTGGGCGGCAACGGCGGCCTCGATTTCGCGGCGAATATCCATGAAGGTGCCGACAGCACCGCTGGTCATTTTTGCCAAATCCTCAAAAATCTTGTTATCTTTCTGCATGTTAGAATTTCCCATGGTTTTACGAAATCTTAAAGCCTGCATCCTATACTATAATGAGTAAAAGCTCAAACAGCGTAAGTGGCTCAAAACTATGAAAACGATACTGGTGACTGGCGGTGGTGGTTTTGTGGGGTCGAATCTGGTGGCGGCGCTGATCGCGCGCGGCAGCCATGATATCGTGGTGTGCGACCATTTCGGCACGGGCGATAAATGGCGCAACCTTGCCAAGCACCATCCGTATGAGCTGATTACGCCGGCGCAGCTATTTGACTGGCTGGAGGCGAATCATGCATCGCTGGAGATGGTGTATCATCTGGGTTCAATTTCATCGACCACCGAGCAGAATCTGGATCTGGTGCTGGAGCATAATCTGCAGACGTCCATTCGTCTGTGGCGCTGGTGCCACCTGCGCAGCAAACGGCTGGCTTATGCCTCGGCAGCGGCCACTTACGGCGATGGCGCGAACGGGTTTGATGATACGTTAGATCTTGCCTATCTGCGCAGGCTCGAGCCGCTCAGCGGCTATGGTTGGAGCAAGCATTTATTTGATGTGCATGTGGCAACTGCGGCATCACGCGGGCAGATTGCGCTGCCGCAATGGGCGGGGCTGAAGTTTTTCAACATGTATGGCCCCAACGAATATCACAAAGGCGACCAGCAGAGCGTCATCACCAAAATCGCCTCGCATGCGATTCAGGCTGGCCGCGTCAATCTGTTTCGTTCCTACGATAAAAACTATGCGAACGGCGAGCAGAAGCGCGATGTGATTTATGTGAAAGATGTAGTGCGGGTGATGCTGTGGCTGCTCGATAAACCCACCATCAGCGGGCTGTTTAATGTGGGCACAGGCAAGCCAAGCACCTTTAACGAGATGGCCAACAGCATCTTTGCTGCACTGGGGCGTAAATCAAACATTCACTATGTGGATATGCCGGAAGATCTGGTAGCCAAGTATCAGTATTTCACACAGGCGCGCATGGATAGGCTGCTGGGTGCCGGCTATGATGGCGGGTTCATGTCGCTCTCGCAAGGCATCACTGATTATGTGCAGAACTATCTGACCAAAGAAGATCATTATCTTTGATCACGCGTTGATGCTCAGCCGAGGACGAGATCCTGTGCGCTTGAGCGGTAGATGAGCCCCACCGGATCGGGGGTAGCTGCGCAGGTTTTAACAAGCCCTTCTGCTTTTTTGCCCGCGCCGTAAGGGTTATGGTGATTGCTTCCCTCAATAAAGTCGCGGTTGTCATGATCGATGAGTGACAGACCATCATACTCAAAGCGTTTCCAGTGACGCGTTCGGGTGTGCTTCTTCAGCGGTTCGGCCATAGCATTGGGCAGGGCATTGCCGGGCAGGGTATAGAAAAACAGGTTTTTACAATGCGGTGCCAGCGTATCCACGCTATCACGCATCACTGACATGCGCGGCACATAACGAAGGCCAAGCACTTTCTGGTTTTTCAGCGGGTAGGGTGGTGGTGCGGCGCTGCTGGAAGAAGATGGGCTTCGCGGCGGCGTGGTGAGCGTCATGTCCAGGTAGACATCCTTGCTCATGCCCTGGGTGAATTCTGCGCCGGCTTTGATAAGTTCATGCCTGAGGCTGGAGCTACGTGCATTCAGGCCATCGTTAAGCGGTTTCATGCTTTTGCTCTGATCATCGTAATGCACATGATCGCAGAATACGACACGTATTCCCTTGGACTTAAGCCAACGCACCATTTCCGGCAGGTGCTGCTGGTCGCGGTCATGCATCAGTGGTTTGGTCAGGCTGAGCGATTCAACCATCAGGCCGTCAAATGGAGGGTGTGCCTCGCCGATCATCGCCATGTAGGCGAGGATCGCTTTGCTATCATGCCCGTGAATCAGCGGCGGCGCGATGCGTGCGTAGTGACGATCGCCAGATGGTGCGGGGATGGCGGCCGCCTCGTAGGCAGCAAGCGGAGTGAAATGATGATTGCTGATATAGGTAACCGGGCTTTGGCTGCGCAGTGCGCTGGTCAGGCGCGAGGATATTTTTTCAAACTGATTCAAGACATCATGCACCACATATTGCTTGCTATCGGCATATTCCGCGCTGATGGCAAAAGCGCCACTCATCTGTTTGGCGGCGAGCGATTTGCCCGCCTCAAGAATCCCGCGCACCAGATCCGGCGCATCGCACACTGGCTTCATTGAGCTGAGGAAGATGATTTTCTCACCACTTCCGGGCTGCAGGTGGCCGCGGCGCGCCAAGTCGCGTGCGAGCATACCGGAATACCAGATAAGCGCATCGGTGCCGCCGCAGATCAGCGGTGTTTTGTGTTCACTCAGCGCCTGCTCGGCGCTTTTGAGTAGCAGCGGGTAGTGGGTGTCGATATCAAAATCAATGCTGTCGATGATGTAGGGCTTGACCACGTCGGTAAAACCCAGCGTTTTCGCAAAGCCATCGAGGCTGTTTGCAGAGGGTACCAGATGGCCTTCAATGTTTCGCTCGGAAGCAAGCGTGCCGCCAGTGAGAATGAGTTGATGCGTTGATGTCATGGCGTCAGATTAGGCGATTCGTTGCTGCATCAACACCAGATTTTCTTTACAATTTGATGACAGCAGGCACCTCCGCTTACACATGCGGCAGTCTAGCGGCCGATATAGCCCCTATAGGCCTCATCCACCCCTGCGATACGACGTTTCAGCGCATCGCCCATGATGTCCTGCATACTGCCGGAAAGCTGCAGGCTGACACCCTTTGCCTCTACGCCAAAAGCAGTTTTAGGCAAGCTGCCAGCCACGCTGCCGGAAATATGGTAAGCAAGGTTGGCCGAGGTGCCCACCAGCTTTGCCCAGCTCGCATCTTTTTGCTTCAGCATGTTCATTTCCGACCACACCTGCTTCACTTTGAACTGATGGCGGTGATAAAGCGCCAGCGCCAGCTTCACACGCTCGCGGTGCGAAAGACCGGTGATGGAGGAAAATAAAATACGTTCATACGCCCACTCGGCGCGATATTCGGGGTGAATATGCTGCGCGATTTCTGAGAGCAGGCAAAACGCCATGCGCAGGCGGCGGTCACGGTCGGATTCATCTTTCAGCAGCGGGTGCATCCAGCTGTAAAGCTCATTAGCATAGGCGGTGGAGCGGCCGCCTTTGGTTGCAAACTCGGTACAGGAGGCAAGCAGGCCATCCTGCGCGCGGATGTAGGGCGAGAGTTTCTCATAAAGATAGCCCTCGCGGATACCGCTGGCGGAAAAGACAATGCCCTCTGGTTTGGCAACAGTGATGATTTTATCCAGAATCATCGCGCCGCCGGGCAGGGTGGGGATGCGCTTCGCTGCCACGCCCGGGAATTTTTCCAGCTTCTCGGCAGGCATGGCCGCAATCTGGCGCACGAAGGCCTGAAACTCTTTGGCCTCCACGCGGTATTCGTGGAGGATGCGCAGCGGATAGTTGCCTGATTCCATGTGCATTTTGGCCAGCGCGCGGAAGGAGCCGCCAATCGCATAAAAATGTTCGGTTTTGTGGTCTTTCAGCCAGTCGAGCTCGCCGAAGCGCTTGTCGATCAGCTTTTTCATTTTCTCGCGGTCGCCTTTTGTTTCGTCGAGCAGGCGCAGGCTGCCCAGCAGCACGCTGGCATGATCGGCAATCTGGCCATCATCCACCCACACCAGCTCAAGGCTGCCGCCTCCCAAATCGCCGGTAATGCCGCGTGGCTTGAACATCGAGGCGCAGACGCCGTAAGCGCCGAGCTTGGCTTCTTTTTTGCCGGAGATGGTGTCGACATCAATGTCGTAGGTATCTTCGAGGTAGCGCGCGAAGGCCTCGCCATCCTTGGCGTCGCGCACAGCGGCGGTGGCCATCACATAGAGCGAGGTAATCTCCATGTTGCGCCCCATGGCGAGAAAGCGTCTGAGCGCCACTTTGGCCAGCTCTACACCGGCGGGGTTCAGCATGCCGGTGGTCGCTAAACCTTTGCCCAGCTCGCACATCACCTTCTCGTTATAAATGGCAACCGGCGAGCGTTTCTGCTGGTCGTAGACGACCATGCGGATGGAGTTTGAGCCAATATCGATGATGCCGATACGGCCATCGCGAAATGGCTGGTCGGAAAGTTGCAGTGGATCCTGATTAACCTTTGGCATAAGCGCCTTATGCCCAATTTGCTTGCTTTCCGCAAGGTGCAAGTCGTGGTTTCATGAAACTGTCATTTGTTTTGATGGAGGGATTGTGGTTTAATACGTCTGAAAAGGCTAAGTCATGGAAAACATACAGGAAAACAAGCGGATTGATGCCGCGCCACGTGTTGGTGTGGTCGGCAAGTTGCTTGCTGTGGCCGCTGGGGCAGCCGCGGGCGCTGGGGCGGTTGTTGCCACGGTGAACCACGCGATTAGCCAGAATATTAAACAGTGGATGGCGCCGGGGATTGATCAGGTTGGTGACATCGCTGCAAAGATGGCGAACAACAAAGCAATCATTCACGAAGAAAGCGAGATTGACCAGCTTCGAAATGAAGTTGCTAACCGCATGCGCAATAAAATTCTGGCCAACATTAAAGATGGTGAGGCGCGCCGCATCATGGGGGATCGGGATGGTGTACTGACGCAATCCTTCGCCAAAGCTCGCCAGAGTAAAATAAGCAGCGTTATCAACAATCATGAAGTGCAGCGTGATATCAGCGAGATGTGCCCCTACGACACGGCTATCCGCGAAAATATCGCCAGGCAGCTGGTGGCAGATGAAAAAGTGCTGCTTGGGCTTGCAGCTGAGGGGACATCAGCACATGTGCCGCTGCTTGATAAGATTAAATTATCCGGCGGGCTGCATCTGAGCGGCGGACAGAAAACAGTGGCCGCGCTTGCATTTACTGGTGCGGCAGTAGTAACGGCGGGCGCAATCTATTACCTGCTGAATCAGCACGCCAAAAACCATCAGTTGCAAGAAAACCAGATCTCGCAGCTTGGCTTTAATGTTTAGCCACCTTTCTTAATCACTTTATTTTTCAGCATCTGGGTTGATTTGGCTTTTTTCAGCGCCTTGCCGCGGCCAGACAGGCTGGGATTTTTAATGAAATAATCATGAGCCGAAAGCGCGTGACCACCGCCGCTATAGACACGTTTGTAGAGCCCATCCGGCTGCATCACCCAGCTTTGGGTTTCGTCTTTGAGATTCGCCATCATGATCTGCCCGAGCACCTGCTCGTGCACGGTGGGGTTTTCGATCGGCACCATGACTTCTACGCGCCAGTCGAAGTTGCGTGTCATCCAGTCGGCGGAGCTTAAGTACACTTTGGCGTTTGGGTCTGGCAGCGCGTGGCCATCGCCGAAGCAGTAAATGCGGGAATGTTCGAGGAACCGCCCGACAATCGATTTCACGCGGATATTTTCAGACAGCCCCGGAATGCCCGGGCGCAGGCAGCAGATGCCGCGCACCACCAGCTCAATCACCACCCCCGCCTGCGACGCTTTGTAGAGCGCGTCGATAATCTCGCGGTCGACCAGCGAATTCATCTTCGCCCAGATATTGCCCACCCGGCCGGCGCGCACATGGGCAATTTCTGCATCAATCAGCGAGAGCACATGGCTGCGCATATCACGCGGTGCCATCACCAGCTTCTGGAAGGATTTGGGCGGGGCATAGCCGGTGATGTAATTGAACAGATACGCCGCATCGCGGCAGAGATCGGGATCGCAGGTGAAGAAGGAAAGGTCGGTGTAGATTTTGGCGGTGTTCGGGTGGTAGTTGCCGGTGCCGAAATGGGCATAAGAGACGAGTTTTTTCCCCTCGCGGCGTGTGACCAGAATAATTTTCGCGTGGGTTTTGAGTGTGACAAAGCCATACACCACCTGCACACCGGCGCGCTCAAAATCACGCGCCCATTGCAGGTTGGCCTCTTCGTCAAACCGCGCTTTGAGTTCAACGAGTGCGGTGACGGACTTGCCTGCTTCTGCCGCAGCAATCAGCGCGCGTGCGACCGGTGAGTCCTTACTGGTGCGATAGAGCGTTTGCTTGATGGAGACGACATCCGGATCCGCCGCGGCCTGACGAATGAACTGCACCACCACATCAAAGGTTTCAAACGGGTGGTGGATGACAATGTCTTTCGCGGCAATCGCGGCAAAACAATCGCCGCCAAAATCATTGATGCGTTCTGGAAAGCGCACCTGGAATGGTGCAAAACGCATCTCGTTTGGTGCCTGATCCACCAGTTCGCGTAAGGAAGAAAGCCCGAGCATGCCATCGACTTCGATGATATCGCCCAGATCGACCCCCATCTGCTCCGCAGCAAACTGGATGAGTGCGCGTGAGGACTGCTTGGTACATTTAATCTGGATCACGCGGCCGCGCTGGCGCTGCTTGACTGCCTTTTCGAAGTAGCGCACAAAATTCTGGTTGGCATCTTCTTCAAGGTCAAGATCGCTATCGCGGATAATGCGGAAAAAGGCGCTGGCCTGTTTTTCAAAACCCGGCAGCAGCTGGGAAAAATACACCTCGATCGTTTCTTCCAGAAACACAAAGCGCGGCTTGGTACCCGGCAGGCGGATAAAACGCGGCAGGCGTGCCAGCGGCACAATGGTGATCTGCTCCTTGCTAGAGCCGGCAAGGAGCAGCTGGAAAATCAGCGCGAGGCCTTTATTGGGCAGAAACGGGAAGGGGTGAGCAGGATCGATGCTGATAGGGGTGAGCACCGGAAAGATGTTATCAATGAAATACGCCTCCAGCCACGCCTTGTCCTTGGCGGAAAGGTCGCTGTGGCGGGCTACGGTAAAGCCGCTTGCAGTAAGCTCGCCCTCCAGCTCCATCCAGCAGCGGTGCTGGCGCTCGATCATCACCTCGGCGCGCAGCTGGATCATTTCCAGCTCCTCGGCGGGGGTTTTGCCGTCGATCGATTGCTTGGTGATGCCGCGCAGCACATAATCTTTCAGGCCGGCGACGCGGATCATGTAGAATTCATCGAGGTTGCTGGCGGTAATCGCGAGGAAATTCAAACGCTCCACCGGCGGATGCTGCGGGTTAAACGCTTCGTCCAGCACGCGGTTGTTAAACGCCAGCCACGAGGTTTCGCGGTTGATAAACCGCTCGTGCGAGTGGGTCAGTATCGAGTTGGTTTTGCTGGACATAGCACAAGGATTACTAGATGACTCATCTTAACAATATGATAACATGATGTGTGTTATTTATCCAGTCTGCGTACTATGACTAAAACCTTGATTTTACTGCGCCATGCCAAGACGGAGACCGGCTCGCCCGGTCAGGACGACCGCGATCGCCACCTTACCGCGCGAGGCCAGAAAGCCACCCAGATTGTCGGAAACCACCTTCGCGCAAGCAGCATTAGGCCGGATATGACGCTCTGCTCCACTGCCGTGCGCACCACTGAGACATGGTTTGGCATTGAGCAGGTGTATCGCGATACACTGCCCATCAGCTACAGCGATAAACTCTACCTCGCCTCAGCCGGCGAGATTTTGTCGGTGATAGCAGGGCATGCCACCGATGCGGTTCAGCAGCTTCTGGTGGTGGCGCACAATCCCGGCATCCATGAGCTGGCGATGAAGCTCGCGCATCAGGGCGATGAAGAATTAATCGAGCGCATGGCGATTAAATTTCCCACCTGCGCCAGCGCAATT
>CANHDY010000022.1 GCA_947459535.1 Rickettsiales bacterium | reverse complement strand
TGAAAGCAGGTTTGATGGTCAGCGCATGAGGGGCGATAATGCTTCTGTGTCTGATTTCAGCACGACCTTAATCGGCAAGGATGGGCGCTTTTTTGGGGTTAAGCTCTCGAGCGAGACAGCCCAGCAGCTTGATACACTCTACCCTGTATTGCTTGATTGGGTGCGCCGTCAGGGGCAACGTGTTTCGTTGCCTATGGCTGAGAAATTTGCAACTGGTGTTCTTGGCAAAGCTCAGAATGACGCACAAAAATTCGCGGGTAAGGCAAGTGGCGCGGTTGGTTATGGCATCGTTTTCAGTAAGCAGATTTTTGATATTGGCGGTAATCTGTATGACTCATTCAACTCACTCAATGATTTGCGCAGCGCGGTCAAGCCGCTGGCGCGCATTCCTGAGGCAGCAGGAACTAATGCACTGAGCGGTGATAACGAGGTTGTCAGCGTCGCGCGAAACAAAATTAAAAAACTATTCTGGAACAGGCTTCTTGAAACATCGACAGGTGTGATTGCCATTGCGCCTACGCTGATGGCTACCGTGAGCGAGCAACGCGTTACAAATCGCGAGATAGAAGAGCGCCGTGAATTTGAAAAAGTAAAAAATAATCCCGAAGCGCTGAAGGAATTCATGGCGGGAAAGGTGCAGGCTCGAGCAGCACATATTGACTCTGAGGTAAACCACGAAGCCTTCAAAAAAGTATTAGCAGACGAGCGCGCTAAATATGTCACAGGCTATGAAAAATTTGCCCTAGAAAATCGAGATAAATTACAAGTAGAATTCAAAAAAGCGGCCGCTTTGAGTCGTGATGCCTACTCAAGCCAGCTACAGCAGCTTGAAAAATTTGGTGTTGATACCGATGGTATGCGAAGCAAAATAGCCCAGGCCGGCAATGAGCAAGCTAGAAATAAAATCATTGAACAAATCAATCGTGAGCTCAGTGCTTATAGTGATCACTACGTTTCCGGGTATCTTAAAAAGCAATATGTTACTGAGCATGGCGCGTTTGATAGGGATTGGATTATTGATCGTTCGAATCCTGAGCCGACCAATAAACAAAAGCTCGAGGAAAAATACCGTAAACTAGAGAGTAACTCAAAAGATTCGCATGAAGGGGCGCATCGTGGCAAAGGCAAGCACGAAGAACCAAGTGAGATTGCCCGCATGGCCGCTGGTCTTGGCGCGGGTATTTTATCACAGGTTGTTAGAGGCAAGCTGATTGGCGAAAAACTTGAGAAAAATCGCGACCCTATTGCGCTTGATCGTATTCTCCACCTGCGTCGAATTCTGAGTAGAAATAGACAAGATGCGCCTGAATTTCTGACTGACTTGAATGGTAACGAGGTGGGGTATGCTCGCTACATTCATGAAATTTTTCAGGAGCACCAGCATGACCTTGGACGCCCGGAAATCAGTACCCGCTTCAGCGATCAACTTGATAAGGCGCGCTGGGACGATGCGGTTATATTTCAGCTGAAAGATGAAGAACTAAACTCTTACGAACTTGCCGTTCGCTCGATTGCAAAACGTATCAAGGACGGTCGTATGGATGCGATTGCGCTGATTGAGCTGGTTGGTAACCGTAACCAGAAAATCGTTCGCGATGATGGGCGCAGCTTTGGCCCACTTGGCTCCGGCAAGGATGAAGATAAGGTTAAGGCAGCTATTAAGAAAATCATTGATGACCGCAGTGCACAGCTTAAGCCGGAAATTGTGCAAACTCAGGCTGAAATAAGCCAGAAACTTGGGGATTTGACCTTTAGTGCCGAAGAGTTGAAGCAGTTTTTTGAGGCAGGTGCTACGGATCCGCAATTACGTTCTTTTGTATTCCAGGTTATCAGCGAAGTGATGGGGGGCGATGAGGTGCTCGCCAAACATTTTGGCATGAACAAAGAGCATGTTGCAAAACTTAGAGCAGAAACAGGCAAGGTAAACTCTGAGTTTACTGATATGCTTGACAGCGTTGTTGCAGAGCTTGACCAATTTATTCAGCAGGAGCCGGAAAAAGCTAAAGAGCTGCTTAAAATTACACAAAAAGAGCAGGATCTTATTTCAAGGTATGCGCAGCAGCTTGGTGATGGTCGTCATGTGAATGAAATCACGGAAAATCGTGATGAACGCAAAACGCTTGAAACAGTCATAAGCAATGCACTTGTCGGAATGAATGGCAAAAGTGGCAATCCACTATGGACTAACGTTGTTGCTACGGCGAGAGAACGCAAATCGTCACTCACTGGAGACGTGGCGCAACATGATGCTGTTAATCGACGTGAGATGGAACCTCGAGCAAATCAACACGCAAGGCGCGAGATTACCCGCCGCAGCGGTGAACCTTCAGAAGAAATTTCGAGGGTGTAGCGCATGGCTATCGAAGACTATTTTGCATCAACAGCCCGAAACTCGAAAGATATCGCGCAGTATTTCGTTTATCCTGTCGCGAAGATTCTTGGCCTTAGATTATTTAAAAATTCGACGACTGGCAATGCCGTTGCTGGGTTGGTAACTAGTGCTTTTTATGCCTCTCTTGCAGAGATGTTTCTTGATCGTGAAATGGATGGTTTTGACAGGATTGCCCGCGAAGCAGTCGCCGCCGAACTTGGAAAAAAAACCGAAGATCTGAAGTTTTCTGATTATCTGCGCTCGCAAAATGATGTGGTGAAGTGCAGGATTAAGCTGCTGAAGGAAGAAAATGTGCTTCGCTACACCGTAGCGGCAGCGCCGATGCTCCCCACCGCGATGGAGCTACTAGCCCGAAAAACTAACCCGGGCGGTAATATGCATGAACCGAGCGACTCTGAGCTTGAGGTTGGCCAAACCCGCCATCGTCGCGAGCGGCCTAATCCTAATGGCAGCTGGAAAGAACAGGTTCTTCATGGCTGGGGCTTATGGGATGGCTCGGTTTATGGCGCGATTGCCATGCTCTGGCTTTATGAGACCTATGGGGTGAAGAAAACCTTTGCCTATCAGGGGCGCAAGGAGATGGAGAATAATGAGTCCCTTGGCCTGAAGATTGGCCCGAATAACATCATGGGGCTTTACAACCGTATGCGCGAGGACAGAAAGCTCGAGGTGGTTAATAATAAAACAGACCGAGAAAAACTCTGGCCGATGTTTGAGCAGCTTTCAGAAAAAGTGAACCATAGTGATCGCTTTGGTCTGGCTGAGCTGACGTACCTGATGGGGCTTAGAAAGCTGGATGTATTCAAGACGGATGCGGCCGGCAAGGAAGTTCGCGATGGCGATAACCATCTTATTATTGATGAGGCAAAATATCAGCAGGCGCTGGCTGAAATTGAAAAAGTGAGCACGGTTGGGCTTGAGGGAATTGGCCGCGAGCAGGCACAGCTGGCGGTTCATAAGCCGAAAGTCCAGCTGGGGCTGGTGGATCGTATGGTGGGGTCGTGGTTTAATGCCCATTTCAAAGGCTACAAAGCCATTGCCGGGCGCAGAAAACATTTCATTGAGAATATTTCACCGAGGGATCCTTCTGAAAATCCGATGTCGCTGTAAACTGTCACAAAAACTTCATATGAAAAACATGGGATTGTGACAGAAACTTGGTAGAATGATACTGATGAACAATATGAAGAGTGGCTCATGGTAACCATGAACGACGGCACTAGGATGATTAAAGCAGCGGACGATTTGATTCCCGTCGCTGTAAGAAGCTTGTCTCGCTCGGGTGCAGGCGGTGTGGGTACCGTTGGTTCAGTTAAGGAAAAGGTTGAACAAACCGGCGGTATGGCCGCTGGTGGTGCGAGAAAACTTTCGGATGCAGAGCGCCGCGCTGCTGAAGCAACGCTCAATCAGGAGTTAATGCATTACCAGCCTAACTCGGTTGATAAAACCTTGGGTGCAACCAAAAGTGCTACTGATATGTTCGGTATGGGAGCGTTTTTTGGCCTGCCAATCATTGGGGGGATTGGTGGTGCGATTGGTTGGGTCGGTAAAAAGATAAAGCTTGGGCTGCTTGAAAAAACCGGTGAGAAGATCAAGGCTCCCAATAACTACTTCAAAGAAGCGACCTTTGCCGATGTTGGAAATAAGCTCGGTATCGGCAAGGCTACTGGAGCAGGAGCAGATTCGGCTGCTGGTGCAACCGGCTGGGTTGCCGAGCGCATTCCGGGCTTGAAATCACTCAGTGCTTCACGCGCTGCTGCCAACGAAGTTGAGGTCTATCGTCATCTTCGTAGCGCTCAGGCTCATGCTGGTAAATTGACCAATATCAGTAATCTGCCGGAACCATTCCAGCAGCTTCATTCGCATGTAATGCTTGCTGAGCACCCTGGTCATATCGGCGCTGTGGAGTTTATGGCAGACGCGGCTTCGACCTCGCAGGATGCGGTTGCTACTGCGCAAAAGGTCACAGTCAAAAAGCCATTTTCTGAGCTGGTGACCGAAGCAGAGGCGGCATTTGCCGGCGCAAAGAATCTCTCTGGTGCTGAAAAAAGCGCCGCTAAAAAGTTTTTGAACTCGACCATCAAGATGTCTGAAAGTGCTGAGCGCAGCGGCATGTGGAAAGATGTTCCGGGGGCGATTCGTTCCGTGCCCGGCAAGCTGGCAACCACCAATGCTCTCCACGGTGCAGTGAATGGTGCGTTTGTCCTTGGTTCCGGTATTTCCATCGTGCAGGACGGTCGTGGAGCGGTGAATCGCAACCGCATGATTAAGGAAATGAAGGCAGATATGGACGCCGTTCGCGCCGGCAGCGGCGGGTCAGCGGCATGGGATGCCCGAAAGTCTCTGGTCAAAGAATATGCCATGAAAAGCGTTGCAGATGCTGCCAACATCTACATCAACGTGAAGCAGGCAATAAGCCATCGCTTTACCATGAAAGCGGCATTCATCGGCATGGGCATTGCCATGGCTGCTGAGCAAGTGGCAGAGATGCTGTTTGCGGATCATACCGCCGAGGCTTATATTGGTTTCAAGCAATTGCAGCTTGCGGCTAAGGCGCAGGGCGCGCAGCTTAGCGCAGAACATTACGCTGGGTTTATTGCTGAGGTTAGCTCTGATCTGAAAAAACGCGGCGGAACGAAAAGCAGGTTTACACAGGAAGTGGCAAAACAATATGCGGAAGAAGGATTGAGCGCTGCCCAGATCATGGTTGAGATTCAAAACGGCAAGCTGATGGCGCGTGTGCATAATGCCATGGATGCAGCTGAAAAGGCGAAGGCAGCGCAGGCGCCTGAGATTTCCCACGCGGCGCAGGTGCGCGGTGACGCACCCGCACGCGCTCACAAGCCGGTGGTCGGCAAACATACGGAAGATATTGTGGCTGCCAGCCAGACCGGCCAGCAAGCTTCTGTGGTGAGGGGGTAGGGTATGGTGGATACCCCAGATGTTCTAAAATTCGCTCAGCTAGGTATTGGATTCGCTGGTACGCCAGGCCAAGTCGCTGGTATGGCTTTGACTGCTCCGATTGAGTATATGCAGGCGAGCAAGCAAAGGGCAGAAATTGCAGCGGCCTTGTCTATTCGTAATTTCGATGCACTTAGTAAAGATTCTTCCGTTAGGCGCTCGCTTGAAGAAATTGAGAAAAAAAAGCAAGACGCAATTCGCAGCTCAATGGTTTCGGGAACTGCGGGTATTGTGTCTGGACTAGCCGCAATGGCAGCAGTTGGCAGTTGGGTTATTCCGGGTGTTAATGCTACTATCGCTCCTATTCTGACATCAGTTGTTGTTGGTGGCGGAGCATCAGTTGTGGGTAGCTATGCAGCTGG
This sequence comes from Rickettsiales bacterium, assembly GCA_947459535.1. Taxonomy (GTDB): domain Bacteria; phylum Pseudomonadota; class Alphaproteobacteria; order Rickettsiales; family SXRF01; genus JAJTHB01. The sequence continues at coordinate 17,915 of CANHDY010000022.1, read as the reverse complement.
TGCTGCAGATAAAGCGGTTTTTACGACCGATAGCAACGATGCTTTTGTGATTGCACAGATAATTGGGGAAAAGCAAAAGAAAGGCCAACCCATTTCTGAGCTCGAGACATTTGCTTTGCTGGCCAGCTCGCTACCTGAAAAGCAATTAAATGCTCTGAACAAACGGCTGGAAAATCTATCAGACGGAAAAGTAACGACGATTACCAAAGCTGTGACTGAAGGGCGTAGTGATTTGCTTAGTGAGCTCATGAAAGAACCGCAAACTGATATTGATCTTGGCGCAGACACAGGCCTGAATCCTGTTGCAGGTACAACGGTTTCGGCACAATTCGCGCAGATGCTGAATAATGGAATGAATGTCAACTTCTTGATGCGGCGTGATTTTAGAGAGAATATTGCTCATAATATGAACATGGCCGGATTGGGTATCAACCTTAAGCAAGGCGTTGATGTGACAACGCCCACGCCCTTTCCAGATGGCGGTTTGCCCGCTTCACCTGCGGGTGGAAAATCACGCGGTAAAGCCGCTTAATTAACCTTTATTTCGGAGTTTTTATGGCGTTTGTGGAAGTGCGCTTCCCAGCGGATATCGCTTATGGTTCCGCCGGAGGCCCTGAATATAATACGGATGTAGTCATTAATCAGGGTGGCTATGAGCAGCGCAACATCAACTGGTCGCAGGCTCGCGCACGCTACAATGTGGCGCACGGAGTGAAGACGCAGGAACAGCTTGATGCGCTCATTGCGTTTTTCCGCGCGCGCAAAGGTCGTGCGGATGGCTTCCGATTCAAAGACTGGACGGACTATCGCGCTACCGGCCAGAATATTGGCACCGGTAACGGCAGCAACACGCAATTCCAGCTGATAAAAAGCTATGCCAGCGGCAGTGTCAGCGAAACCAGAACCATCAGCAAACCAGTGGCTGGCACTGTGGCAATTTATTTGGGCGGCATACTGCAGGCCGCAAGCAGCTATAGTGTGAATTATTCCAGCGGCGTGGTGACATTCACTACGGCGCCAGCCGCCGGGGCTTTGGTGAGTGCTGATTTTGAATTTGATGTGCCGGTCAGATTTGATACGGACAGACTCTCTGCCGCAATCGATAATTATGGCAGCCATAGCTGGAACGATATTCCCATCGTTGAAGTTCGGGTATAGCCATGAAACAGATTTCTCCTGAACTCGCTGCCCATCTGGCGGGCGAGGTGACGACGCTTGCCACCTGCTGGAAACTGACCCGCCGAGACAATGTGACGCTCGGTTTTACTGATCTCGATCGCGATATTGTGCTGGGCGGGGTGACCTATCGCGCCGCCAGCGGCTTTACCCCCAGCGCGATTGAAACAACCGCAGATCTGGCGGTTGATAACCTGGATGTGGAGGGCATGATCAGCGCCTCTGCCATTACCGAAGCAGATATTCAGGCGGGGCGCTATGATTTTGCTGAAATCGAAATATTCAAGGTGAATTACCGTGATCTGGCGCAAGGAAAGTTGATTCTGCGGCGAGGATGGCTGGGAGAAGTTTCGCTGCACCGGCAGCATTTTGTAGCTGAAATACGCGGACTGACTCAGCTTCTTTCGCAAACTATCGGCGAGCTTTATTCACCCTCCTGCCGCGCAAGCTTTGGCGATAGCCGCTGCAAGATTAATAGCGCGCTGCACACTGTGAGCGGTAGCATTACCACCGTGATATCCAGCCAGCAATTTCAAGACAGCGCAAGAACTGAGCCTTCCGGTACATTCAGTGCCGGGGTGATACGATTTACCAGCGGCGCCAACAACGGTATTTCCATGGAAGTCAAAGAATATCTGAAAAGTGGAGCGGGTAAGATAACCTTGGTGTTGCCACTGCCCTACCAGCTGCTAGCGGGCGATACGTACAGCATGGTGAAAGGCTGTGATAAAACCACTAAAACCTGCCACGAGCGCTATAACAATATTATTAATTTTCGCGGTGAGCCGCATGTTCCCGGAATTGACCGCATGCTGGAAACAGCAGGGACACGCAGCAGCTGGTGATTTTAATTATTTCGTAATGGTTTGTGCTTTAAATGATTATATGGATATTCTTAAAAGCTTTATGAGTGGTGCAATTTCGGTGCTTCAAATCACGAGCGCACCACTGCTTTATCGCTACCCGTATCGCAACTCGGGCGAGGGGCTGCGCTCTGATTGGCAGCGCATTGCTGCAGATGTTGAAAGTGTAATGGGCAAACTTAAATCGGAAGCAGACGATGGAAGACGCTGAGAAGCAACCGGACTATAAATTCGATAAGCCCTATAAAACAGGCGGCTATCGTCAGAACGGCACGCGTGAGCGCGTTCAGAACCGCACGGTTGAAATTCTGCCGCACCCCGAGGTGCTGGAAAGCTACAACTACGTTGTGGATGGCTCTGCCAAAATGATTCTTACCATGTTTGAGCTGGAACAGAAGCACCGCCATGAATGGGAGATGCAGGCGATCCGTGTGCATCGCACCTCTACCCTGCTTGGGCAGGTGCTTGGTTTTCTGATTGCGGTGTCGGTGTTTCTCTCTGCTACCGTGATCGGTATGTATGGCCATACGACCATTGCCGCTACGATCTGGGTGTTTGGTATGTCGATTGTGGTGATGGCAGGGCTTGTCTGGGCTTATGCTAAAAGCATGGGGCAGCGTCCGCTCTTTGCTCGCCCAACACTGCGCACTCATTTCCGTCCGCAGAAAGAGCGCGTGCAGGAACTCCCTGAAACTGATTAGCTGATACGATTATGGAACCTTCCGATGTTGTCCGCGCGGCGCGCGGCTGGCTTGGCACGCGTTTTCATCATCAGGGGCGGATTAAAAAAAGCCATACGCATGCAGGCGGTGTGGATTGTCTTGGGCTATTGGTTGGGGTTGCTGCAGAGCTGAAGCTACGCCAGCCAGAGGGATTGTTACTCCATGAGTTTGACGAGCAGGATTATTCTCACCTGCCAGACACGGCGAGGCTGAAATGCGCACTTGACACGCTCCTACTGCCACTCGGCAGCAACCCGATTCAGCCAGCTGATATTGTGCTGCTGGAGGTGGATGGCAGAGCGCAGCATCTTGGCCTGATCAGTGATTATGCTGGCGGGCTTGGCATGATCCACGCCTATGCACCGGCGCGCTGCGTGGTTGAGCACGCGCTCGATGAGTACTGGCTGAGTCACCTTGCTGGCAGCTACCGGCTTATTTGTTTCAACTGATATTTTTCATCTAATCTTTGAGTTTTTTGTATGGCATCAATTGTTCTGAGTACTGCGGGTGCGGCTGTTGGCCAGAATTTTGGCGGGCCGGTGGGGGCATATATTGGCTCGCGTATCGGCCAAACCATCGGCAGCGCGATCGACCGCAACATTTTTGGTGGTAAAAGCCAGATTCGAAGCCGCGGCGCGCGCCTGACTGATCTTGGTGTGCAGAGCTCTACTTATGGCAAAATGATTCCGCTGGTGTATGGCGCTTGCCGTGTGGGTGGAAATATCATCTGGTCGCGACCCATCAGGGAAACGGCAACCACAACCACCAGCTCTGGTGGTGTCGGGGGAAAGGGCGGGGGTGGCCGTGTCTCGCAATCTACGACCACCTATAGCTACAGCGTCTCGCTTGCGGTGAGTGTTTGTGAGGGGCCGGTGGATGGTGTGCTGCGTATCTGGGCAGACGCCAAACCACTGGATTTATCAACCCTTCAGCTGCGCATTTATCGTGGTGATGAGGATCAGCTGCCTGATAGTCTTATCAGCGGTTTTGAGGGCGCCGCGCGCACTCCCGCCTATCGCGGCCAATGCTATGTTGTGTTTGAAGATTTTCAGCTGGCAGAATTTGGCAACCGTATTCCCAATTTCACGTTTGAAGTGAAGCGAAAGTTGATTCAGCCTGACTATGCCGGGGAGACTCTTGAATCGATGATCAAGGGCATGGTGATGATTCCGGGCGCTGGCGAATTTGTATATGATACTGAGGTGCAGCAGAAAATACCCGGCCTATCCTCTGGCTCCGGCTGGGTGCAGCAGGGTAGCCAGCAGGTCATCAACATGCATAACCCCAGCGGCAAGGCCAATAGCCTGCTTTCGCTGGATCAGCTTGAAGAAACCTGCCCTAATGTGCAGTGGGTATCGCTGGTGGTGGCGTGGTTTGGCGATAGCCTAGATGCCGCGAGCTGCGTGATTAAACCCGGCGTTGAATATCAAGATGGTGCAACCACCAGCCCTGATAGCTGGCAGGTGGCGGGCTACACACGTTCGAGCGCGAGGCTGATTACCCAGCTTGCTGGCTCACCGCAATATGGTGGCACACCGGACGATGATAGCCTCATACGCTACGCGACCGAGCTTCGCGCGCGCGGTTATAAGATTTTATTTTATCCGCTGATCTTCATGGATACTACCGGTAAACCATGGCGCGGCGAGCTGACTGGTTCGGCAGCGGCCGTCAGCAACTTCTTTACCAAAACTGAAGGCTATAACGATTTTATTCTGCATTATGCCAGCCTGATGGCACCTTATGTGGATGCGTTTTCTATCGGTTCCGAAATGAAGGGGCTGACAAAAGTAACGAATACACCGGGCGTGTATCCGGCAGTAAGCCAGCTTGCGTCGCTTGCAGACGATGTGAAATCAATCGTAGGCGATAAGATTAAAGTGACCTATGCAGCAGACTGGTCAGAATATCACAGCACCACCGGCGGCTGGTATCATATGGATCCGCTCTGGGCATCGAGCTCGATTGATTTTATCGGCATCGATGCTTATTTCCCGCTCACCGACTCGCCCAGCAGCGTCTATGACGTGGATGCAATTAAGGCAGGATGGGTGTCGGGCGAGGGGTATGATTGGTTTTACAGCGACACAGCGCGCACCATACAGACGCCCCTTGCTCCCGCCTATGCATGGAAGAATCTAAGCTGGTTCTGGAATAACCCCCATGTTAACCCCGGCGGTGCCAGCACGCCATGGGTGCCGCAATCCAAGACAATATGGTTCACGGAATATGGATTTCCCAGCGTGGACTGCGCCACGAACCAACCCAATGTGTTTTATGATCCTACCAGTGTTTCAAGCGCACTACCTTATTTTTCACGCGGCAGAATCGATTTTCGTGCGCAGCGCGCAGGGCTGATTGCCACCGAGCAGCAATGGAAAAACTCCGCCATGGTGGAGCGTCTTTTTGTCTGGACATGGGACGCGAGGCCTTACCCTTACTGGCCTGATCTCAAAACCATCTGGAGTGATGGCGATGCATGGAAAACAGGCCACTGGGTTCAGGGCAAGCTGGGCATTTCCAGCCTTGGCGCAATTATCAAAGATCTATGCCTGCGTGTTGGGCTGGTAGCTGAGGATCTCGAACTAGATAAAATCAGCGATCAGGTGGAAGGATTTGTTATCACCAACCAGCAGAGTGTTCGTGATGCGGTGGAGGCACTCGCGCAGGCCTATTTCTTTGATGCGGTGGAATCAGATGGCTTGCTTCAATTTGTACCACGCGGAGCAGCATCGCAGCTTAGTTTAACTGAGTCTGATTTATTACAGACAAGTGAGGGTGGTGTAGAAGCACGGTTTCGTATCACACGCGCGCAGGAGGTGGAGCTTCCGCGCCGTGTGAATGTGGTTTATCTCAGCCGTATTGCCAGCTATCAGACACAAACACAATATTCGCAGCGTGAAATGAGCGGTAGCCGCGAGGTGGTGACGCTGGATCTGCCGGTGGTGTTGTCTGACCAGCTCGCACGAAATATTGCGGATGCGCGGCTTTATACCGCATGGGTGGCGCGTGTGGGCTATGAATTCATGCTTTCAACACGGCACTGCCTGCTTGATCCCGGCGATGTCATGACGGTGACGGTTGCCGGCGTCAGCCATCGCATGAGGCTGATCTACACAAGGCTTCAGGCCGATGGAAAGGTGCTGGTGCGTGCCGCTGCGGATGATGTAACGGCGTATGATTTTTACTCCGTGCCGGGCTTATCAAACGAACCTGCATCGCCGACATCGGATGTAGCAGCGACCTCACTTGCGCTGCTTGATACGGCTGCCTTGCCCGGCGATGAGGTGGATAAAGCGATTATCAGAGCCGCAGGCGCCGGGCTTTCAGAGCCTTGGAGCGGTGCGGCGCTCTATCGATCGGATGATGCAGGGGCGAGTTTTTCGCGGGTGGGGGATATTGCGGCGGCGGCGGTGATCGGCACAGCGCTTGATGCGCTGGCGACAGGCGCGGCGCAGGTGTTTGATGCAGTATCAACCGTGACCGTCAGCCTGATCGGGCAGGGGGCGCTGCAGAGCGTCAGCGAGATTGCGGTGCTCAATGGCGCTAATCTTGCGCTACTTGGCGATGAGCTATTTCAGTTTCGCAGTGCCACACTACTTGAGCCAGGGAAATATCGCTTAAGCGGGCTGCTTCGCGGCAGACTCGGGACAGAATGGGCGATTGCTGGCCACAGCGCCGGCGAGCGCTTTGTATTGCTGGATGCACGCGTGGCGCGCCTTGCTGCGCCAACAGCGTTGATCGGGCTTGCCCGCGATTTCAAGGCGGTGACATTTGGCGGCAGCCTGACCGCCGCGCCTTCTACCAGCTTCACCTATCGCGGCGCCGCGCTCAGGCCTTATAGTCCGGTGCATGTGTCGGCAGGCCGCGATGCAACGGGAACCATCACACTGCGCTGGGTGCGTCGCACACGTCACGGCGGCGTGTGGCAGGATAATGTGGATGTGCCGCTGAATGAAGCATCAGAGCGCTATGATGTGGAGGTGCTAAGTGGAGCCAGTATTGCTCGCAGCTGGACAGCGCTTACAGCGCCAATGGTTATTTACAGCGCGGCTGAGCAGGTGGCTGATTTCGGCAGCTTGCCATCATCGGTTGAGGTGCGCATTTACCAGATTTCTGAAATCGTAGGGCGCGGCTATGCCGCAAATGCTGTGGTTTAGACCGAAAATGTGATTTTCTGAACTGCGTGAATGACCACACGGCCTATCCAAGCAGCTTCTTTTTCTGCTGCTGAAACTCGTCGTCGGTAAGATAGCCTTTTTCTTTCAGCTCGGCGAGCTTGGCCAGCTGCGTTGCTACATCCGTCGCCGCGGCGGCTGGCTGTGCATGCATGCGAGCGCTGGCTCTTTTGGCCTCAAACATCGCTTCCTCTGTCGCTTTGACAAACGGCATGATCGAGTTTTTCAGCACGAGGCGAATGGTAAATGAGCTGGCGCCATCCCAGACGCTGATGGAGCCAAAAAAGATCGTGAATTCATGATCAATCGATTGAATGCGCTCCAGCGGGAACTGCACCTGACGCAGGCCTAAAATCATGCCGCGGTTCAGGAAGATGAGGCGGCGGCTGGTACAGACACCGAGCCATGTGCTGTTGTTCATGATGCCGGAGGTGACGGCTCTGATCGTTTCATCGGGTTCCAGAATTTCGGGAAGGGCGCGGATTTCTTTTTCTGTCCAGAAGATATAGCGCCCCGGGCAGACTTCTATCTGGCGCTTGATTTCAGCAAGTGTTGGCATCGGAAAACCTCATTTTTTTACATCATAATAGATTGATTCACCAAAGAAAACTTTTTTAAGGAGTATATTATGGCAACCACCAGCCACCTCGGCGTTACACTGGTTGAGCAGGCGCAGGCGCAAAAAGAAGTCACCGTCAATCAGGCTTTAATCCGCATTGATGCGCTGCTGAATACTGGCGCTAAAGACCGAGATATTAATACACCGCCAGCCTCGCCTGTGGCCGGTGATGTGTATATTATTGGCTCAACCCCCACCGGTGCTTGGGCTGGGCAGGCAAGAAATATCGCTTATTTTGATCAGGTGTGGCGGTTTATTGCACCCCAGGAAGGCGTGACACTGTGGGTGGCGGATGAGGATGTACTTTACAGCTTTAATGGCACTGCATGGACGCAGACGACGAACTTATCGCAGCTGCAGAACCTCTCGCTACTTGGGGTTAATACCACAGCAGATGCAACTAACAAACTAGCGGTGGCAAGCAGCGCGGCACTATTTACGCATGCCGGCGCTGGCACACAGGTGAAACTCAATAAAAACGCTGCGGCCGATAATGCCAGCTTTCTATTTCAGACCGGATTTTCAGGCCGCGCAGAATTTGGCACTACCGGCGATGATAATTTCACCTTAAAACTTTCAGCAGACGGGACAAGCTGGCTCGATGTGCTTAAAATGATCGCATCAACCGGACGTGTGGCATTTAAATCGATCGCTACCGGTATCGCTGCAGCGGGAACAACCCAAGCCACAGCCACAGCACTCACCAAAACTATCAATATTGTTTCAACCGTTGCGGCTTCGCAAGGGGTTCGTCTTCCAGCACCTGAGGCGGGTGAATTTGTGCTGGTTGCTAATCAGGGCGCCAATGCGCTGAGTGTCTATCCATCCACCGGCCACACGATCAATAATCTTGCTGCCAATACGGCGCTTTCTCAGGCAGCCGATAGCAGACGCCTGTTTTTTGCCGCCACTGCCAGTGCATGGCACAGCATTTAGGAGCGATTATGAAACACAAACCATCACCGTGGAAGCCACATTTTGATCCAACGATTCATCTTGGCCATCTGGTTAATTTTATTGGCGTTATTTTCGGTATCGGAATGATTTATGCCTATACCATTTCCGACATACGCTCGCTTAAGGCCGAAAATGCTCGTCAGGACGCATATATTGAGCGCATGGAGCGCGATTATAAAGAAAACTTTCTCAAGCTTTCTGAGCTTCAACGCAGCGAAGTGAACCGGCTGCGCGATGAGATGAATGCGTGGTTTTTAAAACTCAGCGATAAGCTGGATCAGAAGGTGGATAAGCGATGATGCGCATTTCTACGCACGGACTTTCGCTGATTCGTGAATTTGAGGGCTTCTGCGCCGAACCCTACATCTGCGCGGGCGGCAAGCTAACCATTGGCTATGGCCATGTGCTCACCAATCAAGAATCAGCAACACTGGAGCGCATTACCCGAGAACACGCCGAGCAGCTACTTGCTTCTGATGCTGAAATAGCGGCAAGTGTTGTGAGAAAAGCGGTAAAGGTGCCGCTTACTCAAAACCAGTTTGATGCGCTGGTATCGTTTGTCTTTAATATCGGCGAGGGGGCGTTCACAAAATCAACACTTCTCAGGCTGCTTAATGACAATGAGAGCGAGGCCGCAGCCAACCAATTCGGGCGCTGGGTCTATGCATCAGGCAGAAAACTTGAAGGGCTTATCAGGCGAAGAAATGCTGAACAAAAGCTTTTTCTTGCAACAGATTAGGCGTTGATTGAGGCGCTTGCTAAGCGGCTATTATCGTTGCTAGCGTAGAAATCATGATCAAAGCCGTAATAATCTTTGATTTTAGTTTTAACCTGCGCTGATGGCTCGCCGTAACCCTTTTCCACAATCACCGCGAAGTGCGGGATATCGCCCTTTTCAAGGCAGTGCATCATCTGCTCATGAAGCATCGCGCTGGCGATGGCATAGTAAAACATGCGCTCCTTCTTCAGCTCATCATAAGCCGGAATGAAATACACATTAATCTTCTTAGCAGCCTCATATTTCGATTTGTAATGAGGCAGACTTTCCATCATATCGCGATCGGAATTCAGCATATCAGCTTATCCCCCGCTGTATATCCGGACATTGACTGGCCATTGCTCTGGCGGCATGCGTTCCCAGCGTGCCAGGACCGCATAAAACACCTTTAAAACTCAGCGTTACATTGGGTGGTTGCTGCCCACTACGATGTCGGCTGTCACTATGAATCTCTTCGATTAAATCAGTTGCAGCCATAACATCTCCATCCATTCAATCTACTAAATCGGGAGATGTTTTTCACGTTTACAACTGTGAATCTTTTATGACAGAACGCAGACGGATTGATGACAGCGAGTGGCTATTTCTGCTTGCCTAATGTCTGTTGGAGGTCGTTCACCTGAACACGCACCACATGCTTGGAGAGGTCAGGATTTCCTGGGCCATGCAGCACTTCGCCTTCAAGTTTTTCTTCCTCTTTCTGGGCGGGGTTTCGCTTGTGTTCTTCTTGCTTTGCAAGTGTTACAGAAAGCTTAAACCAGCCTTTCTCGGAGGTAAATGGAAGGTGCTCGTCTTTACTTTCTGTTAAGAGCGAGGCATTGGCGGCGAGTTTTAAATCCTGAGCGACGGACTCAACCGCTGGCCAGTTTACCGCAGCGTCACTTACAAACACCTCAATCTTATCCACCGGGTTTTTGATCGAAACGCTTGCTTCGGATTTCGCTTTGCGCACCACGTTCAGAATATCCACCGCGGCCATGCCCGCTAGCTCATGCTTCTCATCCAGCGGGAAATCAGCAGCCCGTGGCCACTGACCGCGCGCATGCACAGAGCCGTGCTTTGCGTAATCATCAGCAAAGAGATGGCTATAAATTTCCTCAGTGACATGCGGCACAAATGGCGCAAATAGTTTTAGCAGCGTATTTATACAGTGATAGAGTGTGTATAAGGCCGAATCCTGCGAGGCGCGTAGCGACTGCGCAGGATCCTGTGCTGCGACGTTGTCGCCCACAGGATTGGTTCCATATGAGCGAGCCTTGACCAGCTCGAGATAATTATCGCAGAAATCGTTCCAGAAGAAATCTTCGATGGCCACCCGCGCATCTGAGTATTCAAAGCGCTCAAATTCCAGTGTCGCCTTATGCACTGTGCGATGAAGGCGCGAGAGAATCCACAGATCAAGCGGCTCGCTGATGATGCCATTTTTTACATCCTGCAGCGCATTGGTCGGCTTGGTTTTGAGCTTATCGAGGTTCAGGGCAGCAAACTGGCTGGCATTCCAGATTTTACCCACCAGCTTGCGGCCGATTTTGAGTAAGTCTTCAGAAAAGGCGGTATCGGCGCCGAGGCGGGAGGTGGATGCCCAGTAGCGCACGCTGTCGGTACCTTTTTCCTCGATCAGCGCCACGGGGGTTACCACATTGCCCTTGGACTTGCTCATTTTTGTTTTATCAGCAGCTAAGCACCAGCCGGAGATCATCAGGTTTTTCCAGGGCACACAGTCTTCATGCAGATGCGCCTTCACAATGGTGTAAAACGCCCAGGTGCGAATGATTTCGTGTGCTTGCGGACGAATATCAGCGGGGAAGAGTTTATCCCGTGGAGCGCGTAGCGCTAGCACGGGATCTTGTGCATGAGATCCTGTGCTGCCGCTTTGCGACCCACAGGATATGTAAGCATTAATCTGCGGGGAGATAGAGGACGTCGCCCAGGTGTCCATCACGTCCATGTCCGGCGTTACTTCGTCGCGGTTATACCCTTCAGGGGTATCCACCAGCGGATCAACTGGCAGCTGGCTCGGGCTGGCATAAATTGCCTTCCCTTCTTCTCCCGCGCGTTTGGAATACCACACAGGGAAGGGTACGCCGAAAAAGCGCTGGCGGCTGATGCACCAGTCTTCTTTCAGGCCATCAATCCATTGATTCAGCCGCACGCGCATGTAGTCCGGGTGCCAATGGCACTCGGCGCCCTTAGCTTTCAGCGCCTCTTTTTTATCCGTGATGCGCACGAACCATTGCTGGGTGGGGATAATCTCAATCGGCGTGCCGCTGCGCTCGGCGCATTTGACGCTATGCGTCATAGCCGTTTGTTTTTTCAGCTTTCCAGCTGCTTGCAGCATCTCCAGAATTTTTGCATTGGCCTGTTTGGGTTTCAGGCCGTTTAGCTCAGCAATGTCACATTGAAGGCGGCCATCCTTGCCCAAAATAGCCTTGAGCGGCAGGTTGTATTTTCTCCACCATTCCTTATCCGTATCATCGCCAAAGGTGCAGCACATGACAAGGCCAGTGCCCTTGCCTTGCTCCACCGCTTCATCAGCAATCATCGGCACACGCACGCCAAATAGCGGCGTTAGGGCGTGTTTGCCTTGATATTTCTCAGCATTCGCATCTTCCGGGTGATACATCACCGCGACGCACGCACCGAGCAGTTCCGGGCGTGTTGTCATGATAAGAAGGGGCGAGCCATCTTCCAGCGTGAATTCGATTTCATTCATCGTGCCGGGGAGTTCTTTATTTTCGATCTCGGCCTGCGCGATGGCGGTCTGGTCCACCCAGTCCCAGTAGGTGGGGCGGAAGTCGCGGTAAGCGTGGCCTTTTGCCACTAAATCCAGAAAAGAAGCTTGCGACAGCGCGCGCACATCATCGTTAATCGTCTGGTATTCCTTGCGCCAGTCAACGGAAAGGGCGGTGCTTTTGAACAGTGCGCGGAACTCGTCCTCCGCTTCTTTTACCACCTCTTTACACAGCGCCACAAACTCAGCGCGCGGCATCCCCGTGCCGCGTACGCCCTTGATTTTTTCAACGAGGCGCTCCGTGGGCAGGCCGTTATCATCAAACCCCATCGGGTAGAACACATCTTTGCCAGCCATACGCTGGTAGCGCGCGACAAAATCTGCCTGAGTGTAGCTGAAGATATGCCCCATGTGCAGCAGGCCGGAGACGGTCGGCGGCGGCGTATCAATGACGAAGGTCTTATCCCGCGGCAAGTCATCACGGAAATGATACACGTCGCTCGTTTCCCACACGCGCTGCCAGTGTTTTTCGCGTTCTTTGTGGTCGTAGTTTTTTGGCAGTGGCTTCATATTAATTTTTCTTTTTGGGGGCGAGGCCGTGTTCTTCGATGAGTGCTTCGGCAATTTGAACCGCGTTCAGCGCCGCGCCTTTGCGCAGGTTGTCGGAGACTACCCACATGGCAAGGCCGTGTTTCACACTGGTATCCTGCCTGAGGCGGGAGATAAACACCGCGTCCTCACCGGCGCATTCCATCGGGCTGCAATAGCCGCCATCCTTGCGCTCATCATAGATGGTGATGCCATCGGCGCCTTCCAGCAGATCGCGTGCTTGCTCGGCGGTGATGGGTTTTTCAAACTCAATATTGACTGATTCTGAGTGGCCAACAAACACCGGCACGCGTACACAGGTGGCGCTCACCTGAATATCCGCTTCCATGATTTTTTTGGTTTCTTCCACCATTTTCCATTCTTCTTTGGTGGAGCCATCCTCCATGAACACATCGATATGCGGGATGACATTGAAGGCGATGCGCTTGGTGAATTTTTTGGGTTCCTTTGGATCGTTCATGTAGATGGATTTGGTCTGGTCATACAGCTCATCCATGCCCGCTTTGCCTGCGCCGCTCACCGATTGATAAGTTGAAACCACCACGCGCTTGATTTTCGCCGCGTCATGAAGTGGCTTCAGCGCGACGACCATCTGCGCGGTGGAGCAGTTGGGGTTGGCGATAATGTTTTTCTTCCGAAAATTTTTCAGCGCATGGCTGTTCACTTCTGGCACCACGAGGGGGATGTCTTCCATCATACGGAAGTAAGAGGTGTTATCAATCACCACGCAGCCAGCCTCGGCTGCCTTGGGCGCAAATAGTTTGGAAACAGACGATCCGGGCGAAAAAAGCGCAATATCGGTGTCGCTGAAATCATAATCTTCCAGCGCCTTCACCACCAGAATTTCCTCTTCGCCGAAGCTCACTTCCTTGCCGATAGAAGCGCGGGACGCAAGCGCCACCACTTCACTGACTGGGAAATTGCGCTCAGCGAGAATATCAAGCATGGCGCGGCCAACATTGCCGGTGGCACCAACGACGGCGACTTTGTAACTCATAATGGTCTTTCATTCTTTTTTTTGTTATAAGGACGCGCAATATAACAAAAAAACGAGAGGCCGTGCAATGTTAAAAAAGCCCTTTTTGCTGATGGCTGCCTTGCTGTTTCTGCATGGCTGCTCGCCCGTGGATGTGCTGAATGAATTTGTGCCCACCGATGGCTATACGGTGCAGAAAAACATTCATTATGGCGAGCATCCGCGCCAGCAGCTGGATGTTTACCTGCCGCCGCACCTTCATAAAAACACGCCGGTAGTGGTGTTTTTCCATGGTGGCAGCTGGCAGCATGGCGATAAAGACGATTACCTTTTCCTCGGCCAGGGGCTGGTTTCGGAGGGTTTTATTGTCGTTGTCCCGAATTATCGCCTCTATCCCGATGTCATTTTCCCAGCATTTCTTGAAGACAATGCCAGAGCCGTGGCATGGGTGCACCGCCACCTTGCGCGCTATGGCCTGAGCAACCGCAATATCACACTGGTGGGGCATTCTGCAGGGGCGTATAATGCCGTGATGCTGGCGCTGGATGAGCGCTATTTAAAGCAGGCAGGCATGAAGCCGAGCCAGCTTGCGGGCGTGGTTGGGCTTTCCGGGCCTTACGATTTCCTGCCGATTCGCGGGCGCAATCTGAATGCCATTTTCTCGCCGAAAGAAAAACAGGACGAGATGGAGCCGGTGTATCACGTCCGTGCTGGTGTGCCGCGCATGCTGCTGCTCACTGGCGATGAGGATGGGCTGGTTTCGCCAGAAAATTCCAAGAAGCTGGCGGAGCTGCTGAAAGCCAAAGACAATGAAGTGTCGCTCACTAAATATAACGGTGTGGGGCATTACGGTATTGCTGCAGGCTTTGCCACGCCGATTTCATGGAATGACAAGGTTCGCCGCGATATTGCTGATTTTATCCGCCAAGCGCCGAGGCGATAGCATCGCCCATCTCGCTGGTGGTGAGTTTTTTCATGCCATCCTGCATGATATCAGCGGTGCGGTAGCCCTGAGCCAGCACTTGTTTTACTGCGGCTTCAAGCGCATCTGCCTGTTTTGTCATGGCAAAGGCGTAGCGCAGCATCATCGCGACTGATAAAATCGTGGCAATGGGGTTCGCGATGCCCTTGCCCGCGATATCAGGCGCAGAGCCGTGGATGGGTTCATACACACCGGGCGTGCCCGGCGCGCCGAACGAGGCGGAGGGTAACATACCGAGCGAGCCGGTGAGCTGCGCGCCGATATCGGATAAAATATCGCCGAACATGTTGGTGGTCACCATCACATCAAACTGCTTGGGGTTTCGAACGAGCTGCATGGCCGCGTTATCGACATACATGTGCGAAAGCGCAATTTCTGGGTAATCCTTATCCCTTATTTTCTGCACTTCTTCGCGCCACATTTCCGTGCATTCCAGCACATTTGCCTTATCAACCGAGCAAACCTTGCTGCCGCGTTTTCTGGCCAGTTCGAAGGCCACGCGCGCAATGCGCTGCACTTCCGGCGAGGTGTACACTTCCGTGTTAATGCCCTTGCGCGAGCCATCTGGCAGGGTTTCCACGCCGCGCGGCTGGCCAAAATAAATACCGCCCGTCAGCTCCCGCACAATCATGATATCCAGCCCCGCAATCACCTCGCGTTTAAGGGTGGAGGCATCCGCCAGCGCATCAAAACAAATGGCCGGGCGAAGATTAGCAAATAATCCCAGCTCACTACGCAGTGCCAGCAAACCGCGCTCTGGCCGTTTGCTATACTCCAGCGACTCCCACTTCACCCCCCCGACAGCGCCAAGCAAAATAGCGTCTGCTTTTTTTGCTTTTTCCAGCGTTTCATCGGGAAATGGGGTGCCTGTTTTATCATAAGCGCAGCCGCCAATGAGCGCGCTATCCATGGTGAAGCTGGTGGTGCCTTGAGCGCTTAAGCGGCTCAGGATTTTTTGTGCTTCTGCGATGACTTCCGGGCCAATGCCATCGCCGGGAAGGAGTAGAATATGTTTAGTGTTCATTGGTGTCTCCATTTCGTCATTGCGAGGCAAAGCCGAAGCAATCTAGCAGCGCAACGTCTGTTGCGCAGATAGTTATTACACCGCGCCCATGGCACTTTAGCTGGATTGCGTCGCTACGCTCGCAATGACAATCAACCATGATGTAATTCCTTTTTTGCTTGCCTGATGATTTTTAACGCTGAGCTGCCTTCCAGCCAAGTGATAAAGAGAGCTACGAAAAGATCCGGCCAAAGGCTATCCGTCATGAATACCAGCCCTGCTGCAATTAATATTGCGACATTGGTGATCGCATCATTGCGGCTGCACAGCCATACGGACTGCATGTTGCTGTCTTTGTTGCGCGAGCGGTAAAGCAGGATCGCGCTGGTGACATTCACGAGCAGCGCGAGCAGCCCAACCCAGCCCATCGTGAAGTAATCGGGTACGTGCTGATGCATGATATTAACCACGCCTTGCCCCAGCGCGGCGGCGGCGAGCAGAAGCATCAACCCTGCCTTAATCAGCGCTGCCCGCGCGCGCACAGCAAGGCTGCTTGCCAGCACCCACAGGGTAATCAGGTAGCTGAAAGAATCGCTGAGGAAATCCATGGAATCGGCGATCAGCGCCGTGGAATCGCTTTTCATGCCTTGCCAGAATTCAAGGCCGAACATCGCGAAATTCAGCACAAATACCGTGATCAGGACGCGGCGGTCGTGGCTTAAATGGTCATGGGCATGATCGTGATGACTACCCATTTACGCGGCCAGCCACGGCGTCAGCTGCTTCTGCTTGGCTTCATAGGCGCCGATATTATCGGTTTTTTGCAGTGTCAGCCCGATATCATCCAGCCCATGCATCAGGCAATGTTTCCTGAAGGGCTGAACATCAAACGAAAACTGATGGTTGCCTGCCGAGACCTGCTGCTTATCCAAATCCACTGAAATGGCACCGCCATGTGCGGCAGTTTCCATCAGCGTTGCCACCTGTTCTTTGGGTAGCGCGATGGGCAGGATGCCGTTTTTAAAGCAGTTATTGTAAAAAATATCGGCAAAAGAGGGCGCAATCACGCAGCGAATGCCAAAGTCAAGCAGCGCCCAAGGCGCATGCTCGCGTGAGGAGCCGCAGCCGAAATTCTGGCCAGCAATGAGTATCTCTGCCTTATCATAGGGCGGTTTGTGCAATACAAAATCAGGATTTTTTTTGCCATCGATGCTGGTGCGCATTTCATAAAAAAGGCCATCTTTGAGGCCGGTGCGCTTGATGGTTTTGAGGAACTGCTTGGGGATGATCATATCGGTATCGATATGGTCAATCGGCAGCGGCGCGGCGATGGCGGTGAGGGTGGTGAAGGGTTTCATGGCTGTTTCTATAATTTGCTGATGGCTTTTTTAATATCGTCCTCAAGTTCTTGAATGATTCTTCCGGCTTCGTGAGCTTTTTCGATTTCGATTAAAATCACCAGACCATCATTCGAAGTTGAAAACTTTGGCTTAAGCATTCTCGGCACGATTAGCTCCAGCTTCAACTGTAGCTTATGCAGCTGCTTATAAAGAAGATCGATGCTGATAACCTGCTTATGCGAGATCACAGCTTTGATGCAGTAGCCTTTATATTTTGATTGCAGGACTACTTTGTGCGACCACATTTTACTTCAGCTCACGGATGTCGGTTAGCTTGCCGGAGATGGCTGCGGCGGCAGCCATGGCTGGGCTCATCAGGTGTGTGCGGCCGCCTCGCCCCTGCCTGCCTTCAAAATTGCGATTCGAGGTGGAGGCGCAGCGCTCGCCCGGCTCCAGCTTGTCGGCATTCATGGCAAGGCACATCGAGCAGCCCGGCTCACGCCATTCAAAACCGGCAGCAGTGAAAACTTTATCCAGCCCTTCGCGCTCGGCTTGTTCTTTGACAAGGCCAGAGCCGGGCACCACCATGGCCAGCTTCACATTGGCGGCCAGCTTTTTGCCTTCGGCTACCTGTGCGGCCTCACGTAGGTCTTCGATGCGGCTGTTGGTGCATGAGCCGATAAAAATTTTATCAATCGCAATGTCTTTCAGCGCCATACCGGGTGCAAGCCCCATATAGTCCAGCGCGCGCTGGATGGTTTTACGGTCGCCTTCATCCTGCCATGTGCTTGGGTCGGGGATGGTGGCGGTGATGGGCAGCACATGCTCCGGCGAGGTGCCCCATGTGACCTGCGGCGCAATGTCTTCGGCGATCAACAGCACCTCGGCATCGTAGCTCGCGCCGGGGTCGGACGGCAGGGTTTTCCAGTTCGCCACCGCCTTGTCCCACTGTGCACCCTCGGGGGCGAGGGGGCGGCCTTT
>CANHDY010000021.1 GCA_947459535.1 Rickettsiales bacterium | reverse complement strand
TGGCAACTGCATGCCGTATCGCTCAACAACCTGATCAAACGCTGGAACTTGCCCGGATCACAGGCCAACCTTTATCTGAAATCTGCTGCAGGCGTTGCTTACAGCGATTTCGGAGCGTTTGACAGCAAAACCGAGCCAGCCGCCTTCACTGGCATTTCCGCTGATTGGGAAGATCGGCGTTTTTTCACCATGTACGAGAACCATCTCGTCTATGCGGGTGATATCGACAAGTTCTTCATGCAGAAGGCTCGCGTCGGCATTGCGCCGTATATCGGCGATTATGGCGATCTGCACACATGGCTGATGCTTCAGGTCGAGCATAATCCCGAAAAAGCCGATCACTTCACGGTCACGCCGCTGGTGCGACTGTTCAAAGGCGAAACGCTGGTGGAAGCCGGTGTCAGCGAGGACGGCGACGTATTATTCAACTTCACCATGATTTTTTAAGGAGAACACACATGAAAACTTTAGCAACACTTCTTACTATCACCGTCATGCTTGCTTCAGCCCCAGCATTTGCTGTGGAAGAATGCAAAGACACGGTAAACGTCAAAGTCAACGGCCTTGTTTGCGACTTCTGCGCCCGTGCGCTGGAGAAGGTGTTTGGTAAACGCGAGGAAGTCTCCGGCATTAAGGTTGATCTGGATAAAGGCGATATCCGCATCAACCTGAAGCCCGGACAAACGCTGGATGACGAAACGGTGAAGCAGTTGGTCACCGATTCCGGCTACAATGTCACTGCTATCAACAAAGGCTGCTGATATGGAAACGCGAACAGAAAATTATGGGGCGAAGCATACGTTGCTTCCCACGTTAAGCCTGTTCACCTCCATTGGCACATTGGTGTGTTGCGCACTCCCGGCATTATTCGTAACGCTGGGGGCTGGCGCGGCACTGGCGGGGTTAGTCAGTGCCGTGCCGTGGCTGGTGGCTTTGTCAAAGTATAAGGTGTGGACGTTTGGCATCTCCGGCATCATGATTCTGCTGGCGGGCATCATGCGTTTTCGTGCCAGAAATGCCCCATGCCCCGCCGATCTACAGCAAGCCAAAGCCTGCGCACGCCTGCGTAAAATCAGTGGATGGATGTACTTGCTGTCGGTGGGCGTGTACGCGGTAGGTTTTTTCTTTGCTTTTATTGCCGTTCGTATTTTTTATTGAAGGGTTGTAGGCTACAGTGCCGCTCATTTTATGGGGCGGCACTGTAACTTTTCGTGGGTTTTTCTCGAATTATTTAATGCCCACAATGACGGATGAGGACAATGACAGCAGCAAAACAAGCCAGCGAAAAAGCTCAATTTATGTTTGAATACACAGGCATTCCGCCTGTTTACGGTCAATGTCCCGGTGTAAAGGCAGATGGCACTATCACCTCGCTGCCGCAGGTGCGGCTTGATTCCGCTCGTCAAGAACTGCTCGATTATTTCAACAACAGCTGGACGCTGACGGAAACGCTGTTCAGCGCGCTGGCCAGTGAAGAGGCTTATTATCTTCGCCCGTATCACAAGCTACGCCACCCGATGATTTTTTATTACGGCCATGTGGTGTCGGTCTATATCAACAAGCTGCGCGTGGCGGGACTGATTGATAAACCGCTGAGTCCGGAGTTTGAAAAGCTCTTTGAAGTCGGCGTGGATGAAATGCGCTGGGACGATTTACATGAAGGCAACCAGCAGATCTGGCCACCGCTGGCCGAAGTGCGCGCTTACCGCAAACAGGCGTATGAGTTAATCAAAAACCTGATTGAGACCCACCCGTTTCTGGAGCAGGATCGCCTGCCGATTACGCAAGGGACGCCCATGTGGGCGTTGGTCATGGGATTTGAGCATGAACGTATCCATCTGGAAACCTCCAGCGTGCTGATGCGCGAAATGCCGATTGAGAATCTGCGCAAGCCTGATGCATGGCCAGATTTTATTTCTGCCAACGCACCATCATCTGCCAACTTGATGATTTCCCTGCCTGCCAGTGAAATATCTCTCGGCAAACCACATGACTTCCCCACCTTCGGCTGGGATAATGAATATGGCGCAGAAAAACGCTCGGTGCGCCCATTTACAGCCAGCAAGCAGCTTATCAGCAACGGGGAGTTTCTGGAATTTGTGAAGGCTGGTGGCTACTCGGAGGAAAAATACTGGTCACGCGATGGTTGGGGTTGGCGGCGTTTCCGCAACGTGAAATGGCCAACATTCTGGGTGCAGGATGGTCCGGCGGGGTCGCATCTTTACAAGCTCCGCACGATCTTTGAGATCATCGACATGCCGCATGACCTGCCAGCAATCGTCAATTTTCATGAAGCCAAAGCCTACTGTGCATGGAAAAGTGAACGCGACGGTGGCATGCCATATCGCTTGCTTACCGAAGCTGAACAAAACGCTGTCCGCGATGGTAAGGAAAGCGGCATGAATAGCAATCTGCTCAGTGGCGGCGAAAGCCCCGTTCATTCGCTTCCTGCCAACGGCAAAGGTTTCCATGATGCGTTGGGAAATGTGTGGCAATGGTGCGAAGATCATTTTCATCCGCTGACCGGCGCGAAGCCGCATCCGTATTACGATGATTTCAGCACGCCATGCTATGACGGCGAACACCAGATGATCCTTGGCGGTTCATTTATCAGCACGGGTGATGAAGCCAGCCATTTTGCGCGTTTTCATTTCCGCCCCCATTTCTTCCAGCACGCAGGTTTCCGCATTGCCAGGAGCGAGGACCGCAATCCGGCCAGCGATGCCAGATTGCTGCATGGCGGCGGTGTGTCCAATTATGAGACACAGGAAATGCTGAACAAATACCTGCTCATGCATTGGGGCAGTGAGAAGGATATCTGGGGCGAAGTACCGGTAGCGCCTCGGCCAGAGGTGGTGCATCTGCCGCTGAAATGTGCCGCGCTCACGGTACAATATGCAAGTGAGTTTGGGCGTGCGCTAGATCTCGGCTGTGCGGTGGGGCGATCTACGTTTGAGATGGCGCGGCATTTCAAGGAAGTCGTAGGCATCGATTATAGCCGCGAATTTGTGGATAGTGCCTCCGCGCTGCAAACCACCGGAGAACGCGCTTACTGGCGCAAGGATTCGGGCACAGAGGGCGTGAGCCTGACGGCGAAGGTAGACAAGGCCATAGACCGCAAGCGCGTGCGTTTTGAGCAAGGTGATGCCTGTGCGTTGCCGCTGCACCTCAAAGAGTTTGATGCCGTGCTAATGGCTAACGTGCTGTGCCGCTTGCCTGATCCTGTGGCGTGTCTGGAGCGGATGCAAGGTGCCAATGCGCTGGTCAAGCGTGGCGGTGTCCTGGTCATGAGCACACCCTTTAGCTGGCTGGAAGAATACACACCGAAATCACGCTGGCTGGATGGAATCGAAGACGTGAAGAAAATTCTCACCGAGTATGATCTGATTCATCAGGAGGAATTACCCTTCATGATCCGCGAACATCGCCGCCGGTTTGAATACATCATCACACTGGCCAGCGTGTGGCGGCGGAAATCTTGATTAATTTGTGGCATCTGTAACTTTCAATTCTCCCTATCGAATTACTTGGAAAGGGAGAAACATGATTCGCCAGCCATACATTGAGTTTGTGGAGAAGTTTGAAGAACTGACTCCCTATGAGCTGAACCACTTTTGCAAAGTGGTGCATGAACATTATCAGGTTGTATCAAAATTGGCCGATGGCCAACCACGTCCATTAAACACCAGCGAAATGCTGGAGATTATTATTCAGGCCATGCATGCTATTCAGGTGGAGCTGGCAGAAAATAAATTGAATGAAGCCGAGCGCACCTTGAAACGGGTTAAGACAAAGGTTTACAAAAAACAACCAGAGAACGAACAGCCATAACTTATTGCAATTACTAGTTGATAATATTATTATCCACATCCCACTTTTGGGGAATGTTATCAACCCGTTAGGAGTAACAGCTATGGCAAACGCTTATTTAAAGTTCGCTGAGTGCTTCAAGAACCTCAGCCCATTTGACCTCAACCATTTAAGTGAAAACCTGCTGTGCAAGATAGAGCAAAATTTTGAAGACAAGCTCTGTAGTTGCAGCAGCAGGAGAGAGCTGACAGAGAAGGATTTGAAATTTGTCGTCACAGAAGCGATGCGTGACATTTTGATCGAACTCCGCCAGCGTGAAATATCGAACGAACATCTGAAACTCGACGAAACTAAAGCCATGATTTTTGCGCCGCGAACTGCAGCTGCGTAATGTTTTGACTAAACGGGCATATCCCCGTATCCTTCGCCCCGAGGGGGGCTGTAATCCCCTAAATACTGCGATTAAGTTTTTAAAGTAGGCTCGTATCACAAAGCCCTGCTTCCGCACGCTCACGCGTCGGGAGTAGGCTCAATACAATACCCGAAAGGGGAATAGGCCTGCGCTCGTATTTAGGCGATTACAACTCCCGGCACCAGCCGAGGTGTGGTAACTTAGAGAAGAGAGTACATTCAAATCCGCGCTGCAGAAATGCTCGCGGATTTTTATTTGGGACTTCAATAATGAAGTAATCCTGTATCAATGTACTGGCCATTGCCAACGCGCTGCACCTGAGCCTCGGCAAGCACATCGAAACGGTCATGAGCCACTGATTATTGACGCGCATCAAACCTGATGTCCGTAATTCTGATAGGATAGCGCCATGAATATCATGCAACGCATACGCATCTACCACGCGACGCTCGCTATACTAGCGATATTGGCCTACCTCACAGGTGAGATTGGTCTCGTCCACGCATGGCTCGGCTATGGCGTAGCTATCGTCATTACCTTGCGCCTTCTCTGGGCACTCACTGGTGAGCGGCAGGTTGGGCTGATGCGTTTTTATCCCTCCTTTGAAGGCTTGAAATTCGATAACGCTTTTACACACCCCTCCATCAGCAAAAGCCTGATGCTGGGCATTGCCGTGAGCCTGATGCTTGCTACTGGCACCGGCATCGCACTCGATAAAGGAAAGTCTATCGGGCTCGCAAATGCTGAAATTATTGCCAATGCCTACGCCGATGATGAAGATGAGGATGAGGAAAGCAAAGGATTTCTATCCGAAGCGCTGGAAGAATCACACGAATTATTTGCCAACCTGATGCTGCTATTTGTGGGAATGCATGTGACCTATATCGTGCTCTTCAAATTCCCGCTGGCCAAGTTCATGCTGTTTGTGCCGAAGAAAGATAGTACGAAGTAAAAACTTCTCACTAACCCATAAAAAGTGAGGAATGGTGCCGCTTAGGTGACTCGAACACCTGACCCCATCATTACGAATGATGTGCTCTACCAACTGAGCTAAAGCGGCCCATGAGGAGATTTACAAATACTCACAAGCACTTGCAAACCTTTTGCTGACATGGCGCTGATACGAGTGATGCATCAGCGATATGATTACTTCCTAACTCTTTGTCCTTCCAAACTTACTTCCCACTCACGCCACTGTCGCTCCCTGCATTACGAATGCGCCGCTCTACCAACTGAGCTAAGACGGCATGCAAAAAAATATCAGGGCTGCACTTCTAGCCAAAAATGGCTAGAAGCACAACTGACAATTACGCGGCGGATTTTTGTGGCTGACGCTGGCCGTGCTGACCACCGCGGAATGGGCGGCGGCGGCGGTTTTTGCTGCTGCCTGCGCCAGGCCGGCGATCGGCGTTTCGCTGCTCGCGTGGCTGGCTCTGGCCGGAACCGTGCGGGCTGCGCGGCGGGTGTTTTTCATTCGGGTTGATAAGCCGCTGAATGGCGCGCCATTTCAGATCGTCCGCTGAAGTAATCAGGTTCAGCGCCGAGCCTTCCGCCCCTGCCCTGCCGGTGCGGCCGATACGGTGAATATAATCTTCCGGCGCTTGCGGCAGGTCATAGTTGATGACATGCTCAATGTGCGGAATATCCAGCCCGCGCGCGGCGATGTCGGTCGCCACCAGAATGCGGTATTTATAGTCACGGAAACCATCAATCACACGTTCGCGGCGGTTCTGGCGCAGGTCACCATGAATGGCTTCCACCGTGTGCTTTTCCTTGCGCAGGCGGGCGGCCATTTTTTCCGCGCCCCATTTGGTTTTCACAAACACGATAATCGAGCCGGTGCGGCTTGCCAGCTGCTCGGTCAGCACTTGATATTTGGCATCTTCGCGCGTGTGGATGACTTCCTGTTTGATTTTCGCAATCGGCGCATTGGTGGACCCCACGGAAACGCGCACCGGATTGGTCAGGTATTTAGAAGAAAGCTTCACGATATTGTCCGGAAGCGTGGCCGAAAACAGCAGTGTCTGGCGCTGGGGCGGCAGAAACTTCACCACGCGCTCAATCTGGGTTTCAAAGCCCATATCGAGCATGCGATCCGTTTCGTCCAGCACGAGGAAATTCGTGTCGTGCAGCATCAGGCTGCCGCGCTCGAGATGATCGTTGATGCGCCCGGGGGTGCCAACAATCAGGCGTGGGCGGCTGCGCAGCTGCTGGATTTGCTGCGGCATGGATTCACCGCCAATCAGGAGCACGCTTTTAATGGTGTTGTAAGGGCCGGCGGTCAGGGTGTCGATCATCTCGATAACCTGGTTGGCCAGTTCGCGTGTGGGGGTCATCACCAGCGCGCTGCCGCGTGGGCTGGAAAGCAACTTGGCTACCAGCGGAATACCAAACGCGCCGGTTTTACCGGTGCCGGTCTGGGCGGAGCCGAGAATATCGCGGCCTTCAAGTGCGGGCGGGATCGCCTGCGCCTGAATAGGGGTCGGGGTGTTGAAATTGATACGCTTCAGCGCATCAAGAAGGGGCTGGGGAAGTCCCAGCGAGAGAAAATCTTGCATGATCTTGTCCTTTGTAGGCAAGCATCACGGGCGGCACAACGCCGCAAGCACAGGCTCGCCTTGATTATATTAATGAAAAACATCCCGTCATTCCCCGAATTTTGCCTAAGCAAAATTCTAGGGGAATCCAGTTCTGGATCACCTTAGAATCGCACACGCGATTCAGGTGATGACGGTGAATATTAAGCGGCGTCAGCCAGCTTGAGGTTCGCAGCCGAGGTCTTGCCTTTATTAGTGGCAAGATCATACGACACTTTCTGACCTTCGTTCAGTGTTGAAAGGCCAGCGCGTTCAACGGCGCTGATATGGACGAACACGTCGCCACCACCCTGATCAGGTTGAATGAAGCCAAAACCTTTGGTGGGGTTGAACCATTTTACGATACCAGTTGCCATGAGAAAATCTCCTATTCATAGCGTTAATGCCTGCCCACTATGGGCAAGCTTGATAAGAGTTCCGTCACCCGAAAAACCGGGGGCACTCTTACATCAAACGCGAGGAGGAAAAGACCTAAGATCCATGGTGTTTTTTAAAAACACCTCGCCGCGAAGGCGACCAAAACAAGCAACTTAAATAAAGAGTAATTCGAAAACTCAATCGTTATTATGCACAGAAATGATGGGATAGCAAGCAAATTATCCAGCAATCTGCGGTGCCGTGCTCTGACTCGCCTTCTGCTCGGCCATTTTGCCTTGCCACGCAGCAGCAGGCGGGGTGAGCTTGCAACGCTTGGTTGCGCAAGATTTAACCTCTGACTTGGCGGGCACAGCATGGATCGCGCTGTTCGGATGGCTGCTGGCCAGCGCCCAAGGGTTTTGGCGCATCAGCTCCACCTGACGGGTGAGTTTTTCTGCCACCTCGTAATCCTTAAGCGCCAGCGTATCCGGTCTGCCGAGGAATTTTGAGGTGTGTTCAATCAAAAGCTGCTGCATTTTGGCGGGCTGCTTGGCAATGGCCTCCGCCGCCAGCGCCACCACCGTGTCATCAACGCTAGTATCGCTTTTCACACCGCTGCCATGGCCTTTGGACGAAATCGCGAGCAACACCTCCGCCACCAGATTCGCCGCAACAAAAATCGCACGAAATGGCACTGATTTGCGACGTTCATCAGTTGAATTATTCCACGCCACCGCCGTGCTTACCGCATGGCACAACGTGCTCACCATATAGCCAGCGCCAGCAACAGCCAGCGGCTTCTGCTGAATCGCTTCCCATAATCCGGCAGCGCCTTTTTTGGGTTCAGCGTCGGGGTCGTGCGCCTTTTCTTTCACACTCATGGCAAAAATACCAGATGCGCCGGTCATGCCACCAAGACCAATATCCAGCTGCCCTTCGAGCTTATGGAAGAATTGCATCTTCTTGTGGGTGTCTTTCCTGAACTGGCCTTCGTCAAAGGAAAGCTCAGCGCCTGGCGGAAGGGTTTTTTTGATATCGCCGATCTTGCGGTTCATAACATTGGTGACATCTTTATGATTCGCATCAAACTGATGCTGACTGTGATCATAAGCCGACTTCGCAATGCACGCGCCGGCGCCGGCATAAAACAGGTTCATCAACTCCGAAGGATAGCGTCTTAGCACATCATCAGCTTTTTGAATCAGCCCGCGCTTCGAATCATCGATAATCGAATCAAGCGAGCAATCGTTAGAAAGCTCGGCGCCGTGCTCTTGCATGTATTGTGCGAGCTTTTTAGCAACATCACGAATCTGCAAATCAGATTGATCCTTACGGCCAAAGGTCAGCAGCGATGCGGTGCCTGCACCATAAAGACCACCAGCGACTGTATTCAGCGTGCCCGCGCCCTTGTAGCCATAGGTCATGAAAGCAACATCGCCAATCAGGTAAAACAAGCCGCTGGCTGCTAAGCTGCGTTTCTTCAGCGCCTCGCCAAAGCTGACATGATCATCCTTGCTGCGCTTGTAAGTGGATGCGCCGGAAAGCCAGCCTTTTTCTTCGGCGGTATGAATAAATTTGGACTCCAGCCCGAAACCATCCACCTGCAGCACCGGCTTGCCATCGAGGTTGTACGGCGTGCATTGCCAGCCCTGCGCCGCGCAATCCTCAATAATTTGGTTCAGCTGCGACTGAGAAACGCCATCCGCTGCGCCAAGATAGGCGCGCACATGCCCACCATCCGTTTTGCGGATGGTTACATCCCGAATGACTCTGGAACTATCGTATTTATAGACGCCCAATTCTGCAGACTCCTTGTATCATTCATAGAATAGCAATGAATGGCAACGAGTTACACGGGAATTATGTTACATTATTGTTGCAGACGGGCTGCATACGAGTCGCTCTGGTGGCAACACCACCAAATCATCGCAAAAAGCAATATATAATAAATACTTAGAAATATGACAGTCGGCACCTGAAACCAGATACCGACTGCCAGTGAAAGTTAAAAACTACCGATTAACGCTTCTCGGGGTTGCGTAGCTTGCTATGGAACTGGCCATAGGCAAAATAAATTACCAGACCGGCAAGGAAGTAGAACTTCAGTGTCCAGAAGACATCACGCAGCCCCCACATCAGATAACCGCAGCAGAGAATCCCGAGAATGGGAATCACCGGCGAGAACGGCACTTTAAAGGGACGGTGCAGGTCAGGCTGAGTTTTGCGCAAGTAAAGCACCGAAAAACAGATGATGGAGAAAGCCAGCAGCGTGCCCATGCTCACCAGCGCGCCGAGCTTGCTGATTGGGGTCATACCGGCAACCACCGCAACCACAACCCCCACCACGATCGTATTTACATACGGCGTCTGGAATTTTGGATGCACCTTGCTGAAAGCCGCCGGCAGCAGGCCGTCCTTAGACATGGTGTAGAAAATACGGGTCTGGCCGTAAAGCAGCACCAGAATCACCGAAAACAGGCCGGTGATTGCACCAATTTTAACGATGAAAGCGAGCCAGCCAAGACCGATCGCATCCACACCCACCGCAATCGGATCCGGCACATTGAGCATGGTGTAAGGCACAATCCCGGTCAGCACCAGCGCCACCAGCATGTAAAGAATGGTGCAGATGGTCAGCGAACCAATAATACCAATCGGCATATCGCGCTGTGGGTTTTTTGCTTCCTGCGCGGCGGTGGAGACCGCTTCAAAGCCAACATAAGCAAAGAAGATCATGCCGGCGGCGCGCAGAATGCCATCATAGCCGAATTCGCCGGGTTTGCCGGTCGGCTCGGGGATGAACGGTGTCCAGTTATCGGCATTCACATAAAACAGGCCGACCGCCACAAACAGCACAATCACCGATACCTTGATGACTACGATGATATTATTCACCGTGGCGGATTCTTTCACACCAATCACCAGCAGTGCGGCAATAAGCAATGATCCGAGGAACGCAGGAACGTTGAAAACGCCGACCGCTGCGGTACCATCTTCCAGCGTCACCGGCAGGCCGGGCGCCGCCGCCCAGATCGGTGATATGATGATACCAAAATCTTTAAGGAAGCTCACAATATAGCCCGACCAGCCCACTGCCACGGTCGAGGCGGCAATGCCGTATTCCAAGAGCAGAAGCCAGCCCATAATCCACGCAAAAAGCTCCCCCAGCGAGGCATAAGCATAAGAATAAGCGCTGCCGGAAACAGGCAGCATCGCGGCCAGCTCGGCGTAGCACAAAGCTGCAAACGCGCAGCAAAGCCCCGCCAGCACGAAAGAAAGAATAATGGCCGGGCCGGCATGCTGTGCAGCGGCCTGCCCCGTCATCACAAAAATACCCGCACCGATAATCGCGCCGACACCAAGGCTGGTAAGATTCGCGGCGGAAAGCGTGCGTTTCAGCTCGCCTTTCTGAGAATCCGCCTGAATTTGCGCCACCGGTTTTTTAACAAGGTATTTTGCAAACGACATAAGTATCCCTTCGTAAGGTGATAAACGAGACAAATACCACTACAGGGTATAATTTTGTCTGTAAAACAAAATTTGGTTAATGCCATACAACTACCCCCATCCCTACATCTCACTGCGGTGAAGAAAGCGCGCAGCGATGGAGTTCGAGGAAACGAATGTACATCAAAGTACATGACGTTTCCGAGGGAGGCTTCATCGCAAGCAGATTTTCCGCCGCAGATAGAGATGTCTAAGCCCTGCCGGCAAAGCGGTTGAAGAGCAGATCAATATCGCGCAGCATCTCGTGCATGATATCGTCGCTGATCTTAAATCCATGGCGCAGCTTGATGATGGCGTCGCGCTCGGCTTCCAGCACTTCTTTCCATATTTTATTTTCAACGGCAAGAATCGGGTGCTCATCGTGGCGCTGCTGCGGGGGCGGTTCGTGCGCATGAATCGGGGTGTAAGGGCCATCACCCAGCGCCTGCACTTTATCTTCATAATGGCTTACAATCCGCTCAAAGGCGGCGGATTGGTGGCTGCCGTCGCGGCGCAGCTGCTGCAGCTTTTCGCGCGCGGTTTCTGCGGCGATTTTGCGGGCAATCCATTGCTCCTGCGCCGCGCGCGCATCTTCATGATACACCATGCGCACGCGCTTCAGCAGCCACGGCAACGTCAGCCCCTGAAAAATCAGCGTGAAGATAATCACGCAGAAGGCGAGGAATAAAATCAGGTCGCGGTGCGGAAACGGCGCGCCGCCTTCCACAGTCAGCGGCACAGCCAGCGCAGTTGCCAGCGCCACCACCCCGCGCACCCCCACCCAGCCGATGATAAACACGTTCTGCCATGCGGGGTATGGGTCGCGCGCGCGAATGCCAGCAAAGAAAAAGCGCGTGCCATACGCCACCGCAAACACCCACACAAAGCGCGACACCACCGCCACCAGCGGCACCATGAGACCGAGCGTCCAGAGTGTTTCGGCATCATATTGCTGAAGGCGCGAAACCAGCCCGGGGAAATGCAGGCCGATGAGCAGAAATACCAGCCCTTCCATCACAAACGTGACCATTTTCCAGATGGCCTCGGCCGGCACGCGAAACACCGGCTGAAATACTTTCGGCGCATACCAGCCCACCGTCAGGCCAAACGCCACCACCGCCAGCACGCCCGAGCTGTGCACCGCCTCTGCGGCGATATACACCGCATAAGGCGCAAGAAACGTGCTTAAAATCTCCACCGACATTTCGCGGATGCGCGGAAAAATCTTCATGTACAGCCAGCCGGCAAACCAGCCAAGCGCCAGCCCTGATATCACCATCCAGAGAAAATGCAGGCTTGCACCCAGCAGCGAGAACACGCCGGTGACCACCGCCGCCACAGCAAACTGGTAGATAACAAGGCCGGTCGCATCATTCACCAGGCTTTCACCTTCAAGAATCGTCATCACACGGCGTGGTAGCACGGCGTTTTTAGTCATGGAAACCGCCGCCACGGCGTCCGGCGCGGCAATAATCGCGCCCAGCACAAACCCGGCGGCAATCGAAATCTCAGGCTCCAGCCAGTGCATGGTCAGCGCCACCACCGCGCAGGTAAACACCACCAGCCCCACCGCCAGCTGCATGATCGGGCGCTTATTCGCCCTGAAATCGCGCAGCGAGGTGAAATACGCGGCTGAGGTAAGTAGCGGCGGCAGAAAAATCAGCAGCATCAGCTCCGGCGGAAACACAAAATTACCAAAAGGCGGAATCAGCCCAAGCCCCATCCCCGCCAGCACAAACGCAATAGGATTCGCCACACGAAGGCGCGGCGCGCCGTAAGCCACCACACAAATCGCCACCAGCAGCAGCAGGAAAATTTCAGTTGTGCTCATGCCCTAGGTTATAAGCGGGCGAAACTTATGCCGCAAGGCAGGATTCAAAGCCTGCCGCAATGGCTTCCATCATCTCGAAATAAAGAGCCTCGCTCGGCGCAAGCAGCGCGCCTTCCGGGTCAAGCACGGCGCTTTTCGCGCCGGTGCCGGCCAGCAGATTATCGATCACAGCGCCATCAAACTGCGGCTCACGGAATACACACACCGCCTGCGCGCTTGCGATTTTTGCGCGCAGCTCGGCGAGGTGCCCCGCGCTCAGGCCGCGCTCCGGATGCACGGTAAGCGAGCCGGCGGCACGAAGGCCATAGCGCTGCTCAAAATACTGATACGCATCGTGAAACACCACAAATGGCCGGCCTTTCAGCTTTTCCATTCGCGCGGCAAGCGATGCATCCAGCGCATCGAGCTTACCAACGATCAGCTCGGCATTGTGCATATAAAGTGCTTTTTTTTGAGGATAGGCAACCGATAGCTGGCGTGCAATTTCCTGCACCATCACCTTGGCATTGGCAGGCGACATCCACAGATGCAGATCATGACGCTCCTGCGCTTCATGCTCGTGCTCATGCCCGTGCTCATGATGATGCTCATGCGGCTCAAACCCTCGCCCCATGCGCGCGGGTAGCAGCGTCAGGCCATTCGTTTTGGAAAGGGCGCTGCGCTGCAACCTCCTCGGCGCACCATCCAGTGCTTTATCCATGAACAGTTCAAATTCATCGCTGATGTAAAACACCAGATCTGCATCCGCCAGCATCTTTGCCTGCGAAGGTTTCAGTGAAAAACTATGCAGCGACTGGCCGCCAGAAAGCAGCACCTCGGGCTGGTTTTCATCCCCATTCATCACCGCCGCCACCAGCGAATGAAGCGGCTTAATACTGACCACCACACCGCCAGCCATCGCCAGCGAAGGAAACATCACCACCATGAAAAGAACTATGAGCGCGCGTATCATGCCCGCTATATGTTACATTATAACATCACTGTCAAGCGCTCAAATCGGCGCGCAGGCTAGCGCCAGCCAGCGCTGCTCATCCGCACCCAGCCCAGCCTGATGCGCTGCCAGCACTGCCGCGTGGTAATGATTCAGCCACGCGCGCTCTTCGCTTGTAAGCATGGCAGGCTCGATCAGCCGTGCATCGATCGGGGCGAGCGTGAGCGTTTCAAAGCCCAGCCATTTGTCATCCACACGAACCACCGCCACCAGATTTTCCGTGCGAATGCCATAGGCACCCTCGCAGTAGTAGCCAGGCTCGTTGGAAAGAATCATGCCCGCAAGCAGCGGCGCATCCCCGCCTCGTTTGCTAATGCGCTGCGGCCCCTCATGCACCCCAAGAAAACAGCCAACACCATGCCCGGTGCCATGGTCATAATCCAGCCCCGCGCGCCAGAGATATTGCCGCGCCAGGCTATCAAGCTGGCTGCCGCAGGTGCCCGCCGGAAAGCGCGCAGTGGCAATGGCAATGTGCCCTTTAAGCACCAGCGTGAAATGCTCGCGCTGCTTGGCGCTCGGCTGGCCGATGGCCACCGTGCGGGTGATGTCGGTGGTGCCGCTGAAATACTGCCCGCCGGAATCAAGCAGGAAAAGCTCACCGAGCCCAAGTGTGCGGTTTGTTTTTTCACTGGCGCGGTAATGGACAATCGCGCCATTAGCGCCGCTGCCAGCAATGGTATCAAAGCTTGGCTCCACAAACTCAGGATGCAGCTTTCGAAACTCCAGTAGCTTGTCCGCCACATCCATTTCGCTTACGGAATGTTTTCCCGCCGTCTGGTCAAGCCAGCAAAGCAAGCGGATAACCGCGAGCCCGTCAGCGCGGTGCGCCTCGCGAATGCCCGCCAGCTCCACCTCGTTCTTCGTAGCTTTCGCCAGTTGGCAGGGATCCTCTTTTTCAATCAGCTGTGCGCCGCTGGCGAGTAATGCCTCGCGATAAAACAGGCTGGATGTCTGCGGGTCGAGCAGCACACGGCTACCAGCCAGCGCAGCAAGCGCCTGCCCCAGCTGCGAAGGATCGCGCAGCACCACGTGATTGCCTAGGTGCGCACTCACTTCTGCGCTCACACGCGCGGCATCCACAAAAAGCTGCGCCTCGCCGCCTGCGCTTACTATCACCGGCGCCAGCACAAGCGGTGTATGCACCACATCCCGCGCGCGTATATTCAGCAACCAGCACACACTGTCCGGCGCAGTCATCACCGCCGCCTCCGCGCCCAGCCGAGAAATGGCCTCTGCCATGCGCGCGCGCTTGCTGCTGCTTGCTTCGCCGCTGTAGCGGTCAGCATAAGCGATCAGCGCCGTGCGCGGCGCCTCTGGCCGCCCCTGCCACAAGCCATCCACCGGGCATGGCAATGATTTTAATTCCACACCCGGAATAGTCTGGTAGCGCTTGAGCATTGGCAAGGTAAAAAGCGCCGGGTCATAAGCTATTTTAATTTCCTCCCCCTGAATTTTTTCAAGCCCTCTCCCCTCTGTCTTTCTAAGCCCTCTACCCTCCGGGGAGAGGGTTGGGTGAGGGGGAAAAGAAACCTGGTGAGGGGGAAAAGAAACCTGGTGAGGGGGTTTTAGCTGCTGAGCAATCCACGCCTCAGGCTTCATCTCCCCACTATTGATAATCTCAAACTCATTGCCATTCACTTCGGCGCGCGCCTGCAAAGTGTAGCGACCATCCACAAACAGTGCCGCTTTGCCAGCAAGCACCGCCACCAGCCCGGCCGAGCCGGAAAAACCCGTCAACCACTCGGCGCGTCGGTTGCAGGCGGGCGGGTATTCATTCAGCCATTCATCATGCACAGGAATAAGCACGCCATCTACACGATGATCCGCCAGCCACTCGCGCACCAACTGCAATTTATTCATCGCTCATCCCGTTTTTTACTATTCATCCCACAACCAGCGCACGCCACTCACCATGCACAATCCGCTTTTGAAGATGCAGCCCCTGCATGCGGTGCGCCGCCAGCACCATATTTTCCTGATGGGTCAGCAGCCCGGAAAGCACCGCCACGCCGTCATGCGCCAGGCTCTGACGCAGCTCATGCGCTAGTGCCATCAGCGGCCGCGCCAGAATATTCGCCACAATCAGGTCATAGGGCGCGCGGCGCATCACACGGGCAGATGCATAGCCATCCGAAACCAGCGCCGCCACCTGCGCCCCCACGCGATTAATGCGCACATTCTCAGCCGTCACACGCACCGCCACCTCGTCAATATCCGCCGCCAGCACCGGGCAGCGCCAGAGCTTCGCTGCGCCAATTGCCAGAATGCCAGAGCCGCAGCCCATATCCAGCACATTCGAAAAGCGCCGGCGCTGCGAAAGCCACTGAAGCGCCTCCAGGCAGCCGCGTGTGGTGCCGTGTTCGCCGGATCCAAATGCCGCTCCCGCCTCCACCTGAATCGCAAGGCTACCGGCGGGCGGCGCATCTTTCACATGCGCACCATGCACATAAAACCGGCCGATATGCATCGGCGGGAAATCCCGCGCCACCTGCGCCAGCCAGTCCTGCGGCGCCACCATCTCGCATGATAGTTCCGGAAGCGGAATATTATGCATCGCGCTGATAATGAGCAGGCGGCGGCGCAGCTCATCCATCGCGGGCGGCGCGCCGAAAAGCAGATCAAGCTTCCAGTACTTTCCCGCATCATCCACTTCAAACGACGAGACGCTGATCGCCACATCCGCAAACGATTCTTCTGCAAGCAGGGCCGCTGCCTGCGGCAGCTCAAACCCCACTCTCCAATAATGTGGCGATTGCGCGAAAGGGTTGGGTGTATATGGCACGAACTATCCCCTACCCGGCCCGGCCTTGAAGCCTCCCGAGATGAGGCCTCTAAAAATTTCTTTATCAGACGCACTATCTACAAGTTGATCAATCATTGCAAAAATCCCTAGGGCATCTGCATCTTTTTTGTATGATTTAGCAGTGAGACGTTGAATATCAGGCTCTGCGTATGGCGTCACTTTCTCCTCAAACTGCTTGTATTCAGGCTTCACTTGTTTTTGTAGTTTTTTCTTGATGTTGCTTACATCAATCTCAAATTCATGATTCATGCCCTGCCAACGCTTGATCTTGTTGGCTTCCAAAAACCACATCACGTTCAAAGATTTTAAACTCCCTTGCATAGCATCTTCAATGGACTGAGTAAGCTGCATCAAGTCTCTTTTGGTTGTTTCATCCTCCACTGCTTCAGCAATATAGCGCAGATCATCAATAAAAATATCTAGCGTTTCACTCGACTTAATCATTAGTTTCTCGAAGTCATCAAGCTTAATTATATTCGAACCCCTGCTTCTAATTTTTTTCATTTCTATCTTTTCTTGTTTGTTGCTCTGCTCGACAGCGCGTTGAAATGACGCCAGGTAACTGCCTATTCCTTTATCAAGATGCCTTGGTTCTGTGGCGTTGATGTTCTTATTCAGAAAATCAACTGCAACCGCTTCATACAACAGCGATTCCATCTCTTTATCCACGACGCCTGGCAGTTTAAATTTTGCATACCCACTTGCAAGGGTCTCCATTTGCATGAATTCTCTTTTTATGGCTTCCCAGCATTGATCAGCGTTATGAAGAACATCATCCAGACCATTAGCTGATCGAATAGATATTTCATTGCGGCCGTGATTATTACCCCTGCCATGAAACTGGTTCACGATCCGGACTTCACCATCCGCAATCAAAAGTGTTTGACTCACTGTTATCTCGCGCTCAGTGCCCTTCAGAATCGTGAGCTTTCGAGTGATCACAGCCGGCTCCTTTAATTCATTACGCATCCGAAATATTTCCCTTGGTTATTGTTATCCATTCTTCTTCACTCAGCACCTTCACACCTAGCTGGCGCGCCTTGGCCAGTTTACTGCCTGCATCGGCGCCCGCCACCAGAAAATCTGTTTTTCCTGAAATTGAGCTGGCCACTTTCGCTCCCAGCCGCTCCGCCTGAGCCTTGGCGGCGTCACGCGAGAGCGTGGAAAGTGTACCGGTAAACACCACCGTCTTGCCTGATACCGGCGAGGCAGCGCTTACGGTCTCCGCATCCGCAATCCGCAGCTGCTGGGCAAGAGACTCAAGCACCATAAGATTATGCGCTTCGCTGAAGAAGTCGCTGATCGCGCTGGCCACTTTGGGGCCGATTCCGTCAATATTCTCCAGCGCCTGCCTGGCCTCATCGCTTACAGAAAGCGCTTTCATAGCGCTGCTCCATGCATCAAACGAACCATAATGCCGCGCGAGCAGCTTGGCAGTGATCTCGCCAACATGGCGGATACCGAGCGCAAAAATGAATTTTGCAAGCGGCACATCACGCGCGCGGTCAATCGCCGCCATCAGATTATCAACGGATTTAGCCCCCCACCCTTCGCGCTGCTCGATCGCAATCCGGTGCGCCTCAAGTTTGAAAATATCCGCTGGGCTTTTGATGAGGCCGTCCTGCCAGAACGCGCTAATTTGCTTTTCACCGAGCCCTTCAATATCGAGCGCTCCACGTGAAACAAAATGCTTGAGGCGCTCGACCAGCTGAGCATCACAGCTAAGACCGCCGGTGCAGCGCCGCGCCGCCTCGCCCTCTTCCCGCACCGCCTTGCTACCACAGACCGGGCAGCTTTCCGGAAACACATAGGCCGCCGCGCTGGCTGGGCGCTTGCTGACATCCACGGAAACAATCTGCGGGATCACATCCCCTGCGCGCTGTATAGTGACAACATCCCCCACACGCACATCCTTGCGTGCAATTTCATCTTCATTGTGCAGCGTGGCATTACTCACCACCACCCCACCCACCGCAACCGGCGAGAGACGCGCCACCGGCGTGAGCACGCCCGTTCGCCCCACCTGAATATCAATCGCCTCGAGGGTGGTAATGGCCTGCTCGGCGGGGAATTTATGGGCAATCGCCCAGCGCGGCGCACGGCCGACAAAGCCGAGTTTTTCCTGCAGATCCAGCCGGTCAACCTTATAGACAATGCCGTCAATATCATATGCCAGCGCAGCACGCGCGGCCATGGCCTGCTCATAATAGGAAAGCAGCCCGTCTAAAAATGTTTCACGTGAAACATTTTCAACCACGGTCAAACCAAAGGATGCCAGCTGTTCATAAGCCTCGGACTGCGAGGCGCCAAGCGGCGCGCTGACATTGCCCCAACCATGGATAAAATAACGCAAATCCCGCGAGGCAGTGATCGCCGCATCGAGCTGCCTTAAACTACCGGCAGCAGCATTACGCGGGTTGGCAAAGAGCGGCTCGCCGATTGTTTCACGTGAAACATTGAGCGCCGCAAAGGCAGCATGCGTCATGTAGACTTCGCCGCGCACCTCCAGCAGCGCCGGCGGCTGGCCGCGAAGCTGCGCCGGCAGAATCGTGGCCAGATTATCGGTGACGTTCTCCCCTTCCAGACCATCACCGCGCGTGATACCCTGCGTGTAGCGCCCATGCTCATAGCGCGCTGCAAAAGAAAGCCCATCAATCTTGCGCTCGCAAATATACTCGATTGTTTCCTGCTCAGGCAGGTTCAAAAAGCGGCGCATGCGCTCCTGCCAGTCTTCAACATCTTGCCTTGTAAACGCATTGCTGAGCGAGAGCATCGGCACGCTGTGTTTCACTTTGGCGAATTTTGAAAGCGGCGGCGCGCCGACTTGCTGCGAGGGTGAATCCTTCGTTTTCAGCTCAGGAAACTGAGCCTCCAGCGCTTCAAGTTCTTTTCTCAAATCATCATATTCGGCATCTGAAATTTCTGGCGCATCATGCTGATAATAGAGCCGGTCGTGATGACGAATCTGCTCGGCCAGAGCGCGCCACCGTACACAAGCTTGTTCTTTTTCAATACTCATCGATGCTTGACTCGGCAATTAATTGTAGCTACAATAAAATAATGGAAATTGAGTATGATCCTGTCAAAAACGCCGCGAATATCGGCAAGCATGGTGTCTCGTTCGATGAGGTGGCAACGTGCGAATGGGAAAAAGTTCGCTACGATATTCAAAAGCGCGTATGGCCAAACGAACACCGTTTGAAAGCGATTGTACCTAAACATGGCAAGCTTTATGTCGTGGTTTTTACCTACCGTGGCGAGCTGATGAGAATCATCAGTTTCAGGCGAGCGAATGAGCGTGAAAGGAAACGTTATGAAAAAAAAGAAGGTGATTGAATATGAATCAGGCAAACGGGTCGTTCTCGATGACGATGATGCCGGTGAACTCGATGCCAAATGGTTTCGTGAAGCCAAAGATTTTGACAGCTTACCAGCCAGTATCCAAAAAGGGTTACTGGAGCTGAGAAAACGCGGCAGACCACGCATTGCCGCCCCTAAACGCATCAAAAGTTTTCGTCTTCCCGCGGATTTGATTGACGCCATTGTTGCATCCGGCAAGGGATATAACAGCCGAGTCGAGAAAGCACTGCGCGCCGCAGTTAAAGCAGGAAAAATATAATTCACGCCGCCTGCTCCAAGAGTTTCTGCGCGGCTTTGAGCGCTTCCGGCGTGATGCTGGCGCCCGCAAGCATGCGCGCCAGCTCTTCTTCGCGCTGTTTGCTGCTCAGGCTGGTTACCGTGGTTGTCACTTTGCCGGATTTTTCCTGCTTGCTGACTTTGATATGCTGCGCGCCGCGCGCCGCCACCTGCGGCAGATGCGTCACCACCAGCACCTGCGCCTGCTTACCAAGCGCAGCGAGGCGCGCGCCAATCGCATCCGCCACCGCGCCGCCCGTGCCAGTGTCAATTTCATCAAAAATCATGGTGGCTGTCTGGCTGCCTTCCGCCAGCGCCACTTTCATCGCCAGCATGAAACGTGACAGCTCGCCGCCGGAAGCAATTTTGGAAAGCGATGCCAACTCAGCTTTTTCACCTTTGGTGACGTTGGTCGCGCAGGTGAACTCCACCCGGTCAAACCCCGCCTGCGACCAGTGCTCCTGGCCTTCCCGCTCAATGTGAATATGAAACTGCGTGCCTTCCATCTTCAGAGGCTTCAGCTCGTTCAACACCGCTTTTTCAAGCTTTTTGGCGGCCATAACGCGCTTGTCTGAAAGCACCGCTGCCGCCTGCATCAGCGCGCTGCGCGCCTGCGCCTCTTTGGATTTCAGCGCGCTGAGCTGCTCTGCCTGCGACGCCAGCAGCGCAAGCTTATCCGCCACTTGCGCTTTCAGCACCACCAGCTCTTCCACCGGCAGATTATATTTGCGGCCTGCTGCTTTCAGCGCAAAAAGCCGCTCTTCGATGGCCTCTAGCTTCGCTGGATCAAAACTCGCCTCGCGGCCGATCGCTTCCAGCGAATCCTGCGCTTCGTCCAGCAGCGTGGCGGCTTTATCCAGCGCATCGCACACCGCCTGAAACGCCTCGCCGCTGGTCAGCTGTGAGCGAGTCAGCGTGCGCAGCACTGAACGCACACGCATGGACATCGGGCTGGGAGAGGATAGTTCACTCAGTGATTCGTTCAGCACCTCAAAGAGCTTTTCACTCTGCATCATGCGCGTGCGCGTTTCGCTGAGCTGTTCTTCCTCGCCTGCCTTGGGATCCAGCGCCTTCAGCTCGCCGCGCATGTGGTTTAAGTAATCCTGCTCACGCTCAGCCTGTGCAAT
The DNA here is from genome assembly GCA_947459535.1 of Rickettsiales bacterium. Lineage (GTDB taxonomy): Bacteria > Pseudomonadota > Alphaproteobacteria > Rickettsiales > SXRF01 > JAJTHB01. The sequence continues at coordinate 2,826 of CANHDY010000021.1, read as the reverse complement.
TTCCGCCTCGAGCGCGGTTACCTGCCGCGTGCACTCACGCCATGCCTGAAAACACTGCGCTACGCTGGCGCGCTCTTTGTGCAGCTTGCCGAAGCCATCGAGCAGATCGCGGTGAATAGTGCGATCCTGCAGGCTGCGCTGATCATGCTGGCCGTGGATTTCCACCAGCAGCTCGCCCAGCTTCTTGAGCGCGGCCACCGTCACCGGCTGGTCGCAGACAAGCGCGCGGGTTTTGCCATCGCTGGCGATGCTGCGGCGAATAATCAGCTGGTCGTCCGCCTCGATCTCCAGCTCGCTGAGGGCAGCGCGAATATCGTTTCTGCCGGTAATATCAAATTCTGCCGCCACCTGTCCGCTGGCCTCGCCGCGGCGAACCAGCCCGCTATCTGCGCGTGCGCCCAGCACCAGCCCCAGCGAATCGAGCAGGATGGATTTACCCGCCCCCGTTTCGCCAGAAAGCACACTCAGGCCGCCTTCAAACACAAGCTCAGCCTTTTCAATCAGGACAATATTCTGGATGGTGAGCCGTCGCAGCATGCATCACCTATGGTATGACGCTATCCCACCACGACGCATCCTGCGCGGGGCTTGTCGCAGCCTGTGCAGACTCACCCGTCATCAGCTTGTAGCTATCGCGGTACCACACGCTGTCAGGAAAATTATGCCCAAGCACCGCCGCATAGCGCTGCGCTTCTTCTGCAACACCAAGCCTGAGATAGGTTTCCACCAAGCGGTGCAGCGCCTCGGGCGCATGGCTGGTGGTCTGGTAATTATCGATGACGAAACGGAAGCGGTTCGCCGCCGCCAGATAATCCCCACGCTGCAGATAATAACGCCCAACCTGCATCTCTTTGCCAGCGAGGTGATCCACCGTGAGATCCAGCTTGATGGTTGCATCGCGCGCATAGTCGCTTTCAGGAAAACGGCGCACCACCTCGCGCAGCGCCTGCATCGCAAGCTCGGTCATTTTCTGGTCGCGCCCGACATCGGAAATCTGCTCATAATAAGAAAGCGCAATGAGGTAATAGGCATAGGGCGTGGATTCATCGCTGGGGTGCAACTTGACGAATCTCTCCAACGTGGAAATGGCTCCGCCATAATCATCCTGCAGGTAGCTGGCATAGCCAGACATCACCTGCGCATGCAGCGCCCACGGCGAATAAGGGTGCTGGCGCTCCACCTCAGCAAAGGCAAGTACGGCGTCTTTGTAGCTACCTTCATCAAAAAGATTTTTAGCATCCGTGTATAGCTGCTCGGGGCTGGCAGCCGCTGTGGCAGCAGTGCTGGCGGTATCATTATCGCTGCACGCAGTCAGCGTAAGCACAGCAATGACAGGTAAAAGAAGTCGTTTCATATCGCTCGTTATAGCAAGCGCACCAGCGGCTTACAACGCTTTTTGCTTAGCATTAGATAGTGTCGTCAGGAGAATTATGAATGAAGCGAAAACAGTAGGTTGCGAGAACCGCAGCGCAGTGTACACCCAAGTACATGAGCGGCGGAAGCGCAGCAATCCTGCTGTTTGCAGCCATTCAGAAACTCCTGACGACACTATCTAAGCGTGGGCAGCCACAAGCAGGTCAGCCGCGGCGGAAACAGGCTGCAGCGCCTCATCCGCACGCACGATCACATAGGCCGAAGCATCCGCAAACACCGCTCGCAGCAGCTTATTATTAATGCCATGACCCGGGCGAATAAACTTGAACGAGGCGTCCATGCGTACACCAGCAAGATAGAGATCGCCAAGGCAATCAAGCGCTTTATGACGAACAAATTCATCATCAAAACGCAGCCCGCCCTCGTTCAGCACGCGTTCCTTGCCCACGACAATAGCGTTATCCAGCGAACCGCCCAGCGCGAGGCCAGCCTTGCGCATCGCATCCACCTCATGCTCAAAACCGAAGGTGCGTGCGCGCGAAAGCGCCTGCTTGAAAGAAACATCACGGAAATCATAGCGCGCACTCTGGCGGCGGATCACCTGATCACCAAAATCAATCACGATATCAATGACGCAGCCCTCATCACCCTCCGTATTGGGCGAAACCGAAGCCACGCTGCCGCCTTCGCTCACTTCCACCGTTTTCAGCAGCTTCATGATTCTGCGCGGCGTCGCGAGCGTTTTAATCCCAGCGCATTCCAGCATGAAAGTAAATGGCTCGGAGCTTCCATCCATGATCGGCACTTCCGGCCCATCAAGCTCAATCAGCGCGTTGTCGATGCCCGCGCCCCACATGGCCGCCATCAGATGTTCAATGGTAGAAACACCCACACCAAACTGATTGCGAATCGTGGTGCCAAGGCGTGTTTCCGCAACGAGGTTGTATTTAGCTGCCACCAGCGCCTGCTGGGCAGGCACATCAAGACGCTTGAACACCACGCCGTGATTGGCTGGCGCAGGAAGCACGCTCAGGCGCGCCTGCTTGCCGCTATGCAGCCCAACGCCAACGCAGGTGACAGGATTTTGCAGAGTGGTTTGCTGATTCACGTGTGGCTCTTTCAGTCGTTTTCTACACCACGCAACTTAAGGATTGCGCGAGCATTTTTCAAATCACGCTTTATTACACTTTGTTACAATTAAAAGATAAAAATATCTGATGGTTAAGCCACTCCAGCAACCATACTCGCCGCGCGCCCGGGGATGACCGTTTTCTAAGCAGCAAGCTGGCTATCGCCGGGATCCCCGGTTCGCGCCAATGCGCGCCCGAGGATGACCGTTTTCTAAGCAGCAAGCTGGCTATCGCCGGGATCCCCGGTTCGCGCCAATGCGCGCCCGGGGATGACCGTTTTCTAAGCAGCAAGCTGGCTATCGCCGGGATCCCCGGTTCGCGC
>CANHDY010000020.1 GCA_947459535.1 Rickettsiales bacterium | reverse complement strand
CCTGCGAATCGCGAAAGCGATTGCGCAGGATTCTATCCAAGATTATAGATCCCGTGCAGCCACATGCGTGGCTCACGGGATTTTATATGAACACCATCGGCATCTATACCTTATGCAAGCGCGAGATCTGGCGGTTTGCCAAGGTCTGGAACCAGACGATCATCGCGCCGGTCATCACCACACTGCTCTTTCTTGCGGTGCTGATGCTGGCGCTGGGCGGGCAGGCGCGGCTGATTGACGGTGTTCCTTATGATCAATTCATCGCCCCCGGCCTCATCATGATGGCCATTGTGCAGAACGCCTTTGCCAATACTTCTTCCTCGCTGATGCTCTCCAAAATTCAGGGGGTGATTATCGATATTCTCCTGCCGCCGCTGAAGGGCAGCGAGCTGGTGTTCTGCCTGGTGGTGGGCGGGCTGGTACGCGGGCTGACGGTAGGCGCGGCGGTGATGACGGCGGTCTATTTCTTTGTGCCATTCAGCCTGCACAGCGTGTGGGTGGGCGTGTTTTATGTGGTCTCCGCCAGCATCATGCTGGCGCTGCTGGGTGTGCTGACCGGCATCTGGTCGCAGACTTTCGATCATCTCTCCGCCATCACCAACTACATCATTACGCCGCTGGCCTTTCTCTCGGGCACGTTTTATTCCATCAAGCAGCTGCCAGAGTTCTGGTACTGGCTATGCCACTTCAACCCGTTTTTCTACATGATCGACGGCTTCCGCTACGCACTTACCGGCTACACCGATGGCACCATCGGTACAGGCATGGCGGTGATTACGGCGGTGAACATCACTCTCTGGGTGGTCACAGCGTGGCTGTTTAACAAGGGGCACCGGTTAAAATCGTGAACCACGCCGCCCTGCTTCCCGCTTACCGCCGAACCAACATCACCATCGCACGGGGCGAAGGGGCGTATCTGTATGGCGAGGATGGCACCCGCTACCTTGATTTTGCGACCGGCATTGCGGTCAACGCGCTGGGGCACGGCCACCCGCATGTAGTGGCGGCGCTAAAGGAGCAAGCGGATCGGCTCTGGCACTGTTCCAACATGTATCGCACCGCGCATCTTGAGCGTTTTGCCCAGCGGCTGACAGCGGCCTGCTTTGCTGATCAGGTGTTTTTCTGCAATTCCGGCAGCGAGGCGGTGGAATGCGCGATCAAGCTGGCGCGGCGGTTTTTCTCCCTCCCCAGTAGGGGGAAGGACGGGGTGGGGGCATTAGATGACAAATCTCACACACAAAGCCCCCCACCTAACCTCCCCCCTAATGGGGGAGGAAAATATAGAATCATCACCATGAACGGCGGGTTTCATGGCCGCACCATGGCCTGCATTTCAGCGGGCGGCAATCAGGTTGCGCGCGAAGGCTATGCGCCGCTGCTGGATGGTTTTGATTCGGCACAGTTTAATAACATTTCGGATGTGAAACAAAAAATCACCCGCGAAACAGCAGCGATATTGCTGGAGCCGATTCAGGGCGAGGGCGGGGTGAATGTGGCGACGCCGGAGTTTCTGCACGCGCTGAGGGCGCTATGCGATGAGCATAGCCTGCTGCTGATCTTTGATGAGGTGCAGTGCGGCATGGGGCGCAGCGGCCGGTTATTTGCTCATGAATATGCTGGCATCACACCCGACATACTCACCGCGGCCAAGGGCATTGGCAATGGCTTTCCGCTGGCGGCATGCCTGATGACCAACCGGGTTGCAAGCTGCATGTCGCCCGGCGCGCATGGCTCCACCTATGGTGCCAACCCGCTCGCCATGGCGGTGGGCAATGCCGTGCTCGATGTGATGCTGGCGGACGGATTTTTTGAGCATGTTCAGCGCATGGGCGGCTTGCTCAAAGCAAGGCTGGAGGGTCTTGCAAAGCGCTATCCGGCGCTGATAGGCGAGGTGCGCGGCACCGGCCTCATGCTCGGTCTTGCGATGAAAGTGGATCACCAACTTTTTGCGCAAAAGTTACGCGAAGCAGGACTTTTCACCGCGCCGGCTTACGGCGGTGTGATACGCATTCTGCCGCCGCTGATCATTAACGAAAGCCATGTGGATGAAGCGCTGGGTCTATTGGAGAGGGTATGCGAGGTGTGGCAATGATATACTCGTCATTGCGAGCCAAAGGCGAAGCAATCCAGCTTTTTGTTGTTCTGGATTGCTTCGTCGCGAATGCTCCTCGCAATGACGGAGAAAAACGATGACATTACGTCACTTTACTGATTTATCGCTGCTCGAAGCAGCTGACATCCGCAGCATGCTGGAGCGCGCCAAAGCGCTCAAGGCGGAGCGAAAGAAAGGCACGTTCAGCCCGCTGCTGGCGGGAAAAAAACTCGCCATGATTTTTGAAAAAAATTCCACCCGCACGCGTGTCTCGTTCGAGGTGGCGATGGTGGAGCTGGGCGGCCATGCCATTTTTCTTTCGGGCAATGAATTGCAGCTGGGGCGCGGCGAAACGATTGGTGATACGGCCAAAGTTCTCTCGCGCTATGTCGATGCGATCATGCTGCGCTGCCATAGCCACGATAAGCTGATGGAGCTGGCGCAAAGCGCCAGCGTGCCGGTGATTAACGGCCTGACGGAATTCAGCCACCCCTGCCAGATCATGGCGGATGTCATGACTGCCGAAGAGCAGTTTGGCGATATGCGCGGCAAAACCGTGGCATGGATCGGCGATGGCAACAATGTCGCGCAGAGCTGGATTCACGCTGCGACCCGGCTTGGTTTTCGTCTGCGCCTTGCCTGCCCGGCGAAGCTGTCACCGCTGCCGGAGGTAATGAGCTGGGCGAGGGCGCATGGCGGCGATATTCTGCTCACCACCTCGCCGCAGGAAGCGGCAGCAGGGGCAGATGTGGTGACCACCGACACCTGGGTCTCGATGGGGGATCCGGACGCGGAAAAACAGATGAAGCTGCTGCGCGGCTACTGCGTTGATGAAGCGCTGATGGCGGGCGCCGCGCCGGGTGCAATTTTCCTGCACTGCTTGCCCGCCCATCGCGGCGAGGAGGTGACGGCTGGCGTGATTGACGGGTCGCAGTCACGCGTCTTTGATGAAGCGGAAAACCGCCTGCATGTGCAGAAAGCCATTCTTCTTTGGTGTCTAGCGATTGATTTTTAAACAGATTTACTGTATTATGTTGCTATGAATCTTAAATGGGTCATCATCGGCACAATTTTTATTGTGCTACTCGTGGCGTTCGGACGCAATCCGGTGCAGGAAGCGCGTGAGCAGCGCCGCAAGGAAATCGATGAAAAAGGCATGCTTGTTTATCAGATAGAAAAACATCTCGAAGAGAATAAACCGGCTTTCGGATCGTCTGGCAGAATGATGAATCCCGGCGGAATGTATGGCGCAGGTGCCACAGGCGCGGCGGGGATGCAGCGCCCGCTCGGTTCGGGTTATCAACCCGGTTCAGCCACCACCATGCAACCTGCTTTGGCTGCACCTGTTGTGCCGCCCCAAGGCGTAACCAGACAGCCACAAAGCTATTACCCGCCACCACCATTACCCGAAAACAACACAGCATCCGGTGACATCGTCGCGCCATAGCTAATCCCTTGTCGCGTGATAAAAACCACCTGACAATCCTTTTTTTTCCTAGTAAAACAGCGCCTCAACCAATTTGAGAAATCGCCTTGAGCCTTCGCCCTGTACTAGACCGCGTCAGCAGCCCCGCCGATCTTCGCACCATGACCGACAGCGAGCTTACGCAGCTTGCCAGCGAAGTTCGTAGCGAGCTGATCGAGGTGGTGTCGCAGACGGGCGGCCACCTTGGCGCTGGCCTTGGCGTGGTGGAGCTGACGATAGCGCTGCATCATGTGTTCAACACCCCGGACGACCTGCTCATCTGGGATGTTGGCCACCAGTCCTATCCCCATAAAATGCTTACCGGCCGCCGCCAGCGCATGCAAACCATTCGCCAGCCCGGCGGCCTTGCCGGTTTTTGCAAGCGTGATGAAAGCCCGTATGATGTGTTTGGCGCCGGCCATAGCTCCACTTCCATTTCCGCCGCCCTCGGCATGGCGGTCGCGCGTGATTTTGATAAGAAAGATCACGAAGTCATCGCTGTCATCGGTGATGGCGCGATGAGTGCGGGCATGGCGTTTGAAGCAATGAATAATGCTGGCGCGCTGGATACGCGCCTCATCGTCATCCTGAACGATAATGATATGTCGATTGCGCCGCCGGTCGGCGCGATGAGCGCTTACCTCGCCAAGCTGATTTCGTCGCATTCCTATCACAAGCTGCGCGATATCGGCAAAGCGGTGACCGATAAATTCCCCGAGCCGCTGGCGCGCCTCGCCAAGCGCGCGGAGCACATGGCGCGAAATATGGCAGTGGGCGGCACGCTGTTTGACCAGCTTGGTTTTTACTATGTCGGGCCGGTGGATGGCCACAACCTGAATCATTTGCTACCCGTGCTGCGCAACGTGAAAAATGAAAAAGATACAGGGCCAGTGCTCATCCATGTCGTTACCAAAAAAGGCCATGGCTATGCCCCCGCTGAAGCCTCCGACGATAAATATCACGGCGTGGTGAGATTCGATGTGGCAACCGGTGCACAGAAAAAACCCGCTGCCAGCGCACCGAGCTATACAAAAGTATTTGCCGAAAGCCTGATGGGTGAAGCAAAGCGCGATGAAAAAATCATCGGAGTCACCGCCGCCATGCCGTCGGGCACTGGTCTTGATTTATTTGCCAAGCAATACCCGGATCGCTGTTTTGATGTTGGTATTGCCGAGCAGCACGCTGTGACCTTTGCGGCAGGCCTCGCTGCGCAAGGCTACAAGCCCTTCTGCGCGATCTATTCCACTTTCCTCCAGCGCGCCTATGATCAGGTGGTGCATGATGTGGCGGTGCAGAATCTACCTGTCCGCTTTGCGCTGGATCGCGCCGGGCTGGTGGGCGCAGATGGCCCCACCCACGCCGGTTCGTTTGATATCACCTACCTTGCCACACTGCCGAATTTTGTGGTGATGGCGCCCAGCGATGAAGCCGAGCTGAAACACATGGTTGCGACCGCTGCGGCGTATGACAAGAGCCCGATTGCGCTACGCTACCCGCGCGGCGAGGGTGTTGGCTGCACGATGCCGGAGCGCGGCGAAGTTTTAGTCATAGGCAAAGGTAGGCTTGTCAGAGAAGGTAAAGATGTCGCGATTCTTTCGCTCGGCACGCGGCTTAGCGAGTGCATGAAAGCCGCTGAAACACTCGGTTCTACCGTGGCTGATGCACGTTTTGCCAAACCGCTCGACCATGCATTAATCCACGATTTGATGACACGCCACAGCCTGCTGATTACCGTGGAGGAGGGAGCAATCGGCGGGTTCGGCGCCCATGTGATGCATCTTGCGGCGCATGAAGGCTGGCTGGCAAACTGCCAGATTCTACCCCTGTGCTTGCCGGACAGCTTCATCGAGCATGGCAACCCCAAAGTGCAATATGACGAGGCAGGCCTCAATGCCGAGCAGATTATCGAAGCCGCGCGCGCGCGCCTCGGCGCCAAACCGCAGCTGGTGAAAAACCATGGGTAGTATTTTCGTCATTGCGAGGAGTGTAAGCGACGAAGCAATCCAGCTCCTTACATTGATAAAAGATGGATTGCTTCGCTGGCGCTCGCAATGACGAATATTACCGTTCAAAAAAATCACCTCATTTTCATGGATAAAACCTATCGCTGCGCGATTGGCAAAGGTGGCTTTTCCAAACACAAAAAAGAAGGTGACGGCTGCACGCCGCTGGGGGAATTTGCGCTTCGCAAATGCTGGTATCGCCATGATAAGGTGGATTGTGTGGTGACCCACCTGCCACTTTCCATCATCCGTGAGGATTATGGCTGGTCGGATGACCCATCAACGCCGGACTACAACAAGCCGGTTCGCCTACCTTACAGCGGATCGCATGAAAAGCTCTGGCGGGGGGATGGGCTGTATGATGTGTTTGTGGAGATCGGCTACAATGATGATCCGGTTGTCGCGGGCAAGGGCAGCGCTATTTTCCTTCACTGCGCAACCGAAGATTATCAGCCCACCGAAGGCTGCGTGGCGCTAGCCAGAAGCGACCTGCTTGAGTTGTTGGAGCACATGGACACCAAGACCCGCATCCTCATCCGCGAGGCCTAGGGCGTGTGGACATTCATTTTATCTCTTTTCGCAGCAAGCCATGTGTTGTCCTGCTAGGCGAAGGGCGAAGCGCGTAGCTGGGACTACGCGCGAGACTTTCAACAACGCAGGGCAAGACATGGGGGCTGCCCTACGGGTTTGCCAAAATAGCCGTATGAATGTGTCGAAATGCTTGTCCGTAGTCCCTGCTACGGCCTACGCATTTCTCCTGTTCCTCCGGCTATTTTGCACCAAACGAAAAGGAGCAAAATGAATGTCCACACGCCCTAGTTTTTTCTTGCTCTTTTACCCGCCTACCGTTACTTTCCGCCCGTTTTAACCCAGCATAAGGAATCCATCATGTCTGCCACCGCTAAATCACACGCCCTGCCCAACGATTTCAAAGTTGCGGATATGTCGCTCGCCGACTGGGGGCGCAAAGAAATCTCCATCGCCGAGAGCGAAATGCCCGGCCTGATGGCCATCCGCAAGGAATATGCCGCTTCGCAGCCGCTGAAAGGAGCGCGCATTGCTGGCTGTCTGCACATGACGATTCAGACCGCCGTACTCATCGAGACGCTGACCGCTCTTGGCGCATCCGTGCGCTGGTCAAGCTGTAACATTTTCTCCACACAGGATCAGGCGGCGGCAGCGATTGCGGCGGCGGGCATTCCCGTGTTCGCATGGAAAGGTGAAACCGAAGAGGAATATGACTGGTGTGTTGAGCAAACGATTCACGGGCCAAACGGCTGGAAGCCGAACATGATCCTCGATGATGGCGGCGACCTCACCAAGATGGTGCATGAAAAATACACCGAACTGCTCGCTGATATCAAAGGCATCTCCGAAGAAACCACCACCGGCGTGCACCGCTTGCATGAGATGGTGAAGGCTGGCAAGCTCAAAGTGCCCGCCATTGATGTCAATAATTCGGTGACCAAATCAAAATTCGACAATCTCTATGGCTGCCGCGAATCGCTGCCCGATGGCCTGAAGCGCGCGACCGATGTGATGTTTGCTGGTAAAGTCGCGGTGGTGGCTGGCTTTGGCGATGTGGGCAAAGGCTCAGCCGCAAGCCTGAAGAACCAGGGCGCCCGAGTAGTCGTGACTGAAATCGATCCGATCTGCGCGCTGCAGGCGGCGATGGAAGGCTATCAGGTGACCACCATGGACGAAGCGGCAAGCATGGGCGATATTTTCGTCACCGCGACTGGCAACGTCGATGTCATCACGCTGGATCATATGCGGGGGATGAAAGACCGCGCGATTGTCTGCAACATCGGTCATTTCGATTCCGAAATCCAGATTGCCGCGCTGCGCAACATGAAATGGACGGAAGTGAAACCGCAGGTGGATGAAGTGGAATTTCCCGATGGCAAGCGCATCATCGTGCTGGCGAAGGGTCGTCTGGTCAATCTTGGCTGCGCGACGGGTCACACCAGCTTTGTGATGTCCACCAGCTTCTCGAACCAGGTGCTCGCGCAGATTGAGCTATGGAAAAATCACAGCAACTATGAAAACAAAGTCTATGTGCTGCCGAAGCATCTTGATGAAAAAGTTGCTGCACTACACCTTGAAAAACTTGGCGTGAAACTCACCAAGCTTACCAAGGAGCAGGCGGAGTATCTGAACGTCTCCGCAGCCGGACCATTTAAACCTGAAGGTTATCGCTATTAGCAGTTGTCGCCGCTGGGGAATTGGTGTTACAACCAATTCCCAGCATGACGACTTCACCTGACGTAATCATTTTCTGGCTGGTCATGGCCGTTGCCGCTGCCGCGCTGACGGGCTGGCTCCGCGCAGATCTCCGGTTGATCCAGCTGCTGTCGCAGCAAGGCAAACCCCGCCAGCCAGACCCTGAAACAAGCCGTCTGCAGGCTGAAAATGAAAAGCTCAAAACCGAGCTGAAAAATCTTTCCACCATTCTCAATATGGCGCCGTTTCCCATCTGGCAGCGCGATGCCCAGCTGAATATCCGCTACTACAACCTTGCTTATGGCGAGGCAGTCGAAGATCTTCACGACAAGCCGGACGAAACACCGGAGATGGATAAAAAAGTGCGTGGTCTTGCGCGCATGGCGCTGGAAACCGGCAAGACCATGTCGGAATATCAGCACATCATTCTCGGTGGCCAGCGGCGGCTCTACCATATCTCTGAGCATCCACTTCGAGAAGAAGACAGGCTGGTGGGCTTTGCGGTTGAGATGGCGGAAATTGACCGTCTGAAAGAAGAGCTCTCGCGCCACATGTCGGCGCAGGACGACCTGCTCGAAAGCTCCGCCAGCGCGATGGCGATTTATGGTTCGGACATGCGTCTGAAGTCGTTTAATTATGCGTTTGTTTCGCTGTGGAAACTCGACGAACTCTGGCTCGACACCCAGCCCACCTACGGCGAGATTCTGGAAGTGCTGCGCGAAAAAAGAAAGCTGCCGGAGCAGGCCAACTTCCAGCTTTTCAAGCAGCAGCAGCTGAAGCTGTTTACGGATTTGATTGATCCGCGTGAGGAATTTTTCTACCTGCCTGATGGCAAGGCGCTGCGCGTGATTGCGATTCCGCATGCGCTTGGCGGTATCCTCTTCGCCTATGAGGATGTCACCGACCGGCTGGCACTGGAGCGCTCCTACAACACGCTCATTGCTGTGCAGCGTGAAACGCTTGATAACCTGCATGAGGGCGTGGCGGTATTTGGTGAAGATGGCCGCCTGAAGCTGTGCAACCCGGGCTACATTAAAATGTGGAATCTTCCTGCCGAAATGACGCAGACCGAGCCGCACCTTGGCGACATCATCGAGCGCTGCCACCCGCTTTTCGCGGTTGAGAATTGGGAGGCATTTAAAAAAGCGCATATCGAACGCATCCAGTCACGCAGCTACTTGGCGCAGCATCTCGAGCGCGCAGATGGCAAGGTGATTGACTGGCGCAAGGTGCCGCTGCCCGATGGCGCGACGCTTATTTCCTATCTCGATATCACGGATAGCACGCTGGTCGAGCGCAGCCTGCGCGAGCGCAACGAAGCGTTGCAGGAGGCGGATCGTCTTAAAACCGAATTTCTGGCGAATGTGTCCTATGAGCTGCGTTCGCCGCTCACCTCCATTGCCGGCTTTTCTGAAATGCTGGCGCAGGAATATTTCGGCCCGCTGTCTGATAAGCAGAAGGAATATGTTGAGGGTATTCATCAATCCTCGCAGCATCTGATGCACCTGATTAATGATATTCTGGATCTGGCCAGCATCGAGGCGGGCTACATGCGCCTTGATGTCAGCAAATTTGATGTGCCGGCGATGCTTGGTTCCGTGGCGCTGCTGATGGCAGAGCGCGCACGCGAGCACGAGGTCGGCGTGGTGCTAGAATGCCCTGCGAAATTTGGCAAAATGACCGGGGATGAAACCCGCCTTAAGCAAGTGCTGTATAACCTGCTGTCGAATGCGGTGAATTTCTCTGAGTTGGGTCGTAAAGTGACGCTGGGGGTGCGGGAAGAGGAGGGCGAGCAGCTTATTTTCTGGGTGCAGGACGAAGGTCAGGGTATTCCCGCCGAAGAGCAGGAAGCGGTGTTCGATAAATTCTATAAAGGTAAGACTCAGGAGGCGGCGCGCGGCAAATCTGGCCAGCGTTCCGGCACCGGGCTTGGGCTTTCGATTGTGCGAAGCTTTGTGGAGCTGCATGGCGGCCGCGTGATGCTGCACTCCGAAACTGGCCGCGGCACTCGTGTCGAGTGTCATCTCCCGCGCCATAATCCGGCGCTGGATATCAAGCCGAAAACCAGAAAGAAAGTCGCCTGATGCAGCATCCGCACCGCTTCATTCTCACTTTATCCTGCCCGGATGTGCGCGGCATTGTCCACCGCGTCACGGGCTTTCTTGCGCAGCATGGCGGCTTTATTCTGGAGTCGGCGCAGTTTGGCGATGAAGATACCGAGCAGTTTTTCATGCGTGTGGATTTTGCGCTGGAGAAAAATGATGTATCGCTCGAGGCGCTTTCAGCCGCGTTTGCAGCAGAGGTTGCGGCGCCCTTTGCCATGCGCTGGCAGATGGTGCCCAAAGCGCGCAAGCCCCGCGTGCTGATCATGGTGTCGCAGCATGGTCACTGCCTGCAGGATCTGCTTTACCGCACAAGCACCGGCCAGCTGGCGATTGAAGTGCCGGCGATTATCTCCAACCATCAGGCGCTGGAGCCGATTGCCAGCCATTACCAGATTCCGTTTCATTACTGGCCGGTGAATGAAGCATCGAGGCCTGCGCAGGAAAAATCAGTGTTGGCGCTGATGGAAAAAGAATCCATCGACCTTCTGGTGCTTGCGCGCTACATGCAGATTCTGTCGCCGTCCATGTGTCAGTCGCTGGTCGGCAGGGCGATGAACATTCACCACTCATTTCTGCCCAGCTTCAAGGGCGCAAGACCCTATCATCAGGCTTACGCGCGCGGTGTGAAGCTGATTGGCGCCACCGCCCATTATGTGACCACCGATCTCGATGAAGGGCCGATTATTGAACAGGAAGTGGCGCGTGTCGACCACACTCAGACGCCGCAGCAGCTGGCGGCTATCGGCGCGGATATTGAGGCAAGTGTTCTGGCGCGCGCCGTGAAATATCACTCGGAACACCGCGTGTTTCTGAATGGCCAGAAAACGGTTGTTTTCAAGTAGCTATCAGTGCGTCACCAGCGGTGCATCGCCATCGAGCTTCGGCATGATGGGCAGGCCGTCCTTGTCGCGCGGCGGGTTCCATTCCACTGCTTCAGGCTGGCGCACCAGCGCATGACGTAGCACTTCATCCACCGTTGCCACCGGAATAATGGTCAGGCCTTTTTTCACATTGTCGGGAATTTCCTGCAGGTCTTTGACATTTTCTTCAGGAATCAGCACCGTAGTGATGCCGCCGCGCATCGCCGCCAGCAGCTTTTCTTTCAGGCCGCCAATCGCCAGCACGCGGCCGCGCAGCGTCACCTCTCCGGTCATGGCCACGTTCTTTTTCACAGCAATGCCGGTCAGCACGGAAACAATCGCCGTGGTCATTGCAATACCAGCTGAGGGGCCGTCTTTCGGAGTCGCGCCTTCGGGCACGTGCACGTGAATATCTTTCTGCTGGAAAACCGGTGGAATAATACCAAACGCCAGCGAGCGCGAGCGCACATAAGCAATCGCCGCTTTCACTGATTCCTGCATCACATCGCCGAGTTTGCCGGTGATTGCGGTCATGCCTTTGCCGGGCATGGTCACCGCTTCAATGACCAGCAGGTCGCCGCCCACTTCCGTCCAGGCAAGGCCGGTCACCATACCAACGAGATCTTCTTTTTCCATCTCGCCGTAGCTGAATTTGCGTACGCCCGCAAATTTCGCGAGGTTGCTGGTGGAAACTTTGATGGCGTTTTTGCCCTTCATCAGAATGTCTTTGACCGATTTGCGCGCCATGCTCGCAATCTCGCGCTCAAGATTACGAACGCCCGCTTCGCGCGTGTAGTAGCGAATGACATCGCGCAGCGCATCTTCGGAAAGCGACCACTCATCTTTTTTCAGCCCGTGCATTTTCATCTGCTTGGGAATCAGGTGGCGTTTAGCAATATGCACCTTTTCATCTTCGGTGTAGCCGGGAATGCGAATCAGCTCCATGCGGTCGAGCAGGGGACGCGGCATGTTGGTGGAATTGGCGGTGGCGATAAACATGACAGCCGACAGATCGTAAGCCACTTCCAGATAGTGATCGCCGAAGGTTTTGTTCTGTTCAGGATCGAGCACTTCCAGCAGCGCTGCGGCAGGGTCGCCGCGATAATCCGAGCCCATTTTGTCGATTTCATCGAGCAGGAAAAGTGGGTTGGATGTTTTGGCTTTTTTCATCGACTGGATGATTTTTCCGGGCATCGAACCGATGTAAGTGCGGCGGTGACCGCGAATTTCCGCCTCATCACGCACACCGCCCAGCGAAATGCGCACGAAGTTGCGACCGGTGGCACGCGCGATGGATTTGGCGAGCGATGTCTTACCCACGCCCGGCGGGCCAACGATGCAGAGAATCTGGCTTCTGACCTGTTTGGTGCGCTGCTGCACCGCGAGATATTCCAGCACGCGGTCTTTGACTTTCTCGAGGCCGTAATGATCTTCATCCAGCACCTTCTGCGCGAATTTGAGGTCGCTGATGATGCGCGATGTTTTTTTCCACGGAATGGTGGTCATCCAATCCAGATAGTTGCGAATGACCGACGCCTCCGCCGACATGCTGCTCATGGTGCGCAGCTTTTTCAGCTCGCTGAGCGCTTTCTCGCGCGCTTCTTTGCTCAGGCGGGTTTTTTTGATGGTTTCTTCCATCTGGCCGATTTCGTCTTTGCCATCTTCACCTTCGCCGAGCTCTTTCTGAATCGCCTTCATCTGCTCGTTGAGGTAATATTCGCGCTGGGTTTTTTCCATCTGACGCTTGACGCGAGAGCGAATCCGCCGCTCAGTGTTCAGCACAGAAATTTCATTTTCCATCAGCGTAAACAGGTGCTCAAGGCGCTGGGTGACGCTGAACATCTCAAGGATTTTCTGCTTTTCCTTGATATCAACCGACATATGCGCGGCAATGGTATCGGCCAGCAGCGACGGATGGGTGATTTTACCCACCGTGCCCAGCGTTTCCGGCTGAATCTTTTTATTGAGCTTCACATATTGCTCAAACTGCCCAAGCACCGCGCGGAAAATACCTTCCGCCTCATCATGGCTGCCCTGCTGCTCGCTGACAGTTTCCGCCAGCACCTGAAAATAATCACTACCGCTGACAAACTCCTTGATATTGGCGCGCGCCACACCTTCCACCAGCACTTTCACCGTGCCATCGGGGAGCCTGAGCAGCTGGAGAATATTGCCAATCGTGCCAACATGATAAAGGTCAGTTTCCTTAGGGTCATCCACCCCGCCGCTTTTTTGCGTGACCAGCAGAATCTTGCCCTCGCGGCGCACCACTTCTTCCAGCGCGCGCACGGATTTCTCGCGCCCGACAAACAGCGGCACCACCATGGATGGAAACACCACAATATCGCGCAGGGGAAGGAGCGGGTAGATATCGGCTTTGGTTTCCTGAGAAATCATAAGAAAAACGCTCGGTCAGGTGAATTGGTTCTTGCCAATTGAATATAGGGGAACTACGAAGCGTTTACCAGTAGTTAAGTTACGCTCACCAGTCGTCAGTCGCTAGCCGCCAGTAAAATATATTAAAAACAACAGATTACTCGCTGGTGACCGATGGCTTGAGACGAAAGACCATGTTATGCGGATGTGGCGGAACTGGTAGACGCACCAGGTTTAGGTCCTGGCGCCGCGAGGCGTGGGGGTTCGAGTCCCTTCATCCGCACCAATTGTATGTAATTCAATTGGTTAATCAATCGGCGGGGCTGATCGGCGGAGCTGACGAGCCATTTCTTTACGCTGCTGCTGATTAAGCTTCGAGGCGATTGTCACGGCAAGTTCTGTCATTTCCATGTGTCGTGCTTCATGCAATCTATCGAGCACGCGTAGCTGAGTGTGGAATGCTTGAGGGTCAAACTCAGGCGCGGTGAGAATTGCCATTAATTGTTCCTGTCCATCACCGAATTGCGGTCTGCTTGCCCGGTGGCGTTCCAGCGTCGTGTCTATTATTTCACGGACTTCACGCGCAAGGGGTTCGGGTAGGCCGCTGGTTATCTCGTAGGGATCTGGTCTTGGCGGTTTCAGCGTGCTACTGGCCAGTTGTCCGGCAATAAATCCCCCGGCAAGAATATTCATGATGATGGATAATGCGAGTATGCGCTTCAGTAGACGTGTCATAAAGCGCCTTCCTTTCCTCCGGTAAGCAAGCTTCCAAAAAGTATATCAGGAGCTGTGGTGTCAGGCACGACCATGTGTGACATGATGACACCAGCCACGGCAAACAACATCAGGCATAGTCTGGGCTTGGGTATGTAGAGTGCCTCCATGACCAGCATCACATTTTCAACGATTCTCAGTAGAGAAAAACGTGACGGTTCTGCTGCAGCAACATTTTGTATAATAGCTGCAGCAAGCATGGGCGGTGTTTCTATCGGTTGGTTTTTTAGTATCGCCAGCGCCGCCGCTCTATCCTGAGGGTTTTGTTTGTTTTTCATTTGAATTTCTCCTGTAGATTTCGTTTGGCTCGCATTAAGAGAGATTGCAGAGCCACCACACTTATTTCCATGATATCCGCTGCTTCCTGATTGCTGAAATCCTCAAAAAAGCACAATACCAATGACTGTTTTTGGTTGGGCGGCAATTGTTCCAGCGCGTGTCTGATTTGGATCATGCGCTGTTTTTCATGTGCCTGTTGTTCTGGCGTTGCGTGGTCTGGGATGTTTGCCAGCCAATCATCATCCGACACCTCAAATTTTTTACGCTTCAGTGCATTAAGTGAGGCATTACTAATCACACGGTACAGCCATGTCGAAAATGCTGCGCCGTCTAATGCATGATACATCCAGGGTCTGTCCCATAGTCGAAAAAATACATCCTGCATGATATCTTCGGCGTCTGCTTTGCGTCCCATGAAGCGAAATGCAACGCGATAGCCGCGCGCGGCATGCCTTTCGACAAGTATCTGGAACGCACTGCGATCACCATCGCAGATACGTTCCAGAAGTTGATTATCACTTGGTTCAGTCATGTTTATCAGTGTTCGTTTTGATCCATTTCACGGCGTTTCTTTTCATGATGAGAAACCCATTCGTTGTGGTCAATAGCACCGTCTCGATTCATATCTGCAGCATGATAGATGGTCTCGTTAAATGCCTTAAATTCTTCGCGCGTAACCAAACCATCGTGATTACTATCTGCATCTTGAAAGAATCGTTCAATGTGGGGAGGTGGTGCAAAGCAGCCACCCTCATTCGCGGCAAATGCTACACCCGAAACAACAAGCGCAGCACCGCCAAATATTACAATGATAGATATATTTTTCATCACATTCATCCTCTTAAAGCGGTTTGTTGAAGAGGTGGTGCACGCGCCTCTCATCTTTAT
Source organism: Rickettsiales bacterium (assembly GCA_947459535.1). Lineage (GTDB taxonomy): Bacteria > Pseudomonadota > Alphaproteobacteria > Rickettsiales > SXRF01 > JAJTHB01. The sequence continues at coordinate 9,562 of CANHDY010000020.1, read as the reverse complement.
AACAAACCAGCGCTTAATACCCGTCTTAAAAAAAATGAAAAAAATCGCGACGACTTCGCTTTTTCCGATTGTTCCAATCATAGAGCCGATACGTAATCCGCTCGTAATCCGCTTTGAAAGCCATGTAGGAGATTATTATGCAAATAAGCAATATGCTCAGTAACATCGTTTCCCATAACCCTAAAATGACAACGCTGACCTCTCAGCAGAGGCAGACGCTGAACGCCATTCTTGAAAAATATGATGGTGCGAATTTCAGCAAAAGTGATTTTGAAAGCCTCAGCAATGAGCTTAAAGCCTCAGGCATTCGTCCTAGCGCTGAGGTCAAAACTGCTTTGGAATCGAAGGGTATCAATGTCGATGCTTACGTTGGCTCAACGCAAGGGACAGAAATTCGTCCTCCCGCCGGTGGCCCACCACCAGCGGGTGGCCCCGGCGCTCCGCCGCCACCCAAGAAAGAAGAAAGCAGTGACGATGATACTCATAGCACCTCTATCAGCACTTATTATTCTTCGGATGAAAGTCTCACAGAATCGATCGCGGCATTTCTTGAGAAATTAAAATCAGGAAATGTGACGAAACAAGATTCGGAAAATTTGTTGAGTTTATTTTCTTCTGCCAATGTGCCGCCGAATGGCTTGCTGGTAGATAAAAAGGTGTAAAAAGTCATACTATCAGGGGGGGCTACTTCTCAGCCAGCCTCCCTTCCCTATGGGGGGTTAAAAATGTTTCACGTGAAACATTTTTCTATAAAAACAGATAGTTAGTAAAAACACCGCCTTCCTGAGCAGTTGGTTTTGTGCGCCAGAGCGGGATTTATGACTGTCTGATGACAAAGGGCAAGGAGGGGTAAAACGCGCTGTCATCAAAATTTAACATGCTTGCGTGCGGATTCGTGTTAGAGTTACGATGGATGAATAAACCAGATATACGTCAAAACCATGGGTGATGAAGCCAATCTTTCCAAGCAGGCCGCCGCAGACAGGGCGGAGCGCTATGTGCGCGAGCAGCTGAATCCCGCGCCCGGCGAAGAATATCGCAGCCCGCTAGCTAAAAAACGTCGTGAGTTTGTTGAGCAGCTGAATACGGATCTTAATCGTGATCCGTATTACAATAATCAATCACCTGAAGGACAAGCCAGACGGCAGGCTAAACTAGAGCAGGCTACTAGGGATTTTGATACTGTTATTGTCGAAAAGGCGCGCGCAGGAGCCACAGAAGGTGGCGATGCCTTGCCCTACCTGGGTGAAGCTGAGAAAAGGCAAAAAGACACATCCACGGGCTTGATTCGGGGTGTTATTAACACAGTGGTGGGCGGCTTAGGCGGCATTTTTGGCTTTCTTTGGGACTTGCTCAAACATCTGCCCATCGTTGGCGATATGATCGCCAGTATTGGTGATAAACGTGCTCCCGAAGAAAAGGCGCGCGGTAGTAAGGCCGCTGGCGTAGCGAGTGCATTGGGTGAGGGTTTTGAAATTCACGGAGTTGCCGTAGAATTTACCGCTCGCGAACGTAAGAATATTTTCGAAGATCTTAGGAAACCTGAAGCGCAAAATCCCGCTCAACCAGCAACAACGACGGTGCCAGCTGCCACGCCAGAAAGTAATCCCCCTTCGCCAGAAGTGTTGCTGAGTGCTAGAGACGCAGCAACGCCAGCGCGCACTGCAGGCGCCAATGATCCAAGGGATGTTGGCTTAAACGGCGGTTTGCCCCCCGCGCCGTTAGTTGCCGTTGCTGTTGCTAACAATGCTACTGGCCCCACGGTTGGATAATCCCAATTCCCCCCTTGCATTTTGGCATGGTTTGTGCTTTGCCGTGGTGCACATTAATTTTTGTCATTCCCGCGAAAGCGGGAATCCAGCTAACAGATGGTCATTGCGATCGCGACATCAATGTCTGCGATTCTGATTGGTTTGACTGGATTCCCGCTTTCGCGGGAATGACAAATGAATAACTCTAAGGATAACTCATGCAAATCAACGAACTTGAATCCCAAGGCCTGAAAACGAAATTCAAACTGGTGGTGCCTGCCAGCGTCATCAACCAGCAGACCGAGACCGAGCTGAAAGCCGCCGGTGAAAAGGTGAAAATCCCTGGCTTCCGCCCGGGCTATATCCCAATGAAAGTGCTGCAGCAGCGCTATGGGAAAGCGGTGCAGGGTGATGTGCTCAAAAGCGTGATCAACCAGACCACGGTGGAGGTGCTTCGCGAAAAAAATATCCGTCCGGCGCTGGCGCCGCAGATTAATATCGACACCTATCAGGATGGCGGCGACCTGACTTTTACCATGGAAGTGGAGCGCTTTCCTGAGGTGCCGGAGATCAAGTTTACGGACATCACCCTCGAGCGCCTGACCTATGAGATCAGCGATCAGGAGATCGATGAAGCGGCAAAACGCATTGCCGAGCGCTCGCCGGAACTTAAAGACGCGAAAGAAGGCGCCAAAGCCGCCAAGGGCGATGTGCTTTCGATTGATTTTAAAGGCATGATGGATGGTGTGGCCTTTGATGGCGGCACCGCCGAAGGCTTCAAGCTGGAGCTAGGCAGCAAGCAATTTATCGATGGTTTTGAAGACCAGCTGATCGGCAGCAAGGTGGGTGATGATAAGATCGTGACCGTGACCTTCCCCGAAGCCTACCCCGCAGAAAATCTGGCGGGCAAGGAAGCCAGCTTCGCGGTGAAAGTGCACGCGATTTATCACAAGGAAGTGCCGCAGCTGGATGATGCATTCGCCAAGGCGCGCGGCTTTGAAAACGGCAAAGCGTTACGCGAAGCGATCCGCAGCCAGCTGGCGAAAGAATATGATTCGGTGGTACGCAGCAAGATGAAGAAACAGCTCTTTGACCAGCTGGACAGCGCGTTTGAGATTGAGCTGCCGCAGGGCATGGTGGAGATGGAATTTAATTCCATCTGGGAACGTCTGCAGCAGGCCAAGCAAAGCGGCGATAGCTCACTGGAAGGCAAAAGCGACGATGAGCTGAAAGAAGAATATCGCGCCATTGCGAAGCGCCGCGTGAAGCTGGGTATTATGCTCGCTGAAATTGGCCAGAAAAATAAACTGCAGATCAGCCGTGAGGAACTGTCCCGCGCGGTGATGCAGCAGGCCAGCAATTTCCCCGGGCAGGAGCGCCAGGTGATCGAGTTTTATCAGAAAAACCCTGACCGCATGGAAGATCTGCGTGGCCCGATTCTGGAAGAAAAATCGGTCGATCTCATTCTTTCTAAAGTCAAAATCAGCGACAAAAAAATCACCATCGATGAGCTGATGAAAGACGACGAAGAGCAGGGCGAAGCCGAAAGCAAACCGGCCAAAACCAAGGCGTCTGCGAAGAAGAAAAAAGCAGCAGAGTAGCAAAAATCATATCTTCCTGAACAATTGATTTGAGTCATAAAATGTATTTATGACTCCACGAAGTGCTTTGGTGATAAGTTTCTGTAGGCTTGCGATTAAGAATCAGCGGCTGGTTTCGAAGTGCTTAGATTTGAGTTTAATTGTTCAGGCTCGTCAACTTTTAGATGTGAACCTAGCACTTCAAGATTACATACTGCAACTAAAGAGCGATTTATTTCCGACCAGAGAAGAACAAGAAGAAGCCGGCGTTACTCATTATATTTGGCGTACAGTTGGTGACGACAAAGTTAGGCCTAGCCATGCTGCAAATGATGGTAAAGTTTTTGCTTGGAGCAATCCACCACCCACTGGTCATCCTGGAGATGATTACAATTGTCGATGTCAGGCAGAACCATATTATCCTTTGGATGGATCAGATATTGATGATCCACCACTGAATCCTGTCTATCCTGAATTATTGATCATTCCACTATTACGCATTGCTAAGCTTTACAATCTTTGGAGTGATTGGGTTCGCAACAGGAATGTAAGTGAGAACTGGCAGCTCAGTTCAACAAAGTCAGCCACCAGATGGAGAAACAGGATAGAAAAAGGTGACTGGACACCAAATAAAATTACTCAAACTATACGAAATGGTGATAGGTACCGCGTAATTAATGAAAGAACAGGGGGGCCAGCAACGCGTTATGAGTTGAATGGACAGTATGTTGTAAGAGATGATACAACTGGCGATATCTTACAACTGAGTGGACCAGATCACATTCCCAAAAATTTTTAGCGTTATAATTATGAGCACTGCAACAACAACTATTTACATCCAGTTGCTAAATGAGGGTACGCCTACGGCGAGGCCAGCTGAAGCCATGCATCTTGGAGACAATGTCTACCGGATTTTGCGCCCATCTGATTATGATCCCGAAGATGAAGAATGGCAATTCCTTCCGGGTAGCATCGTCAAATGTGAGTTGACGGATTGGGGCAAAGAACCGTTATTACTAGCCACTCAACTTATCAAATAAGAATCCACCAAAGCCAAAGCACCGGCGAAAAAGAAGAAATAACTTCTGTCATCCCGAGCGAAGTCGAGGGATCTTTTTGATCCTTCGACTCCTCTGCTCTTCGCTCAGGATGACATTGCAGAAGGATTCCAGCTCCTAACACATAATTAACCTTTCGCCTCTACACAAAAGGCATAGGGTACCCTATATACAAAAACAACAAGAGGCATTTATGGCTGATATTCTGGACACCGTTGATAACATGCTCGTTCCCATCGTCATTGAGCAGACCGCGCGCGGCGAGCGCTCGTTTGACATTTACTCCCGCCTGCTCAAGGAGCGCATCATTTTCGCTATCGGCCCGGTGAACGACAATATGGCCTCGCTCATCTGCGCGCAGCTTCTGTTTCTGGAATCCGAAAACCCAGATAAAGAAATTTTCATGTACATCAACTCGCCCGGCGGCGTGGTAACATCCGGTCTTTCCATCTACGACACCATGCAATATATCCGCCCGAAAGTGGCGACGCTGTGCTTCGGTCAGGCTGCTTCGATGGGGTCGCTGCTGCTGTCAGCCGGTGAGCCGGGCATGCGCTATTCGCTGCCAAACTCGCGCATCATGATCCACCAGCCATCCGGCGGTTTTCAGGGTCAGGCAACCGATATCGAAATTCATGCCAAAGAAATCCTGAGCCTGAAGGCGCGCTTGAACCAGATTTACGTGAAGCATACCGGCCAGAAACTCTCGCACATTGAGAAAAACATGGAGCGCGATAACTTCATGACCGCGGAAGCCGCCAAGGAATTCGGCCTGATTGACCACATCATCGAAAAACGTGGCGCCGGCGAAGATGCTGATAAAAAACCTAAATCCTGATAAAAAACCTGTTAACACATTAGTCATACCTAGACGCTACAATAAAAGAAAGAAACCGAGGAACACGTGACCAAAACTGGCAGCAGAGAATCCAAAAACACCCGCTATTGCAGCTTCTGCGGTAAAAGCGAACATGAGGTGCGCAAGCTGATTGCTGGCCCCACCGTGTTCATCTGCGATGAGTGCGTGGTGCTGTGCATGGATATTATTCGCGCGGCGGATAAAGGCGTGCTGGCCAAGGAAGGCGACGATATTGCCAAACCAGCCGATATCGCCAAGGTACTCGATGACTATGTGATTGGTCAGGAAAAAGCCAAGCGCATCCTCTCGGTGGCGGTGCATAACCACTATAAGCGCATCTCACTGCTCGAAAAAAATACCGACGTTGAGCTTGCGAAATCCAACATCCTGCTTATCGGCCCCACCGGTTCGGGCAAAACGTTGCTCGCGCAGACACTCGCGCGCATCCTCGATGTGCCCTTTACCATGGCTGATGCCACCACGCTCACCGAAGCGGGCTATGTTGGCGAAGACGTGGAAAACATCATTCTCAGGCTGCTGCAGGCAGCGGATTATAATGTGGAGCGCGCCCAGCGCGGTATCGTCTATATCGACGAGGTGGATAAAATTTCCCGCAAGTCGGACAACCCATCTATCACGCGTGACGTCTCCGGCGAGGGCGTGCAGCAGGCACTGCTCAAGCTCATGGAAGGCACTGTGGCCAGTGTTCCGCCGCAAGGTGGCCGCAAACATCCGCAGCAGGAATTCCTGCAGGTGGATACCGCGAATATCCTCTTTATCTGCGGCGGTGCATTCTCTGGCCTTGAAAAAATTATCTCGGCGCGCGGCAAAGGCACCGCCATTGGTTTTGGTGCTGATGTGCGCTCCAGCGAGAACCAGCGCATTGGCGATCTGTTCTCCAAAGTGGAGCCGGAAGATCTACTCAAGTTTGGTTTGATTCCTGAATTCGTGGGTCGCCTGCCGGTGATCGCTACTCTGACCGACCTCGACGAAGCGGCGCTGATTTCGATTCTCACCGAGCCGAAAAACGCGCTGGTGAAACAATATGCGAAGCTCTTCGAGATGGAAGGTGTGCGCCTGAAATTCTCGGATGATGCGCTGAAAGCCATCGCCGCGAAAGCGATCAAACGCAAAACCGGCGCGCGCGGCCTACGTGCTATTCTGGAAGGCATTCTGCTGGATCTGATGTACGATATTCCGAGCCAGGAAAATGTTGAGGAAGTGATCATCAATGCCGATGTGGTGGACAACGCCGCCGCGCCGGTGATTGTGCACAGCGATGCCAAACAGAGTGGCAAAAAATCAAGCTAATTGATTCTGGCTTTTCGGATAATGTGGTGCCAGCGGTTTGATTGCTGGCGTGCTGAGATCTTTTTTTGCGGCGCTCGTAGGCTATAAATTATGCGCGTCCGTATGTCGCACAGCTTCCTGTCAAACCTAGTGTAAACAGCTGTTTTCCTGTGTTTTTTCTGTATATTTGATTGTTGCGAGTACGGAATGATATGGCGGAAAAACAAGCATGGCTGCGCCCCAGCAAGCATTTTTTTTTGAGCGATGCGCAGATTTTCTTGTTTACAAGCCGTTTTTTTAGTGCTTGAACGAAACCGTTACTTGTAGCTGAAACGATGTAAGGAAGGTTTTCCGCGCATCGTACAAGTAGAAACTTAAACCAAAGCAACTAGGGAGTTTTTATGAACAAGAATGAGCTGATCGCCGAACTGGCTGACAAATGCGAAATGACCAAAGCACAGGCTGCTGATTGCGTTGATGCATTCTGCGCGATCGTGTCCAAAGCAATGGCGAAAGGCGATGAAGTTCGCCTCGTTGGTTTCGGCACCTTCTGCACCGTGCACCGCAAAGCCACCGAAGGCCGCAACCCACGCACCGGCGCTGTGATCAAAATCGCTGCTGCTAACAAGCCGAAATTCAAGCCTGGCAAAGCGCTGGCTGAAATGGTGAACAAAGGCAGCAAGAAGAAGGCAGCCTAATGTCATCCCGAGCGTAGTCGAGGGATCTTAAGATTCCTCTGTTCGCTTCGCTCAATCGGAATGACATGAGATAAAAACGCCCGGCTCTGGTCGGGCGTTTTTTTATGGCTGTTTTTTAATGCTATCCAGCAGCCTGAACAGAAATGCATTGGCGACAATCGAGAGCATCGCCCCGGCAAGAATCAGGTTATAGAGATCGTCAGAAAGCAGCCCCTTGCTGAGGGCAAGGCCGCTGAGGATGAATGAAAACTCGCCAATCTGCGCGAGGCTGACTGATACAGTGTAGCCCACTGTGCGGCTCTGGCGAAAGAGCCGGATGATGCCATACGCCACCACACTTTTGATGACGATGATGATAAAGAAGGTCGCGAGCACTGCCATCGGCTCGTTCAGCAGCGTCATCGGTTTGAACAACATGCCCACGGAAACAAAAAACAACACCGAAAATGCATCGCGCATCGGCAGCGAGCTTTCCGCTGATTTCTGACCAATCTCACTTTCGCTCAGCATCATACCCGCCAGAAACGCCCCCAGCGCCAGCGATGCGTCAAACACCACAAACGCAATGGAGGCAAAGCCCAGCGCAATCGCCAGCGTGCCGAGCGTGCTGAGCTCGCTGGAGCGCAGCTTGGCAATATTGACCAGCAGCCACGGCAGAAAGCGCCGCCCCACCACAAACATGAACAGGAAAAAGCCGCCAATTTTAAACACCACCTCCAAGAAGGTGGCAATCAGCAGGGTAGGGGTGATGGCTTCACCGCGCGCCAGCACCTCGGCCACCACCGGCAGCATCACCAGCGCCAGCACCATGGCGATATCCTCAATAATCAGCCAGCTGACTGCGATTTTCCCCGCCTCGGAATTCAGCTCGCGCCGCTGCTCGAGGCTGCGTATCATCACAATGGTGCTGGCAACCGAGAGCGAAAAGCCAAAAATAAATCCCTCCAGCAGCCCAAACCCGAGATAGACCGCCAGCAGCGCGCCCACCAGCGTAGCGGCAAGCATCTGCCCCAGCGCGCCGGGCAGCGCCACGCGCCGCGCCTTCAGCAGGTCGCTGATAGAAAAATGCAGCCCGACGCCAAACATCAGCAGGATGATGCCGATCTCCGCCAGCTGCTTGGCAAGCGACGTATCGGCGACAAAGCCCGGCGTGTTCGGGCCGATCGCCACCCCCGCCAGCAAATAGCCGAGAATGGCGGGCAGCTTCAGCTTTACCGCGACCATACCAAAAACAAAGGCGGTGACGATGCTGGCAATCAACGTGTAAATCAGCGCATATTCCATGCCGCTATCATACACGCATCAGGGGCAAATAAAAACCTTCTCGTCAGGCGGCGAGCTTTTCAAGCGCTTCGCCGGTAATGCGCTGCACCGTCCATTCGTTCATGGGCACAGCGCCAAGCGATTCATAGAAACGAATCGCATCCTTATTCCAATCGAGAACCCACCACTCCAGCCGTCCGCAGCCCTCTGCCAGTGCTTTCTGAGCAAGGTGGCGAAATAGCGCCTTAGCAATCCCCCTGCGGCGAAAATCTGGACGTACAAATAAATCCTCAATGTAAATGCCTGGTTTGGAAAGAAAGGTGGAGAAGTTGTAAAAATAAAGCGCAAAGCCTGCCGGCTTTCCTTCCCACTCCGCAAGGATGCAGCCTGCCTTGTTCTCATCAAACAGCCATTTTTCAATCAGCTCTCGGGTGGCATGGCATTCATGCAGCAGCTTTTCATATTCGGCCAATTCGCGGATATAGCTGACAATCAGTGCAGCATCGGAAGGTAGAGCAGGGCGGAGAGTGAGCATTCAGGGAATTCTTTTTTATATTTAATATATTGTTATATTTACTGAATATTATCTCTTCTGTCTCTTAGATCTTGAAATGCAGCAAAGCCTATACAGAAAGTACTAATCACCAACTCAAGAAATCTACTTCTGTAGTTAAACACCAAGTCAATTATCGATATAAGAAAACAAAAAAAGATAATGACAATCAACCATCGCTTTATGTGTGATCCTTCCAAATTTATAAAACTGTCTCGTATACTTTTCTTTAAGGTAGCAACTCGGTATTCAGCAGCAATCATTAGGCTAAAAATAAGGGCAGCGGCATAGGCGGAATGTATTCCGTTCCCATTCTCTTCGTCTGCATATGTTGCGTGAAACTCTATGCCAATAATGTTTAATAGTGTGAATAAACCAAGTGTAAAAGCCAAAAACACAAAGATATAGCATTTAACGTTTAATTAGCTATTATTGTATAGGTGTGTTATGGGGGGGTAAGTATGCGCCATAGCACGAAGAGTTACAGTGATGATTTACGTCAGCGCGTTG
>CANHDY010000019.1 GCA_947459535.1 Rickettsiales bacterium | reverse complement strand
CCCGTTATTGGCTCTATACTTGCGATTTTTGTACCTTTTAATGCCGGAGAAGTCGGCTTAGTCAAAGATCAACCTGGCTTTTTAGCAGGCAAGATCAATAGAGGTGCAGAGTCAATTAATGTTCGAGGCGGTACCATTGCTACGGCTCTTGGCGGAGTAGTTAAACGAAGTGAAATTACCGACCTTGTCGGAAGTGGCATTGAAAAGCCGGTTATTGAAGGAATTGCTATTAGTGGCCTTGACATGGGTAGCGCTTCATTTGGCGATTTAGGGTCGCTCATACCCGGGCCGCCGGGTCTACCTAACAACATGGGTGGCATGGGTATGGGCATGAACGCCTGAGTGATTTGTTAATCCTCCCCTCTCAGAAAAAAACTCCGTCATTCCCGCGACTGCGTCTCCCGAAGCCACTTGGCGAAGGGGGAAAGCAGGAATCCTGTCGTGACCGCAAGCTCCGTCATTGCGAGGAGCACTTGGCGACGAAGCAATCCAGCTCTTATTTTTCTGGATTGCTTCGGCTAAAGCCTCGCAATGACGGCAAACGTTAACCCTTTCCCCTTTGCGCTTTTTTATCTTGTCATTCCTGCGACTGCGTCTCCCGAAGCCACTTGGCGAAGGCGGAAAACAGGAATCCTTTCGTGGCCGCAAGCTCCGTCATTGCGAGGAGCACTTGGCGACGAAGCAATCCAGCTCTTATTTTTCTGGATTGCTTCGGCTAAAGCCTCGCAATGACGGTGAAACCATTAACCCTTTCTCCTTTGCGCTTTTTTTCGTCATGGCCTGAATTTCGCAGAAATTCTAAGGCCATCCAGCATCACTTTTGACTGGATCACCCTAGGATTTGCAAGCAAATCCGGGTGATGACGATACTTCACAAGGCGCCAGGAACATTAACCCTTTCTCCTTTGCGCTTTTTTTTGAAATAGGGTACACGTCATCCTGCGAGACGCGAAGCGGCTGCGCAGGATCTTCATCAATGATGCACAAGATCCTGTGCTCGCGCGAGGCGCGCCACAGGATGACACAACCATGACCACCATCTTCATCCCCAAAGAACAGTCTCAAGGTGAAAGGCGTGTTGCCGCCACGCCGGACAGTGTGAAGCGATTGGTGTCGCTCGGCGCGCGCGTGCTGGTGGAAAGCGGCGCGGGGCTTGGTTCCTCGATTGCCGATAGCGACTATGAAAAAGCTGGCGCGGCCATCAGCAGCGATCTTTCTGCCGCTGATATTTTTCTGTGTGTTCGCGCCCCTTCAGCGGGCAAAATCTCAGCGATGAAGCCATCAGCAGCGCTCATCGGCATGCTTGATCCCTACAGCAATCAGGCATCATTGGAGCTTTATAACCAGAATAAAATCTCTGCCTTTTCAATGGAGCTGCTGCCGCGCATTTCCCGCGCGCAGGCGATGGATGTGCTCTCCTCGCAGAGCAACCTTGCCGGTTATCGCGCGGTGATTGAGGCCAGCTACCTGCTCGGCAAAGCCACCCCGATGATGATGACCGCCGCAGGCACTGTCGCCGCCGCTAAAGTGCTGGTGCTTGGCGCGGGTGTGGCCGGGCTTCAGGCGATTGCGACTGCAAAGCGCATGGGGGCGATTGTTTCAGCGTTTGATGTGCGCCCGGCGGTGAAAGAGCAGGTCGAAAGCTTGGGCGCAAAATTCATCGAAGTGCCCGCCGAAGGCGCGGAAACTTCTGGCGGCTATGCCAAAGAAATGAGCGAGGAATACAAACAGAAACAATCAAAACTCATTGCCGATACGATCGCGAAGCAGGACATCGTCATCACCACCGCGCTCATTCCCGGCAAGCCCGCACCCAAACTCATCACAGCGGCGATGGCGGAAAGCATGAAGCCGGGCAGCGTGATCGTTGATCTTGCGGCGGAGCGCGGCGGCAACTGCGAGCTGACGAGGCCGGATGAGACCATCACCCACCACGGCGTGACCATTCTTGGCGCCACCGATCTTCCCTCGCGTGTGGCGGCTGATGCCAGCCAACTTTACGCACGCAATCTCTACAACTTCATCGCCGCCCTGATGCTCGGCAAAGATGGCCTGAGCATTAAATGGGAGGATGAACTCATCCAAGGCACGTTACTGACGAAGGATGGGGTGGTCATGAACCCTGTATTCTCGTGACGTCATCCCGGAAAATTTTGCAGCAGCAAAATTTATCCGGGATCCAGAGAAGAAAAATGTCAGAAGACATTTTTCGTCATATTAAAAAGCTGGATCCCGGCCTTCGCCGGGATGACGGCATAAAGGAGAAACCATGTTTGATAATTCCATTGGTGACAAAGCCAATAACATTGCACAGCAGGCGACCGAGCTTGCCGAAGAGGTCAATGCCCTGCAGCTTCAGCTGCAACAGAGCGGCGGGGTGGATCCGTTTGTATTTGCGCTCACGGTATTCGTGCTTGCATGCTTTGTTGGCTATTATGTGGTGTGGAAAGTCACCCCGGCGCTGCACACGCCGCTGATGGCGGTCACGAATGCTATTTCCGGCATCATCATTGTCGGCGCCATGATTGCGCTGGGGCCTGAAGGTCAGGGCTTTTCTCATCTGGCCGGGTTTATTGCCGTGGTGATTGCCAGCATCAATATCTTTGGCGGCTTTGTCGTCACTCAAAGAATGTTGGCGATGTTTCAGAAGAAGGATAATACATCCCTGCGAAAGCAGGGATCCTGAAAGAGCCGCATGGGAAAATTCTATGTTTATATCATGGCCAGCAAAAAAAGAGGCGTTATGTATATTGGCGTAACCGATGATATCAAACGTCGAGGTCATGAACACAAAGAGACTGTATATGATGGTTTTACAAAACAATATTTTGTCAGGCGCTTGGTATATTTTGAAGTTCATGCTACTGCCGAGGATGCTTCTAAAAAGGAAAGACAAATGAAAAAATGGAAGAGAGACTGGAAAATTCAGCTGGTTGAGAAGCATAATCCTGAGTGGATTGATATCTATGACTCAATACCGGGTTCCTGCGATGTCAGGATCCCCGCTTTCGCGGGGATTTGAATATGACCAACACCACCGCACTTCTTTATCTCGTGGCATCGGTGCTATTCATCCTGGCGCTGAAAGGCCTCTCCTCGCCGGAATCTGCGCGGCGCGGCAACATGTATGGCATGGTCGGCATGGCGATTGCCATCATCACCACCCTCACCCTGCCCTCCATCAGCAATTATTTTCTGATCATCCTCGGCATTGCCATCGGCGGCAGCATTGGCTGGTTTATCGCCAAGCGCATTGAAATGACGGCGATGCCGCAGCTGGTGGCGGCGTTTCACTCGCTGGTGGGTTTGGCGGCCGTGCTGGTGGCGGCAGGCGCGCTGTGGTCACCGGAATCCTACGGCATCGGCAATAGCGGCAGCCTGCATTTTGGTAGCTTGCTGGAGATGAGTCTGGGGGCGGCCATCGGCGCGATTACTTTTTCTGGCTCGGTGGTAGCGTTTGCAAAATTGCAAGGCATCATGAGCGGCAAACCGCTGCGCTTTGGCGGCCAGCATGCGCTCAACGCCATGCTTGGCGCGGCGCTGGTGCTGCTGATTATTCTCTTCTGCGCCAGCGAGAGCAAAACATTGTTTGTGGCGCTGGTGCTGCTTTCCTTTGTCATCGGGGTGCTGATTATTGTGCCCATCGGCGGCGCGGATATGCCAGTGGTGGTATCCATGCTCAACTCTTATTCCGGCTGGGCGGCATCCGGTATCGGCTTTACGCTGGGCAACACCATGCTGATCATCACAGGCGCGCTGGTGGGCGCGTCGGGCGCGATTCTTTCTTACATTATGTGTAAAGCGATGAACCGTTCGATCATCAATGTGATTTTCGGTGGCTTTGGCGACACAGGCACCAGCGCAGGCGGCGCACAGAAAGACGAGCGCCCGGTGAAGGCCGGCAGCGCCGAGGACGCGGCCTATCTCATGAAAAACGCCTCCTCGGTCATCATCGTGCCCGGCTATGGCATGGCGGTGGCGCAGGCGCAGCATGCGCTGCGCGAGATGGTTTCCGAGCTGGAAAAAGAAGGTGTGCGCGTGCGCTATGCCATTCATCCGGTTGCTGGCCGCATGCCCGGGCATATGAACGTGCTGCTCGCCGAGGCAAATGTGCCTTATGACAGCGTGTTTGAGCTGGAGGATATCAATAGCGATTTTTCCACCACCGATGTTGCCTTCGTGATCGGCGCGAATGACGTCACCAACCCGGCAGCGAAAACCAACCCTGAAAGCCCGATCTACGGCATGCCGATTCTCGATGTGGGGCTGGCAAAGACGGTGATTTTCATCAAGCGCTCCATGGCCGCGGGCTATGCCGGGATTGAGAATGAGCTGTTCTATCAGGACAATACGATGATGCTCTTTGGCGATGCCAAGAAGGTCACGGAAGAGCTGGTCAAGGCACTGAAGTAACGTCATCCCGTGGAGTGACGAAGCAGCGTCACGAGCACGGGATCCAGAATAGCCAAAAGTCAGTAGACTTTTGGCGTCTAAAGAAAGACTGGATCCCCGCTTTCGCGGGGATGACAGCCATGGTCAAGGCACTGAAGCACTAATGCCTTGCGATCACGTGGTTTTTTTCGTATGATGCGGCTCTATTTTAAAGGAAAAAACCATGCCCGATAGCAGCCACGCCAAAACGCCAGCCGCGCCTCAAAACGTGTCGTTTGAAGAAGCGCTGAAAGAGCTGGAGGCGATTGTACGCAAGCTAGAAGGCGGCAATGCTGACCTCGAATCATCCATTCAAGACTACCTGCGTGGCACGGAGCTTAAGAACTACTGCGACCAGAAATTGAAAGAAGCACGTATGAAAGTAGAAGCGATTATGAAAACTCAGGACGGTGGCCTCGCCACCAAGCCGCTGGATGCAGCATAGCCCTATGGTCATCAAACTCCCCGAGAATTTAGGCGACGCAATTAAAGACGTATCCGACGATTTAGAAGCACGCATGGGGCAGCTCCTGCGCGCGCCAGAAGCCTACTCTGCCACCGTCATCTCCATGACACCAAAAGTCGCCGCCAGCACGCCGGATGAGCGTGTGCGCGGCGAAGAAGCGGTGCTGGAGGCGATGCGTTATTCCGCGCTCTCCGGCGGCAAGCGCCTGCGCCCCTTCCTCACTGTCTGCTCGGCCGGTCTGTTTGGTGTCAGCCGCGAATCCGCCATTGAGGCCGCGTGCGCCATTGAGTTCATCCACACCTATTCGCTGATTCATGATGACCTTCCGAGCATGGATAATGACGATCTTCGCCGCGGCAAACCCACCTGCCACAAGGCGTTTGGTGAGGCAGCGGCCATTCTCGCTGGCGATGGGCTGCAGGCCTATGCGTTCCAGATTCTGGCAAGCACCAAAACCCACCCTGATCCGAATGTGCGCTGTGAATTAATTGCGGCGCTGGCACAGGCTTCTGGCTGCTGGGGCATGGTCGGCGGCCAGATGATGGATATGGAAGCTGAGCACAAGCAGCTCGCGGTGGATGAGATTATCCGCCTGCAGCGTCTGAAAACCGGCGAGCTGTTTGCGGTGTCGTGCGAGGCAGGCGCGATTCTTGGCAAAGCGCCGCACATGATGCGCAACCTGCTGCGTGCCTACGCGCATGATATGGGTCTGGCGTTCCAGATTACCGATGATCTGCTGGATGCGGAGGGCACGCGCACCAAGGTTGGCAAAACGGTTCGCAAGGACAAAGACTCGGGTAAAGCCACGCTGGTTTCAAGCATGGGGATTGAGCGCGCGCGTGACCATGCACAGACGCTGATTCAGCAAGCTATCTCGCACCTTTCAGTGTTTGATAAAAAAGCGGACAATCTTCGCAACCTTGCGCGGTTTGTGATTGAGCGGAAAGCTTAGTATCATTCCCCTCTGCCGCTTGCGGGAGAGGGGAAAAAATTAAACGCGGGGCTTTAAGTCATGAACGACTACCTAAACGTCTTCTTCGAAGCTTTTCACACTGCCACCATCATTCCGTTTTCATCGGAAGCGACCATGGCGGCGATGAAAGGTTTTGAGGGCTCTGGGTTTGAGGACTTTAACATACCCGCCGCCATCGTGCTTGCAGTCGCGGGCGGGGTGCTGGGGCAGATGTTTAACTGGTGGCTGGGCACATTTCTCGCCAGCAAACGCAAGCCTGATGGCTGGAATATTCCAGATAGCCTCTATGATAAAGCGCGCCATATTTTCAATACATATCTGGTGTTCTTACTGGTTCTCAGCTGGGTCACACTCGGCAACTTTTTCACGCTGGCGGCCGGTTTCCTCGGCGCCAAACCTAAGATGGTCTTACCGCTGGTGCTGATTGGCTACGTGCTGCACTACGCAGTACTATAGCAAAAAAATCCATCAAAAAAAGCCCCGCCGCATGGCGGGGCTTTATCACGAATAAAATCTACAGGGTCCCCGCTTTCGCGGGGACTTGCAGCCTAGTGCGCGAGCAGTGCGAGGAGCAAAATCGCCACGATGTTGGCAATCTTGATCATCGGGTTGACGGCAGGGCCGGCAGTGTCCTTGTAGGGATCACCCACGGTATCACCGGTGACGGCTGCTTTGTGAGCTTCCGAACCTTTGCCGCCATGATGGCCTTCTTCGATGTATTTCTTCGCGTTATCCCACGCGCCGCCGCCGGCGGTCATGGAAATCGCAACGAACAGGCCGGTGATGATAATACCAAGCAGCATCGCGCCCAGCGCAGCAAATGCCGAAGCCTGACCCGCAATCGCGTTGATCACGAAGTACAGCGCCACCGGTGCCAGCACTGGCAGCAGGCTGGGAGCAATCATCTCCTTAATCGCAGCTTTGGTGAGCATATCCACTGCGCGGCCGTAATCCGGCTTCGCGGTGCCCGCCATGATACCCGGGATCTCTTTAAACTGGCGGCGAACTTCCACCACCACCGAGCCCGCAGCACGACCCACGGCCATCATGCCCATCGCACCGAACAGGTACGGCAGCAATCCGCCCATGAGGAGCCCCACCACGACATAAGGATCCGAAAGCTCAAACTTCACTTCAATATTCGGGAAATAGTGTTTGAGATCTTCGGTGTAAGCCGCAAAGAGCACGAGCGACGCCAGTGCCGCCGAGCCAATGGCATAGCCTTTGGTCACGGCTTTGGTGGTGTTGCCGACGGCATCCAGCGCATCGGTCGTTTCGCGGATGTCTTTCGGCAGGCCGGACATTTCGGCGATACCGCCAGCATTATCCGTGACCGGCCCGTAAGCATCCAGCGCCACCACGATACCGGCCAGCGCCAGCATGGTGGTTGCCGAAATGGCAATACCAAACAGGCCGCAGAGCAGGTACGCACCGATGATGCCAGCGCAGATCACGATCGCAGGAAGCGCGGTGGCTTCCATCGACACGGCCAGACCCTGAATCACGTTCGTACCATGACCAGTGGTCGAGGCCTGCGCCACGCTACGCACCGGACGATACTTGGTGGAGGTGTAGTACTCGGTGAGCCATACCAGCGCGCCGGTGACACCAAGGCCAATCAGTGCGCAGTAGAAGATATGGCGACCGACAAATTCCTGCCCACCCACGCTGTAGCTGGTGTTGATACCAAGCATATGATCGGTGATGTACCAGATCACCGGCACCGAGAGCACTGCGCTCCAGATGAGACCCTTATACAGAGCCTTCATGATGTTCTTGGTTTTGTCGAGTTTCACAAAGAACGTGCCGATGATCGAGGTGATGATACACGCGCCGCCAATAGCAAGCGGGTACATCATCATAGTGCCCTGCGCTTCGCCAGCAAAGTAAATCGCTGCGAGCAGCATGGTGGCCACGATCGTTACCACATAAGTTTCAAACAGGTCAGCGGCCATGCCTGCGCAGTCGCCAACATTATCGCCCACGTTATCAGCAATCACCGCCGGGTTGCGTGGATCATCCTCGGGGATACCCGCTTCCACCTTGCCCACAAGGTCAGCGCCCACATCCGCGCCTTTGGTGAAGATACCACCACCAAGGCGGGCGAAAATCGAAATCAGCGAGGCACCAAACGAAAGGGCAACCAGCGCCTCAAGGATTTTGCGGGTGTCCATGTTCATGCCGAGTAGCATGTTGTAGTAAAGCGCAATGCCGAGCAGACCAAGACCAACCACGAGCATACCGGTCACCGCGCCGGATTTGAAGGCGATGGTCAGCGCCGGCTGCAGGCCGGATTTAGCGGCTTCTGCCGTGCGCACGTTGGCGCGCACCGAGATGTTCATGCCAATGTAGCCCGCAATGCCGGAAAGCACCGCGCCAATGGCAAAGCCTACGCCCACATACCAGCCAAGGCGCCAGGCAAGCAGAGCGCCAATCATCACGCCCACGATGGCGATGGTGGTGTATTGGCGGTTAAGATAAGCGCGCGCGCCTTCCTGAATGGCGGCAGCGATGTTGATCATTTTCTCTGAGCCGGCAGGTGCGGCCATGATCTGGCGGCCAGCCACCACACCATAAAGCAGCGACGCCACGCCGCAGAGAATGACAAAGGTCATCGGATCCATGAAAAACTCCTTGATTAGAACTGATGGTAACAAACAAAGGAGGCTTACTTGCCACAAGCACTTCGCTTGCGCAAGGCCTATGCCGATAAAAGGCGGGGTAATTATTCAGGCTGTTGTAAAATAAACACTATTGCGTATCTGCCCGCATCGTTGCCAGATCAATAATCCGCGCGCTGGAAACCAGCCCCACCTCTTCTCCGAGCATACGTCCCTGCGCGCTGAATGAGGCGATATAAGGAATCGGCCCCTGATAGTTGGCGCCGCCCGCTGCCAGCACGTCCTCGAGTGAATTAACGGCGCTGGATTTTACCTGAAATGGCTGAAATTGCTCATCATAACCATGTCTGGCCAGATATTCCGCCAGCTGAAGCCGCCGACTATCGAGAGAAAGGAAATAGACCTGGGTATCCCCCAGCTTGCCGCGCTTTAAGAGATCAACCAGATCCGGCATCATCTGCTTACAGAAGCCACACCACGAGGTGTAGACGAAGACGAGCGAATTGCGACCATGGCTATCACGCAGCATGGGCGCCACCTCGCTGGCGCGCAGCACCACGATTTTATCATTGGCCTGCTGAACGCGCTCTCGCGAAGGCGTATCCGGCTCTGGCGGCTGAATCAGCGGATTGATAATGTGCAGGAAGGCCATGAAAAGCAACGCGCCCACCAGTGTCCAGTATAGGAAATTGGCATCTTTTCTGAATGATTTCATGGTTCACATGCCTGTTCAATGGTTGCTGAAAATGTTTCACGTGAAACATTTTTTGCCAGTTTTAGACACACTCCGCCAGTTAAATGAACTGACCTACGAAAAGCCCATTCCTGAACATTTATATTGATGTAAGACTGGTTCCACCCCCGGCGCAACCTAAAAATCCACACATTTGCCGGCAATCTCCCAGTCGCCGTAGCGCGTGGGCTCCGGGCCTTTGGGGCCGCCGGTTTCAGTGGACGGCGGACGGTGGACGGTGGACGAAGTAAGCGGTGCTATTAGCCCGTCCTTACGCGTACCGCTTTTTGAGGATTGATATGGATTTCTTTTTTGTTCGCCGTCCACTGTACACCGTCCACTTTCTACTCAAGAACAAACACAACATTCACCGTTTCACGAATCTCTACCAAACCTGGCAGGCTGGGCGCCACCGAGCTTTTTTCCATGGCAACATCCGCGCGCGCCATTGCCATCATCGGCATCGGCATGGGCGGCTGCAGGTAGCTTCCTGAGGCTTGAATACTGTATGGCCTGCCGAGCTTTGCACCCGCTGCCGCGGCCAGCGCTGCCGCCTTGGCTTTGGCATTTTCCATCGCTTTGATGCGCAGGCGATCGGAGATGGCATCGGGATTAGATACACGGAAATCCACACCGCTAACCTGATCGATTTTCGCCTCCACGAGGGCAGCGAGCACCCGCTCGTGGTTGTCCAGCTTGTCGAGCGTGATCTGCAGCGTGCGGCTCACCATATAGCCCACCAGCTCCTGTTTTTGCTGGGCGTTGTTGTAGGTATATTCCGGGCTGATATTCATGTAGGAGGGCTTGATTTTTTCCTTTGGAATTTTGAATTCCTGCGCGATCTGGATGACTTTTTCCAGCTGCGCATCATTGTTGCGCTTGGCCACATCCAGCCTCGCTTCACGGCTGGTGAGAGTGGCGGTGATGACCGCCTGATCCGGCGTTACCTCCTCTTTGGCCTCGCCGGTCATGGCAATGCTGGGCGGCATGGGCGGCGGCAGCTGCGCAAACGCGGGGGCAGCGCTAAGAAACAACAATGCCAGTGTGAATAGATGCTTCATTCTTTTCTCCATCTGTGACATAAGGCTTTTTTTTAATGAGCCAAAAATCTACCAGATAATGCAGACAAAGCCAACGACCATTGCAACATCCGCCGGTGCCAGCGATGCACGCCTATGCGCCGTTGGCGCGCTGATGCACACGCTGGATAAAGCCAAACCGCTGGATGGTTTCTGGCCGCAGGATCGTTATTTTCAGATGCTGAGCCCGTCTGACCGCGCCTTTGCCCAGCTGCTGGTGAAAACCACACTGCGCCGCCTCGGCCAGATTGATGCGCTGCTTGCGCAGCTGATGGAAAAGCCAGTGAGCGCGCCGCGCATCGCCCACACGCTGCGCCTTGGCGCCGCGCAGCTGCTATTTCTCGGCACTCCACCCCACGCGGCGGTGCATTCTTCGGTGGAGCTGGCCAAGCAGCTGAAGCTGGAACGCTTAAGCGGGCTGGTTAATGCGGTGCTGAAAAAAATAGCGCAGGACGGCGCCAAGCTGATCAGCACCGACGATGCGGCCGCAATCTGCACCCCCGCATGGCTTTATGCCAGCTGGCTCAGCGCCTATGGCAAAGACACGGCGCACGCTATCGCCAGCAGCCATCTAAGCGAGGCGCCGCTGGATATTTCTGTGAAGAAAAACCCCGCACAATGGGCAGAAACGCTAGGCGGCCAGCTGCTTCCAAATGGCACGATCCGGCTGGCGCAGGCGCGTGGCCTCACCCAGCTTGCTGGTTTTGCAGAAGGCGAGTGGTGGGTGCAGGATGTCGCAGCCAGCCTGCCCGCTATGCTGCTGGGCAATGTGAAGGGCAAGCAGGTGATTGACCTCTGCGCCGCGCCGGGCGGCAAAACCGCGCAGCTAATTGCTGCCGGGGCGAAGGTGACCGCGGTCGATCAATCCAAAGAGCGCATGGCACTACTTAAAGCCAACCTGCACCGCCTGAAATTTTCAGCAGACTATGTGGTGGCGGACGCGCTGAAATACACGCCCGCCAGCGCGCCGGATGCTATTTTGCTGGATGCACCCTGCTCCGCCACCGGCACAGCGCGCCGCCACCCGGATGTTCTGCGCCACCGCACCAGCAACGATATCAGCCGCCTGACCCAGACCCAAGCCGCCCTGCTTGAGCGCGCCGCCGATATGTTAAAACCGGGCGGCACGCTGGTCTATGCCGTTTGCTCGCTGCAGCCGCAGGAAGGCGAGGCGCAGATTGAAAAATTCCTCGCGCAGCGAAAAGATATGGCACTTCAGGCGATACGCCCGGCCGATATTGGCGGCCTTACTGAATGCATCACCAAACGCGGCGAGCTGCGCACCCTGCCCTGCCACATTCAAGAATCTGGTGGTATGGATGGATTTTACGCGGCGGTGCTGGTGAAGCAATAACAGTATTGACAAATGTAAATATAAAGCTATGCTGACATTTGTATGGGATAATGCGAAAGCTTCCAGTAACGTCACGAAACATCAGGTGCGTTTTGATTACGCGGCGCGAGCGTTTTTGGATAATCACCGTATTGTTATTCAGGATAGCAAAAGAGATTATGGGGAAGTACGTTACATCACCTATGCCCTCATCGAAAAAAGGGTATTCGTTGTGAGTTACACCATGCGCGGCCAGGACATTCGACTGATTTCAGCCAGAAAGGGTAATGATCGTGAGCAAAAAAGATACCACTCGGTTCGCACTGAATCCTAAAAAACTGCCACGACTTAGCAGCGCAGAAAAAAAGCGCCTCAATGCTATGCACGACGAAGACATCGATTACAGTGACATTCCCGCTTTGACCGACGCGTTTTGGAACCATGCAAAAATACTCAAACCCACGCCGAAGCAAATGGTTTCTTTCCGTGTGGATGCGCCAGTTCTTGGGTGGTTTCGCAAACAGGGAAAAG
This sequence comes from Rickettsiales bacterium, assembly GCA_947459535.1. Lineage (GTDB taxonomy): Bacteria > Pseudomonadota > Alphaproteobacteria > Rickettsiales > SXRF01 > JAJTHB01. The sequence continues at coordinate 12,739 of CANHDY010000019.1, read as the reverse complement.
GCTATCAGAGCTACATGAATGCGGTCTTGCGCGCTTTTGTTGAAGCTAACTCGCACTCGCAGCGCTTATGACGATCAAAATCGCCCCTTCCATTTTATCTGCTGATTTTGCCAGACTTGGCGAAGAAGTGCGCACCATTGACAGCGCCGGAGCCGATTACATTCATGTCGATGTGATGGACGGGCATTTTGTACCCAACCTCACCATTGGCCCGGTGGTCATCAGCTCGCTGAGAAAGCACAGCCAGAAGATATTTGACGTGCATCTGATGATCGAAAAACCCGACCACTCCATCGAGGCCTATGCCAAGGCGGGCGCGGATATCATCACCGTGCATGCTGAGGCGTGCGTGCATCTGGATCGCACGCTGTCGTTTATCAAGTCGCTGGGGAAGAAATGCGGCGTGTCGCTGGTGCCTACCACGCCCGCTCAAGTGCTGAATTACGTGATGGATAAGGTGGATCTGATTTTAGTGATGACCGTGAATCCCGGCTTTGGCGGGCAGAGTTTTATCGCCTCGCAGCTACCAAAGATTCAGGAAATTCGCCGCATGATTGCCGCAAGTGGCCGCGAGATTGACCTTGAAGTCGATGGCGGCATTAACCCTCAAACGGCTAGGCAGGTGATTCAGGCGGGCGCGAATGTACTGGTGGCTGGCAGCGCCGTCTTTACCGGCAGCAGCGCAGATTATGCCGGAAATATCGCCACGCTTCGTCGCTGATTCATGTTAAACGAAACTTCTGATAAAATAGCGCTTAACAAGCTTTGCGCGAAATATCGTGCATTAATTTTTTCTGGGGTGGCTGCCAATGATCCAGCAGCCAATGAAATTGTTAAAAAAATGCTTGATGTCGCCGATCGTGTCGCCGCTCCAATCAAAAGAAGTGTAAAATCATGGCGTCTTGGTGACGATGTTTATCGCGAAATACTTGATGATAAACTATGGTCTTTGATTAATAGACAAGATACTGATCCGGAAAATTTCAGCAATTTGCTACTTAACAGCCTAAGAAGATCGGTGATCGATCAACTACGACGAAGAGATTCAACACATTACATTCTGGAAACAGATATGATCGGTGCAATCAACGATCATATCATTTCACCGCTTGAGCACTCAATCAGGCCAGGCAAATATCAGCAAACTTGTTCTAGTCCGGCTATTGTGAACGAAGAAGAGCTTCGCAAGCTTGCAGCCGAGTATAAGCTCTATCTACGCTGTGCATCGATCAAAGGCCTGAAAGCTTTCCGCTCCCAGCTCACAGGCTCAAGCTACGAGCAAATAGCGGAAGAACATAAAATTCCCATGGGAAGCGTAAAATCGGCAATTAAAAATGTCCGTGATATGCTCAAAGAGCATCATACCGAAATGAAAAACATTGAAAGCGGGCTGCCAGATGATATGGAAGTTCAACAGCAAGCCTTAGCTGCAAAAATTATGCTGCGGGCTATTGATGAGTTGATTGATGATAAGTCCGTGGCAAAATCCAGATGATGAAGTGTCCGCTCTGCCATAAGCGCGCGGAAAAACCCTACGCGCCATTTTGTTCCAAGCGCTGCGCCGATCTGGATCTCGGCAAATGGCTGAAGGGCGATTATGCCGTGCCGGTGGTGGAAGAAGACGACCTGCCGGACAGCGAAGACCAGCAAGGCAAAGAGCATTAGCAACAACCATTGATTGTATTTTGCAATAATTTAGTTGCTATGGGTTGTGTTTTTGTGTACAACCCTCGCGTGTTTGTTTCCACTTTTATTCGGATACGCCATGAAGCTTTCTCATAAAATCTATGCCGGGTTTAGCCTACTCATTCTCCTGATGGCCGGTCTGGGTGCGTATAGCTTCGTCAATACACAAACACTCTCAAGCCACTTCACCGATTACCGAACCGCCGCACGCACCAACCTGATTGTAGCCGAGGTGTCAGAGACATTGCTGGAAGGGCATATCGCCAGCAAGCAATATATCCTGAATCGCAGGCCGGAAGATCTAGAGACTTTCCGGACGAAGATGCAGAACATTTCCGATAAGGATGAAATCATCCATAGCACGGTCACCGATCAGGCTTCGCACGAAAAGCTCGATAAACTCAAAGATGAGGTGGTGGCGTACCGCGATTTATTTACCGCCGAATCGGCGCGCGAAAATCCTGACATGGATATGCTGTTTGCCAAACTTGCCGAAATCGAATCGGGCTATGATGGCATTCAAGCAGGCACCGTTCAGACGCAAAACACCATCGACCCTGCTGCCCAGCTGATCGCCGATAAAAGCATGAAGATTGTTCCGATTGTGACGCTGGTTTCGTTACTCGCCGCGCTGGCTGTTGCGGTGATTGTCAGCCGAATGACCATTCGTTCGATCAATAACGTCACACACATCATGAACAAGCTATCTTCCGGAGATTTCACGGTAGAAATCAAAGGGCAGGAGCGCAAAGACGAAATCGGCGAGATGGCACGCGCCATCCAGCAATTTAAAGAGGACTCCGAGCGCGCCTACCTGCTGAAACAGATGGTGCAGGACATGCCGGTGAATGTGATGACAGTGGACGTGAAGAACGACTTCAAGATCAACTACATGAATAATACTTCCATGAATACGCTGAGCAGGCTGCACCAATATCTGCCCGTTCGGCCGGAAGATATGATGGGTAAATCATTTGATATGTTTCATAAAAATCCGGATCACCAGCGGCGTCTGGTCGGTGATCCTAAGAATCTGCCACACCGCGCGCGCATTAAAGTCGGCACGGAAACCATGGATCTTCTGGTGTCGGCGATTAAAAACGCGAATGACGAATATGTTGGTGCGATGCTCACCTGGTCGATTGTGAGCCATCAGGTGAAGCTTGCGGATGATTTCAAAGGCTCGGTCGGCACGATGGCCACCCAGATTGGCGCCACGGCCGATAATTTGCAGAAAAACGCAGTGATTCTGGAAAGCGCGATTGAGGAGCTTTCCGCCTCGGCGCTGGAAATCAGTAAACGTGTGAGTGATTCGGTGAGCATCGTCAGCAATGCGACCAAGGAAGCAGAAGAAACCCGCGCGCGCATGGACAAGCTCTCGGATGCGGCGGAGAAAATCTCCAACGTCATCAGCCTCATTCGCTCCATTGCTGATAAAATCAACATGCTGTCGCTCAATGCCACCATTGAATCCGCACGCGCAGGCGACGCTGGCAAGGGCTTTGCGGTGGTCGCAAGCGAAGTGAAATCACTCGCAGACCGTACCACCAGTGCGATTGCCGAGATTACGCAGAAAGTTGAAGATATGCAGACCTCGACACTGGAGAGCGTGAAGTCCGTGCAGCAGATCACGGAAGTGGTGCAGAACATCAACCACATCTCCACAACGATCGCCAGCGCCGTAGAGCAGCAGCAGGCCGCCACCCGCGAAATCGCCCGCAATATCAGCGGCAGCGGTGATGGTGGTAGCACCAGCGTTATCACCATGGCGACGCAGATGACCGCCGTCAGCAGCCAGCTGCAGTCCGAATGTGATGGCTTCCTTAATAAAATCGCGAAGATGTAGCCGCTCTGTCCCTGTTTTCAGCGCAGCACTATTGTTATATTTCTTATGGTTATGAAGCACGGCCTCAGTCGCGCTGACCACTGCCATAATAAATTCACATTACTCAGCTGGAAACTGACCGCTGAAACGCAGTAAAATGTTTCAATGGAGACATCTTCTGCTCAGGAAAAAATCTGGCGCGCGCTTGAAAAAGCGGCGAAGGAAGGTATTGACGCGATACAAAGCAGCATTAAATCCACGACCGACCCCGACCGAATTCGCAGCCTGATGGCCGCGCTGGGAAATGTTCCGCTGCCGCCGGGTTCACGGCTGGCAACGCTGGTTGCCAGCATCATCGCCTCGGCCGAGGAAAAGCTCTATGATAGCATGGTCTCTGACAAGCTGCGCACTGAGAGCCTGATTGCCAGCATGCCAAGATTTTCTGACCTGCGCGACGACCGCGCCTTCACGCGCGCCACCTACCAGTTTTTCAATGATCAGGAACGGCGCTATTTTGAATCGATTGATCCGACCAGAACGGACTATCAAATCCTCCGTGTCAATGTCGATCAAAACGGCAATGTTACTCTAACTGATGCTGGCAAAACCAGCGGGGATGTCCTGAGGGAAGATTTTGCGCGGCTGAAATACCATGCACTGCCTTCTGGAAAGCAAGATGCTGTTCGCCAGCAGGAGGCTAAGGAAAAAGTTGCAACAGCTGAGCAAATAGAAGCAGCAAAAAAAACACCGACGCTGGAGCAAACTAAAAAAGAAATGCATCAGCTTCAGGAGTCTATGACGCGGCTGGAAGGCCATGAGGCGCAAAAAACAATAGAAAATCATGGCGGCGCAACCGCTGAAGCAAAAGCCGAGATTAAAGAACGGCATGACGATTTCAAAGAAGCACGCACAATCAGTACACAGATTATCGAACGTGCCCAAAAAGTAGAAAAGCAGGAAGATCACGTTAAAGGGCTGGAGGCGATGGCTCAGCTTCCGGCCATGCCGATGATGCCCATTAACCCTGCAAAACTTGTTTTACCTGTTGCGAAAGACCAACTGGAAAAAGAAAAGCAAGATGCTACCGAAGATATCGAGATAAAAAAAGGAAAGCTTAAAGACGCGATTCAAGAAGGCGTAATAAATAATGGGCTGCTTGGTAAAGATGATGCAAAAGGAAAAGAGCGGAAAAAAGAAGAGGCCAGCCTAATTTCTGCTGCCACAGATGTCAGCCAAGCCAATGCTGTAGCGCCTAAAGCAGTGGCCGCATTGCCTACTGTCAATAAGCAGGCCATGCTCAGCTAACCGCCTCGATAAAATCCGCGAGCACTTTTTTGTGGCCGGCTTTTTCAAAATCAATTTCAATATGATTGCCGCTGACTGAGACAATGCGGCCATAGCCAAATTTCTGGTGGAAAATACGCTGGTTTTTAATGAACTTGCCATCACTTGCCCCCTCACCCCTGCCCTCTCCCCGAAGGGGCGAGGGAGAAGAAAGAATCGACGCTACTTCATGCTTCCAGCTGGCCATCTGATTGGTCATGCCGCCGCCGATTTTTTCGACATGCTCCGGCGGAATTTCGGCAATAAAGCGCGACGGAATGCTTGATTGCCACTGGTTATAGATGCGGCGGTTCGCGGCGTGGGAAATATAGAGCTTCCTGCGCGCACGCGTCATGCCGACATAGGCAAGGCGGCGCTCTTCCTCGAGCGATTTAAGCCCGCCCTCATCCAGCGCGCGCTGATGAGGAAACAGCCCCTCCTCCCAGCCCGGGAGAAACACCACATCAAACTCAAGGCCTTTGGCGGCGTGCAGCGTCATCAGGCTGACCATGTCGAGATTATTATCGGCATTGGCCGCTTCAGTCACCAGGCTCACATGCTCTAAAAACGCATTCAGGCTTTCAAATTCGCCGAGTGCGCGGGTGAGTTCTTTCAGGTTCTCCAGCCTGCCAGCGGCTTCGGGGGTTTTTTCCTGCTGCCACATCGCGCGGTAGCCGCTTTCTTCCAGCATCAGTTCGGTCACTTCTGCAATGGTGAGCACACCAAGCTGCGCGCGCCAGCGCTCACAACCTTCGATAAATTTGGCAAGTGCCGCGCCTAATTTACCTTTTAGCTCGCCCACACTGAGCAAGTGCTGTGTTGCCTGATAAAGGCTGCCATTCAGGCTGCGCGCCGCAGAATGCAGCTGCTGCAGCGTCGCCTGACCGATACCGCGCTTCGGGGTGTTGATGATGCGCTCGAAGGCGAGGTCGTCCTGCGGCGAGGAGATGACGCGCAGGTAAGCGACCGCGTCGCGAATCTCGGCGCGCTCATAAAAGCGCAGGCCGCCAATCACGCGGTAGGGCACGCCAAGCGTCAGGAAGCGTTCTTCAAACGCGCGGGTCTGGAAACCAGCGCGCACCAAAATCGCCATCTGGCTCAGGGGTGTTTTTTCGCGCTGCAGCTGCTCCACCTCTTCGCCAACAAAGCGCGCTTCTTCGCCCTCATCCCACAGCGATTTCAGACGGATTTTTTCACCATCTTTGGCGGGTGTCCAGAGAGTTTTGCCAAGCCTGCTGCGGTTATTTGCGATGACGGCGGAGGCGGCGGCGAGAATATGCGGCGTCGAGCGATAGTTGCACTCCAGCCGAATCACCGCGGCATCAGGATAGTCTTTTTCAAAACGCAGGATGTTGCCCACTTCCGCGCCGCGCCAGCTATAGATGGACTGGTCGTCATCGCCCACGCAGCAGATGTTTTTATGAAAGCTCGCAAGCAGGCGCAGCCAGAGATATTGCGAGATGTTGGTGTCCTGATACTCATCCACCAGAATATATTTGAAGCGGCGCGCATATTCCTCCAGCACATTCGGATGCTCGGTAAAGAGCGTGAGCATGTGCAGAATCAAGTCGCCAAAATCACAGGCATTCACCTGCCGCAGGCGCGCCTGATAAAGCTTGTAGACAGCAAGGCCGTGGCCAGCGAGCGCGCTTAGATCTTTGTCGGAGGTTATCTTCTGCGGCGTCAGCCCCTGGTCTTTCCAGCTCTGGATGACCGAGAGAAAAAGTTTTGGTGGCAGGGTTTTGCCATCAATCCCCTGCTCCAGCAGAATCGCTTTGATGAGGCGCAGCTGATCATCCTCATCCAGAATCGTGAAGCTGGAAGTAAGGCCGAGTTTTTCAGCATGGCGGCGAATGATGCGCACCCCAATGGAGTGAAACGTGCCCATCCACAGCGACTGATTCGCACCAGTCAGATGCGTCACACGCTCGCTCATTTCGCGCGCGGCTTTATTCGTAAACGTCACCGCCAGAATCTCGCCGGGAAAGGCCATCCGGTTCATCAGAATATGGGCGATGCGTGTGGTGAGCACGCGGGTTTTGCCGGTGCCCGCGCCCGCCAGCACCAACACAGGCCCAGCGGTTGCCTCCACCGCGCGGCGCTGCTCGGGGTTTAGGGCATCCAGCAGCGGATGTTCAATTCTATCTATGCTTGGGGCTAAGGTCACAAATCAAACTTAAGTATGAGGGCGGTCTTCATAATCACGAAAATTATAGGGCTTAATTTTGGCTATTTCTTTTTTCATGCGCTGCTTAGCGTGCCAGAGGTCATACGCAGCCTGCTCTCTCAGCCAGACCTCCGCCGACATGTTAAATGCTTTGCTGAGTTTGATCGCCATTTCAGCCGTAATCCCAACATGCCCGTTGACGAGCCTTGAAATAGCTTTTCGTTCGACACCGATACGCTCGGCAAGCGCTGTTGCTGAAAGCTTCATCGGTTTCATGTATAGCTCTTTAATAACCTCTCCCGGGTGCGGCGGATTAAACATTTCCATCAATATTCTCCCTAGTGATAATCCACATAATCTATTTTGTCGACTTCGCCATTTTCAAAACGAAAAATGATACGCCAGTTTGCGCTGACACGCACCGACCAGAGTCCTGCAAGCTTCCCTTTAAGCGGATGCAAATGCAAACCAGGAAAATCAACATCCTCTATCGCATTCATGTGGTTCAGACGAAACAATATGGCTTGCAGCTTGCTCGCGTGCTTCGCCTGAATGCCAGCCTTTGAGCCCGTGCGAAAGAATTTTTCCAGCCCTTTGTGTGCGAAACTTTTAATCACGACTGTACCATACCATGGTACAGCTGTCAATCATGGCAGCGTCAGCCATATTGGAAGCAGGCCAGATTGTTGCAGGCTATGGATGACCAGAAACGCAGGAAGCGCCGCAAAGAATGCCAGCGCATCCAGCGCGGTGCGGCGAATGAACGGCGGCATCACCTCGCTATGTTCTGGCTCCTGCCATAGCTTGAATGCGGGTAGCCAGCGCGGCACCTGCTGCTTATAGTCGCGGTAGGGCTCGCCAAATTTATTTTCTAAAAATGCCTCTTCTTTGGCGACCACCAGCGGATAATAAAGAATAAAAACCACAGCGAGCAGCACCGCCAGCAGCACCATGCCCGATTGCAGCCCAATACCGATCACGCCGATGAAAGAAAAGACATAAAGCGGGTTGCGCACGATGGAAAAAGGCCCGCTGCGAATCACCTGCTCGTTTTTGCGCCCACCGATAAACGCCGAAGAGTAAACTCGCCCAAGCGCTCCCACCGCCACAAGCAGTGTGCCAAGCGCCAGCATCAGGTGGCGAAGCGGCGAATCCCACGCCAGCAGCGGCTGGCTGACAAACAGCAACAGCGCCAGCGCCAGCGCAAAGAGGCGGCTATGGAAAATTCTCGATTTCAGTAGTTTCGGTGTACTCATCGTCTGCAGTGGTAGCGTGATTTTCCTGCCTATGCAAGCGCTGCGGTGGCAGCATTACCCATGGCCTTGCCCCCCGCTGCTCACTTGCCGTCACCACTTCCATTTTGTTGCCGCTGAAGCGAATACCCACCGCGCCGGTTTGATTCAGCTTTCGCTTGTCAAACACATGTTCGATATGCCGGCATTCTTCTTTGGAAAGATACGCATCCGAGATGAGGATATCAGCGCTGCCATCACACAAAGCTTCGCGGCGTTTTTTGCTTTTGCCGATGACAATCTTTTTGCCATGCGCGCTGATGATGCAGCGCGTGCGGTCGCAGCTGGTCTGCGGGCTGTCTTTGGCGAGCTGTGCATCCGCTACTGCGTGGGCACGCAGCCACTGCGCGCCGTCAAAACTTTCTGGCGTGCCGCGCAGAAAAAGCCAGCGCCCATCTTCCTGCCGTAGCGCGGCTTTGCTGCCATCATCGCTGATGAGAAGATCATACGGTTGTTGAAGTGCGATCGTAGCAATACCAATAAAAATGATTGGCAGTGAAAAAAATCGCAGGTTTGTTTTCCATAGGCAGAGCCATAAACCGCCGATAATCGTAAGTGCAAAACCCCAGCTAGAAAGTGAGGGCAGCATGATATTGGCGGCAGAAAAGCTGGCAAACCAGCGTGCGCCTTCGACCATCAAGCTCAGGCCGCTATCAAGAAGTTTAAGTGGCCATAGCTCTAAACCAAAAGGTATGGCAATCAGCGCAACCACCGCCACTGGCATAATACAAAACGAAATAAGCGGCATGAGCAGCATGTTCGCGATGATGCCGAGCGCGGTGAAGCGGTTGAAATGATGAACGACCAGCGGCGCGGTCATCAGCGTGGCCACCAGCGAGGTCATCATTGCCGCCACAAAATAAAGCCACACACGCCGCACGAGCCCTTCTCCCCACGCAGCAAAGGAATGGCTGAAACGTTCATACAGCGCCACAATGCCGAGTGTTGCCGCAAAAGACAGATGGAAGCTGGCGCTGACCACGGCTTCAGGCTGCCACAGCAAAATGAGTGTGGCCGCCCACGCCAGCGAATAAAGGCTGATACCGCGCCGGTCGCATAAAATCGCCAGCATCACACACGCGACCATGATAAAGGAGCGCACCGCCGGCACCGGATAGCCCGCCAGCAGCAGGTAGGCAAACGCGCCGGTAAGACCGATGCAGGCTGCAATTTTCTTCACCGGCCAGCGCAGCGCCAGCGGCGGATAGAGCGCAAGCAGCAGCCGCGCTGTGAAATAGAGCAGTCCGGCAGCCAGTGTCATGTGCAGGCCGGAAATGGATAGCACGTGATAGATGCCGGCGTCCCGCATTGCTTCGGACACCTCCTCAGACACCGCCGATTGCTCACCCACCATGATCGAGGTGGCAACCGGCGCGTTTTCTTTAGAAAGCGGCGCGCTGATACGCTCGGCGAGCGCCAGCCTGAGGGTATTCAGCGCTTCTTCAAATTGCCTCGGTGCGCCTTTTTCCAGAATCTCAATCTCAGAGGGCGAAAACCCCACCGCGCCGATGCCCTGGAAATAAAGCGCGCGCGTGTAGTCATACCCGCCGGGCATGGCGGGCGCGGGCGGGGCAAACAGCATCGTCTTCACACGCACTCGGTCGCCAATGCGTACATCCGGCGCATCTTTCTTCAGCGTAATGCTCAGGCGCTGGGGTGTTCTTTGTGTGGATAGACCTTCGATGGCGGCATCTGTGAGCACCAGTCGCCTTGCTTTTTCGCGCAGATGAATATCATCCACACGCGCCTCTACAGTTTTGTAAAAAAGCTCGCCGTAAAGCACCGGCGTTGACACCTGCTGGGTGCGAAACTGCGCCAGCGCAAAACCAGCCGCCGCCAGCGCCAGTGCGATGCACAGCACCCTTGCCAGCAGATGCCTGCGAAGAAGGCAGCCAGCCAGCACACAGCAGACAAGCAATGACGCTGCCAGCCATAACGGCGGCTCGAAAAGCAGAGAAAAATACAGCGCCATCCCCGCGCCCAGCATCACCGGAATCCATAGCGGCAGGCGCTCGCGTTCAGACGACAGATGACGGATGACGGATGACGGGGTCATTATTTCTAATTGCAGTTTCATATCAGTACTATTAGGAATCTTGTTTTCTGTCATCCGTCATCCGCCAACCGTCATCCACTATGACCATCACCCGCTTCGCACCCTCACCCACCGGCTATCTGCATATTGGCGGTGCACGCACCGCGCTTTTTAACTGGCTCTATGCCAAACACACCGGCGGCAAATTTCTGCTGCGTATTGAAGATACCGACCGCGAGCGTTCAACGCCTGAGGCAACGCAAGCGATTTTAGACGGGCTGAAGTGGCTGGGGCTTGATTGGGACGGCGAGCCGTTTTACCAGTTCGCACGTGCGGCGCGGCACCGCGAAGTGGCCGAGGAGCTGCTAAAAAAGGGCGAAGCCTATCATTGCTACACCACGCCCGCCGAGCTGGATGAATTTCGCAAAGCCAATCCGAATGCTAAATTCAAAAGCCCATGGCGCGATGGTGGCATACCCCCCGCGGGTATCAAGCCATCCATCCGCATCAAAGCGCCGCTTGAGGGCAGCATCACGGTGGATGACGGCATACGCGGCAGCGTCAGCGTCGAGGCGAAAGAAATGGACGATATGGTGCTGCTGCGCTCAGACGGCACGCCGACTTACATGCTCGCGGTGGTAGTGGATGATCACGATATGGGCGTGACGCAGGTGATTCGCGGGGATGATCACTTCACCAACACCTTCCGCCAGCTGATGATTTATCAGGCGATGGGCTGGACGCCGCCCGCGTTTGCCCATGTGCCGCTGATTCATGGGCCGGATGGCGCCAAGCTTTCCAAGCGCCACGGCGCGCTGGGGGTGGAGGCATACCGCGAGATGGGCTATCTGCCGGAAGCGCTGCGCAACTACCTGCTGCGCCTCGGCTGGGCGCATGGTGATGATGAAATTATTTCCACCGAGCAGGCCATCTTGTGGTTTGATCTATCCGGCTGCGGCAAATCACCCGCACGGTTTGATTTTGTGAAGCTTGAAAATCTGAACGGCCATTATATCAGGGAAGCAGATGATAAGCGGCTGGTCGATTTGATTGTGGACAGTAGACAGTGGACAGTAGACAGCGTAAGTCCCGCGTGTTTGTCCACCGTCCACCGTTCACCGTCCACCGAGGCGCGCTTGCTACGCGCCACGCCCGGCCTGAAGCAGCGCGCCAAAACCATCAAGGAGCTGGCAGATAATGCCGCGTTTTATGCGGCGAAGCGCCCGATTGCGCTGGATGCAAAAGCAGCCGAACTGCTGGATAAGGGCGGGCGCGAGCTGATCAAAGACCTGCTGCCACAGCTGGAAGCAAGCAGCGACTTTTCCCATGAAGCGACGATGGCTCTTTGCAAGGCTTACGGCGAAAAAATCGGGAAAAAACTGGGTGATATTGCACAGCCGCTGCGCGCTGCGCTTTCCGGCAAACTTGTCTCCCCCGGGGTGTTTGAGGTGATGGAGATTCTAGGCAAGGAAGAGAGTCTTGGCCGCTTGCGCGATGTGCTTAACTGATTTATAATGTGATTATGGCTATTTTACCCCTCGTTATCGCGCCGGATCCACGGCTGAAAACCAAATCCGCCCCCATTGATTCCATCGATGAGAGCGTGAAAAAACTCGCCGCCGATATGTTCGACACCATGTATTACGAGCGTGGCATTGGCCTTGCTGCGGTGCAGGTGGGCGTGCTGAAACGTATGCTGGTGGCGGATGTGACATGGCGCGAAAATGAGGGCCCCGGCGAGCAGTGGGTGCTGATTAACCCGGAGATTATCAGCGGCTCGGACGATGAGCGCGTGTATAAAGAGGGCTGCCTGTCGTTTCCCGATCAGTTTGCGGAAGTGACGCGGCCGGATGTGGTGAAAGTGCGCTACCTCGACTTGGATGGCAAAACCTGTGAACGCGAGTTTGACGGCTTGCTTGCCACCTGCATCCAGCACGAGATTGATCACTTAAACGGCATCGTGTTTGTGGATCATATTTCAAGCGTCAAGCGCGACATGATTCTGCGCAAGCTGCAGAAAATGAAAAAGCTCGGCCATTTCGAGCACGACCATGTCCACGGCGACCACTGCAATCATGGCTAGTCGTCATCCCGGCGTAGGCCGGGATCCAGCTTTATTGATAACTAGATTCCGGCTTTCGCCGGAATGACGGAGTCCTAAATGCGCATCGTATTCATGGGCACACCGACGTTTGCCATTCCCACATTCAAAGCACTGATTGAATCAGAGCACGAAGTCATCGCAGCCTACACCCAGCCGCCTCGCCCGGCCGGTCGCGGGCAGAAAGAAACACCTTCCCACGTGCATCAGCTTGCGCTTTCGCATGGGCTGAAAGTCTACACACCGGTCTCGCTGAAATCGCCCGAAGCACAGGCAGAATTCGCTGCGCACAAAGCCGATATTGCCGTGG